>JANWKN010000064.1 GCA_025451355.1 Pseudolabrys sp. | reverse complement strand
TAAAAGCCGCCGAGCAAAAGCCCCGCGACAATCGCGTTCATCAACAAATCGAAGGAAATATCCATACGCGCTTAAACCGGCGCCGCCGCTGCCTGAGCATTGCCGGACAATTCGCCCGGTACGATGCACGGCCACGATCAGTTATCGAATTGCCGGCGTTACTCCCCTCTGAAGCCTTCGCGTTTTTGTTATCCCACAGCAGTCGTCCCGCTGCCACGGATTTTGCGGCAGTGTGCAGGAAGGTCGGTGGCTTGGCTAGCCTATTGAACGATCAGCCGAACCTTTGCAAGTGCGGCAAATGAAACGCCCGCCGTGGGCTGCTGCCTACGGCGGGCGTAACAAAAATCGTGGACTTCAGGCTGCGGCGGATTGTGGCCGAACACCCGCGGGCAAGGGCATCGGCTCGTTCACGCTGTCCTTGAATTCGACGGTCATGAAAACCATTTCGCGATCGCCAAGATTCTCCAGATCGTGAACCTTGAATTCACCTTTTCCGTAGGTTTCATGACGCGTTTCGCCCGGTTGGTAGGTGTATTCGACCGTAGTGCCATCGTGCACGTGCTGGCGACCGCGACCGCCGGACACTGATGTCCAGAAATAATCAAGGACATGACGATGGAAGCCAATACGTTCGCTGGGGGCGAGGCGGATGATCCACACGCGGGTGCGGTCGTTTTCCGACAGAAGCGTGGATCCGACGCAAGGGTTCGGGCTCTTGCTCTCACGTTCGAACTCGGCGGCAATGTCTGCCGGCCACTGCGTCATGTCCTTTTTCTCGGCCTGCTTGTCGAGCATGGTGAGTGCCATGAGGATTCCTCCAAAACTGTTGGCTTTCATATATAGGATAAACGGGTAAACGGAAAGATCGAGGCTGGACAGTTGACCGGGGCCCGCGGGAAGCGCGCAGTAATCATCGGTGGTTCGATGAGCGGCTTGCTCAGCGGGCTCTTGCTGCGTCAGGCCGGGTGGGACGTCGATATCTTCGAGAGGGTGGACAGTGAGCTGTCGGGACGCGGCGCCGGCATTGTGGCGCAATATGAACTGATCGAGCGGTTGCGCGGCCTCGGTCTTTCTACCAGCGATCTTGGCGTCCACATCACCACGCGCAAAATTATTGACGCGCAGGGACGGCTGACCCACGAAATCGAGTGCCCGCAGGTGCTCACCGCCTGGGAGCGCGTTTATCGCCTACTGCGCGATGCCTTTCCGCCGGAGCGCTATCATCGTGGCCGCGGCCTATCCCGACTCACTCAGGATTCGGATTCGGTGCTGGCGCATTTTTCCGATGGAGAATCTATCCAGGCCGATTTGCTGGTCGGCGCGGACGGCATCCGATCCACGGTGCGCCAGCAGTGCCTGCCGGGAGTAACGCCTCGCTATGCCGGCTACAGCGCGTGGCGCGCGCTGATCCCCGAACGGGTGTTTCCCGCAGACGCGCACCGCGAGCTCTTCGAATACATGTCCTTTGGCCTTCCACTGGGCGAACAATTTCTCGGTTATCCGGTGGCAGGGCCCGACAACGACCTGCGTCCCGGCTATCGCCGCTACAATGTCGTCTGGTACAGACCCGCTGACGAGGCGACCAAACTCCAGTGGCTGCTCACCGACGAGCGGGGGGTAACGCACGCCATATCGATACCGCCTCCCTTGATCCGCCGCGAGGCGATTGCCGAAATGCGTGCCGACGCTGAACGCCTGGTCGCCCCGCAATTCCGACAAGTCGTGCGGCTCATCGAAGAACTAATCTTACAGCCAATTTACGATCTGGAATCGCCGCGCATGGCATTCGGCCGCGTTGCAATTGTCGGCGATGCGGCGTTCGTCGCAAGGCCGCATGTGGCCGCCGGGGTTTCCAAGGCTGCTGACGATGCGGCCGCGCTGGCCGAAGCGATTCAGGAAGAAGAGAACGTCGAGAGCGCGCTCAGGCGCTATCAGGCGGCGCGGTTTTCGCAGAACTGCCGCATCATCGAGCGCGCTCGTCACCTGGGTGCCTATTTACAGGCCACGCGTACCGAGGAAGAGCAGGCGCGCGCCGGCCGCCACAGTACTGACGCCGCGGTCATTGCCGAAACGGCGGTTCTGGATTTTCTGCACGCGTAGCGCGTTTACATTCCCAGCATTTTTTTTGCATTGCCGCCGACGAGTGCGGCGCGCGCCTTGTCGTCAAAGCTGTCGACTGAGGCGACGTGACCGATTGGATCGTTCTCCAGCATGTCGAAGGGATAGTCGGTCCCCATAATGACCTGATCGAGCCCGAAAGTCTCGACCAGTGCTTTCAGCTGTCCCGGGGTAAATACGACAGTGTCGACGTAGACCTTCTTCAGATAGCTGGTCGGCGGTTTCGGCAGATTGGCGTGACTGTCCGAGCGCGCCCCCCAGGCGTGGTCGATCCGCCCGGAATAAGCGCCAAGATAGCCGCCGCCGTGCATGGCAAAAATTTTCAGATTGGGGTGTCGCTCAAGCACGCCGTCGAAAATCAGGTAGTGCAGGGCAAGGGTCGTCTCGAACGGATTGCCGATGACGTTATTGAAGTAGAAACGCGAGAGGCGCTGCCCTTCGGTGAAACCGTTCGGATGGATGATCACAAGCGCGCCGAGTTCGTCGGCCTTCTTCCAGAACGGGGCAAATGCGGGATCGGACAATTCCCTCCCGGCGACATTGGTGAGAATCTCCACTCCCTTGAAACCGAGCGTCTTCATGCAGTGCGCGAGTTCTTTCGCCGCCTCGTTGCCATCCTGCATCGGCACGGTGCCACAGGGAATGAAACGGTCCTTGTGGCGCGAGACGAATTCGGCAACGCCTTCGTTGATCATACGAGCCGCCGGAACCGCAAATTCCAGCGCGACCGTGTGATAGCATTGCGGTGGTGGCGGCATCACCAGCTGCATGTCGACGCCCATCTTGTCCATAATGGCAAACCGTTCGTCAAAACCGGTCATGCATCCGCGGATGTCCGCCTCCTGCTTGGCGTTGATGGCCTTGGTTTCTGCCGACGCAAAATGCGCAAGCGGAATGGTGCTGACATCTAGATGTGGCTTGATAAATTCGCCGGCACGCGGAACGGCAATGTGCGTATGAGCGTCGATGGTGATGCTCTTCGGTCGCACGTCGCGCCCTGGCTTGCCATGTTTGCGTGCGGCGGTGTCGGCGTATTTGTTCCAGATGTCAGCCATTTCCAGCCTTTCGTTTGTCGTCATCCGCGAGAGGGTGATCCAGTAACCTGGGCGTTTGCAATTTTCAACGCGGCGATCTCAGAAGACCCCGAGATGCTGACGCAGATCGACGCCGTCTTTTTCCAGCTTTGCGGGAGTAGAGACCACGGCAACGCGCCCGGTATTGAGAATGACGATGTCGTCGGCGACATCGAAAACCAGCTTCGGGTTCTGTTCGACCAACACGATCGACAAGCCGCTTTCTTTCAATTTTCGGATCGTGGCCATCACCTCGGCGACGATCTGTGGGGCCAGCCCTTCCGACGGTTCGTCCATCAGCAGCACACGCGGATTGCCCATCAGCGCGCGCCCGATTGCCAACATTTGCTGCTCGCCGCCGGACAAATGCGCAGCGATCTGGTTGCTGCGCTCGGAGAGGCGCGGGAACATTCCGAACACGGTGTCGATGGTCCACGGCGCGTGCTTGCTGCCCGGATCTGGCTTGCGTGCGGCGACAGCCAGGTTTTCGCGTACCGTCAGGCTTTTGAAGATGCGGCGCCCCTGTGGCACCAGGGCCACGCCGCGCGCGGCGATCATCTCTGGTGACTTGCCGCTGACCAGCTCGCCGAAAACCGTAACTTCACCGCGCCGTGGCGGAAGCAAGCCCATCGTCACATTCATGCAGGTCGATTTGCCAGCGCCGTTGCGGCCCAGGAGACCGAGCATACGCGCCTCGCCGAGTTCGAACGACACATCGCCGAGCACATGGCTGTCGCCGTAGAAAGCGTCGATACGGCTGAGGCTGAGCGCGCTAGTGGCCAAGGTAGACCTCCCGTGTGCGCGGATCAGCGACGACCTCAGCCCGGTTGCCTTCGAGAATAACCTCACCGAAATGCAGCAGAGTAATGCGCTCGGCGAATTGCAGTGCCACATCCATGTTGTGCTCAATCATCACGATCGTGACGTCGCGCGGAATGGCTAACAGCAGTTGCTGCACATCACGCCGTTCGTCGATCGACAGACCGGCGAAAGGTTCGTCGAGCAGAAGCACTTTCGGGTTCTGTGTCAGCGCCATTGCAATCTCGACGCGTCGGCGCTCGCCATAAGAAGTCTGCGCAAGTGGTCGGTTCGCGATGTGTCCGAGACCGACCCGCTCCAAAGCTTTTTTGGCATGCTCCACGAAGTGGCCCTGCCGCTTGAGATCGATCATCGGATTCCATCGCGAGGGCGAAAGACCAAGCAGCGCAAGCGTGACATTGTGGATAATGGTGTCGCGTGCAAACAATGTGATGATCTGGTAGGTGCGCGCCATGCCGAGATGCGCGCGCCGCCTGCTCGGCACATGCGTGATATCCTGCTCGAAGAGCTGGATCGAGCCGGAGTCGGGCGTCAGTTCTCCGGTGATCAGGTTGAACAGCGTTGTTTTGCCGGCGCCATTGGGCCCGATGATCAGCCGCCGCTCTCCCGGTTCGACATTCAAACTGACGTTGCTCGTGACATGAAGGCCGCCGAACGACTTGCAAAGGCCGGTGATGGTGAGCGCGCTCACGGCTTTGCCTCCGCGCCGCCCGAAATCGTGGCGGCTGCAGGCTCACGCTTTCGCCATGCCATTTTCCAGAGGCGCACGGTGCCTGGTACCAGTCCTTCGGGCATCAGGATGACGATGGCGACGAAAATGGCGCCAAGCAGGAAATTCCAACGCTCGATGAAACCGCTCACCACGGTCTTGACCACGACCACCAGTCCCGCTCCGAAGATCGGTCCAAGCAGTGTGCCGGCTCCGCCGGAGATCACCATAAGCAATACTTCCGCGGAGGAGGTGAGGGACAGCGTCTGCGGACTGATGAACTGCGTGTAGTAGACGAACAAGATTGCGGAAACGGCGGTCAGCAATCCGGAGAACAGGCAAGCGATGAACCGGATAGCCCAGACGTGGTAGCCGAGGGCGTTCATCCGGCGCGGTTGGTCGCGCGTGCCCTTCAAGGCGGCGCCAAGCGGCGAGCGAACGAAGACCGTCAGCGCGGCGATCGAAAGCAGAAAGACAACGAGCGTGGCGTAGTAAAACGCGTTCGCGTCCGAAAGCGTGTATCCGAAAGGCTCGGGGCGCGTTTGCAGACTCAGCCCGTTATCGCCGCCGGTAAGGCTGATCCAGCGATAGGCAAGGCCCCACAGGATTTCACCCAACGCCAGGGTGATCATGATGAAGCCAATTCCCGTTGAACGCAGCGAGAGTGCCGCATAGATGGCCATCGCGAACATGCTGACGACGAGGGCGACGAGGATCGCTATCGGATGGCCGAAGCCAAGTTGCAACATGTATCCGGTCGCATAGGCCGTGACGCCAAAAAGGCCTGCATGACCGAGCGAAACCAACCCAGCGTAGCCTACCAGCACGTTCAGCCCGAGCGCGAAGATTGCGTAGAACAAAATCTGACTGGCGACATTGATGTAGTAGATACCGGCCATCCAGTACGGCAGCGTTGCTAGCGCAACGAGGGCAACGCCAAGAGCGAAGTAGCGTCCGCTCATGGCACATGCCTGCCAAAAAGACCCTGCGGTCGCAGCAGCAGAACGAGAAGCATCGGAAAGAAAAGAACGAAATATGCTAGCTCAGGCAAGAGCGCCTGGCCGAAATTATAAATGAAACCGACGATGATGCTGCCGACAAAGGAGCCAAGCAGGCTGCCAGTACCGCCGAGAATGACCACGACCAGCGCGAGCGGCAGCATGTCCTGATCGAGTCCGGGATAGACCGAGAGGATCGGCCCGCCAATGATGCCGGCGAACGCTGCAAGACCCGCACCGAGGGCGAAGACGATAGTAAACAACTGCGACACGCGAATGCCGACGACGCGGGCCATGTCGGGATCGTCCACCCCGGCACGAATCATGGCGCCAAGCCGAGTGCGTTCGAGGAGAAGCCAAAGGGCGATGGCAACGATCATGGCGATGGCGATGATCGCCAAACGGTAATTCGGGAAAACCAGAACGCCGAGACGCGCGAAGCCGGCGAGTTCCGGAGGGGTTGCGACCGAAAGAGGGTCTCCGCCCCACACGATCAAGCAGAGATCGGCCGCCATGAAAGATAAGCCGAGCGTCACCAGCACCTGTGCCAGCTGGTCGCCCGGCAGGCGTCGTAGCAACAGGCGTTCGGCCAAAGCGCCGAGGAAAGCAACAGTGAGCGTTGCGAGCACCGCGGCCAGCCAGAAATTCAACTTCACGCCGAACGTGCCGATGACGAAGGTCGCGCCGATATAGGCGCCGAGCATGAACAGCGAGCCGTGCGTCAGGTTCGGAATACGCATCAGCCCAAAAATAAGGGAGAAGCCCGCCGACAGCAGGAACAGCAGACCGCCGAAGGTAATGCTGTTGGCCGTCAGGACCAGCCAAAAAGACATTGCCGCAACTTTCCCGCGCTCGATTAGTTAAATAGTCCGCAATT
>JANWKN010000063.1 GCA_025451355.1 Pseudolabrys sp. | reverse complement strand
GTGGTCTCGACTGAGAGCGTTCCGAGAGCGCCGAGGCTGCCTCTCCAGTCCCTGCCGCGCTCGCCCAACCGGCCGGTATATGCCGTCCAGCGCGGCGGCTCACCGCCGGCGACAAATTGCAGGTGATAGCTCGCCGTCATGATCGGGAAACGCCAGAAATTCCCGGTCACGTTCCAGTTCAGCTCCGGTTTGCCGTCGAACCAGCGCACCTGCCGTCCCGTCCGATAGCGGGAAGACGTACGTGTGCTCGCCGCCTGGAACGATCGTGCTTTTGCTGCCGGTATAGATGCGGATGATGCCGCGCTCGCTGTTGTGGAATATTCTTCCGGTCTTCCGTCACGCTCGACGCTGATGAGGCTGAAATCCACTTCGCGGATGACGCCGCCGGCTCTTTGAATGTCAGCGGAAAGTCACGATAAATGCGGTGTCGAATATCGCGCCCTTCCGCTTGTACGCGAACGGTTTCAGTGACGGTCAGCTCGCCATCCTTGGCGAGACGAACGTCGGAGTCGAATGAGCTGATAACTTCCGCTGCAAGCGAACAGGGACCAGCGAGCCAAAGGCCGATGGCAATGGACAGAAGGCCCCTCGCCGACCGCCGGCGTGAGCGAACGGACGTTGTCGAGGAAGCGATCATCTCGCAGCGGGCGGCTGAAAGGCGACAGCGGGCGTGGCCCGATCGGCCTGGTCCGAAATGGCGTTGCGTTTGAGCTGGACGTCGATCCCGCTCCAGGCCTCATTGGCCATCTGGTCCGAACCAGGCTATTGAAAATAATGATTGCGTAGAGCCCGACAGCCGCAGCGACGAGCAGAATGACCCAGAGCAGCATGATCCTTGGGCGCCCCCCGCGCCAAGTGATTCGGCCACGCTCCCAGATTACCGCTTTTGGCTGCCGTTACGGAATGTGAAGCAGCCTGGCCCTAGGCTCCGCCGCCTTCGGTCGCCAGCCAGGCCTCCCCGCACGCTTTCGCCAGTTCGCGCACGCGCAGGATGTAGCTCTGCCGTTCGGTGACCGAAATCACCCCGCGCGCATCCAGAAGATTGAACACGTGGCTCGCCTTGATGCACTGGTCGTAGGCCGGAAGCGCCATAAGATGACGTTGCTTTTTCCCGTCGGCCCAGCCGGCCGCGAGGTAATTCTTGCATGCCGCCTCCGCCATCTTGAACTGTTCGAACAGCATCGCGATGTCGGCAAATTCAAAATTGTGCCGCGAATATTCCTGTTCGGCCTGCAAGAATACGTCGCCATAGGTGACCTTCTTGTCGTCAGTGCGTCCATTGAAATTCAACGCATATACATTATCGACGCCCTGAACATACATCGCGAGCCGCTCGAGGCCGTAGGTGAGTTCGCCGGCAACAGGCGAACATTCAAATCCCGCAACCTGCTGAAAATAAGTGAACTGCGAAACCTCCATGCCGTCGCACCAGCATTCCCAACCAAGTCCCCACGCACCCAATGTGGGACTTTCCCAATCGTCTTCGACAAAACGAATGTCGTGAATCTTGTAATCAATGCCGATGGCCTTCAGTGAATTGAGATACAAATCCTGAATGTCGGGCGGTGATGGCTTGAGGATCACCTGGAACTGGTAGTAGTGCTGCAACCGGTTCGGGTTCTCGCCGTAGCGGCCATCCTTCGGACGACGTGAGGGCTGCACATACGCGGCGTTCCACGGCTTCGGCCCAAGCGCGCGCAAAGTGGTCGCGGGGTGGAACGTCCCCGCCCCGACCTCCATGTCGTAGGGTTGCAAAATGACGCAGCCCCAATTCGCCCAATACTGTTGCAACGCAAGGATAAGCCCCTGGAATGACCGCGTTGGGTCCAGGCTGCCTTGATGCGCGCCGTCCCTGGCGAGAAGTGTGGCTTCAGCCATCCGATAGATACTGATTCTTAAGCACAGGAATAGATTCGACCCTAGAGGCGGCCCCAAAGGGGGTCAAGTCGAGGTCCATTTACGCGTCGTTGAACCGCCACTGATATTCCACGCGACTGATCGACAAAAAAAACACGATCGCGGTTGGGGATACAACGATGCTTTCATTTCAGCTGATCGGGTGGGTGCTGATCTTGCTGTTCTTCGGCGCCATGATCGGCGGTCACAAAGGCGTAGCGGACCGCTAAGCGGCACGCCCGACTATCTATTGAGATTCTCAGAGC
This sequence comes from Pseudolabrys sp., assembly GCA_025451355.1. GTDB lineage: Bacteria > Pseudomonadota > Alphaproteobacteria > Rhizobiales > Xanthobacteraceae > Pseudolabrys. The sequence goes on along the minus strand of JANWKN010000063.1, from coordinate 9,174 downwards.
CGGTATTCGCCGGTTGTCGGATCGCGGCGAAGCGTCGGCCGATTCTCGGCGTCGGTAATTTTCGCCTTCACGCGCCTGGCATTTTCAAGCTCTTCGTTGATCCGCCGTGCTTCCTTGACCGCCCAATGTACGATCATGGCTCCGCCCAAAGCGGCGAGCGACCATTTGACCAGCGGCGAAAGTAAAAACGTCGGCATAAGCGCAGCTCCGATCGAATTTCGACAGCGGAAGAGTCCGTTGCGAAGGCGGCATTTTCGGGGCGAATGGGTTCTGGCGCAAGTGGGCCCGTAGCGGCACAGCGTCGCTCATCTTTTAACCGCAGGAATTCGTTGCGAATAAAGGGGTTGGGTCGAACTAGAGCCCATACCGTGACCAGAACGCACGAATTTCCAGCGCCGAGATGAAATCATCAGCGAAACTTGATTTGTGGGCGAACGCGTCCGCGAAACTGACGCCCGGTGATCTGCGCCCGAACAGAGAGCGTTCGGCCGAGATGAGTGGGGTGTGGACCTTTTCGCCAAAGCGCTCGCGCAAGGTTGATCGCAAATCGCCAATACGATCGGCCAAGCCCAAATCGATCGCCTTCTGCGCAAGCCAGAATTCGCCCGAAAACAGATTCTTGTCGGAGCCGTGCAATTTCGATCCGCGGCGTTCCTTCACGAGCGTAATGAAATTCTCGTGAATCTGTTGTTGGATCGCCTTGATACGCTTCACATCCTCCGGCTTCTCCGGCAGGAACGGATCAAGCATCGCCTTTCGATCGCCCGACGTGTAAAGCCGTCGTTCGATTCCGACTTTATTCATCAGTTCATTAAATCCGAACGATGCGCCAACAACACCGACCGACCCGACAATCGAAAACTCATTGCACACGATTTCGTCGGCGGCGCAAGCCAACATGTAACCGCCCGACGCACCGACGTCCTCGACGAAGGCAAGCACTGGTAATTTTTTCTCGTCGGCCAGCTGCCGGATACGTCGAAATATGAGGTGTGATTGCGACGGAGAGCCGCCCGGTGAGTTGATGACCAACGCCACCGCGCGTGCGCGGGGCGTGGAGAAGGCCCGCTCCAGCGACTTTGCAATCGTGGAAAGCAACAGGCCCGGCCGCAGAGGCGTGACCACGCCGATAACCCCGGCAAGGCGTACCACCGGCACGACCGGTATATCGCTGCGAAAGCGCTTCGGCACTAACCCTGCCGAAAACTCGATCAAACGCTTGGCGAACGTGGGTTGAGAAGGGTTCTCGGAGCTGCTCATTGCATCCAGATAGGCGGGCGACAGCCCTCAAGTCAAAGGCTGACCCTATCATTGTATGCTCTTTTGGAACTCGGCCATCGTGTCGCACCAAATTTTGAGCGATTTGCTCTGAAATGGTCCGGCGTTGCCTGTTTTTTAACTTTGGAATGTTTTTTGCAATGTAACGAGTGCCGGCACTTTGAAAGAGGCGGATCGATGGATCCCAAGATCACACTCCTGTTCATGTTGATCGGCAGCGTTATTGGCCTTTCGCGCCTGAACGACACGAGCTTGGACCGAGTGCGACGCCAGTTGGCGGGTCGACACTGGCGTGAATTTATGCCGAGGCGGCGCAAGGTTTAAGCAAACCTCTCTCAGGCATCGGCGATCGTGAGTATCTTTCCGCTCCGTAGCACGGCCTCGGCCGCCGCCGTCGGCTGACCGTTCTCGTCATTGAGTGCAAGGGCCGGACAGTCCTTGCGCGTCCCGTCACCGCCCTTCACGGCTCGCACCAGGATGCGGATGGCGGGTGCGCCGGCGCGCGGCAGCACCGGCAGGACGGCTGTATTTCCAAATGAAGTTCCGAGCGCGCCGAGTACCTCGTCCAATCCATCTGCTCGCCAGATGAGCGTCAGGACACCTCGCGATTTCAAAAGCGACGCGGCAGTATCGACCCAGCGCCCGAGAAGCCCAGGCGCGCCGACATGTGCAAGACGACGACGTGGATCGGGCGAGACATTTTGCCGGCGCGCGTCGTGAAATGGCGGATTCATCAAAACACGATCTGCGCTGTCGGGAGTCAATCCGCCGCGTTCGAGCGCATTCGCGCTTTCGACGTCGAGAGCGAGCGCCTGGACTCGATCGTCAAGCCGGTTAAGTCGCGCATTGTATGTTGCGAGCGCGCATAGCACAGAATCGAGATCGACCAGCGTGACCTTCAATCCGGCCACGCGCACCGCAAGAGCGAGGCCGGCTGCACCGACGCCCGCCCCCAGGTCGATCGCGTGCTCACCAGCGCGCGCTCCCGTTGCCGCAGCGAGCAGGATCGCGTCATGCCCGACACGGTGGCCGCGCAACGGTTGCCGCAAGCGCAGCCTGCCTCCAAGGACAGCATCTTCACTGGTTTCGATCTCAGCTTCCATCAGGGCGCAGCTCGTGCCCGAGGCCAGCGTCCTCCAGGAGCCGCCGCGCTCGCAATTCGTACTCATCGGCGACCAAAACCCGGCGTGGCAGGACACCCAGCGAACCTTCCAAAACACTCATGTTCTGATCCAGTACCAGCGGCCGGAACCCGGCGCTCTCAAGCAAAGCCACCACCGCCGAGACGAGGACAGCATCATTGGTTCGGATGAGTTCACGCATGGATTTGTTGTCTTCGTTGGGCCGCCTCTTGGCATGGCCATTCAGCCCACCAACGACGCCCGCGTCAAATTGACTTCATACGACGATCTAACGGACTTGCCGCGTTAGCATAGCATTCCTATGCTCGCGCTTTCCAAGCGTCCGGAGATGAAATTGGCCGTCGTTCTTCCATTTGAGAGTCCAAATCCAGCCTCGCTCAATCGGTTGGTCGAACTAGTGGCTCCAGACATGGAGCGCGTCAACTCGACGATTTTGGGTCGCACCGGGTCTGACGTCGCAATGATCCCCGAGGTTGCCAATCATCTGATTTCCTCGGGCGGCAAACGGCTGCGACCGATGCTCACTTTGGCGATGGCGAGGCTCAGCGGCTATTCCGGCGACGCACACATCAAGCTCGCTGCTGCGGTTGAATTCATGCACACCGCGACGCTTCTGCACGATGACGTGGTCGACGAAAGCGATCTGCGCCGCGGCAAAGTGGCCGCGCGCATGCTTTGGGGGAACGAGGCGAGCGTGCTCGTAGGCGATTTTCTTCTCGGTCAGGCATTCAAGATGATGGTCGAGGTCGGAAATCTGCACGCGCTCGAAATCTTGTCGTCGGCTGCTGCCGTGATCGCGGAAGGTGAAGTGATGCAACTTGGCACCGCCAAAAACACGGCAACCAACGAAGACGAGTACCTTTCGGTCATCCGCGCCAAGACCGCCGAGTTGTTTGCCGCTGCGTGCGAAGTCGGCCCGGCGCTCGCAGCAAAAGAGAAGGCTGAGCTGGCCGCCTGCCGGTCGTTCGGGATGAATCTCGGAATTGCCTTTCAGCTGATCGATGACGCCCTGGACTACGGCGGTAAGTCCGCCAAACTTGGCAAAAACGTCGGCGACGACTTCCGTGAGGGGAAAATCACTTTGCCAGTGGTCCTATCCTTCAGACGCGGGACGGAAAGCGAGCGAACTTTCTGGAACCGAACGCTGGGCGAAGGAGATATCCGCGGTGGCGACCTTGATCAGGCGGTCGCGTTGATGGCAAAGCACCACTCGATCGAGGACACGGTCGGCCGTGCCCGCCACTACGGCGCAATCGCCACCGATGCACTGGCGCTTGTGCCGCCATCGGAGATCAAGTCGGCGTTGGAAGAGGCGGTCGCGTTCTGCATTGGGCGCGCGCACTGAAAGCGTGCGCTTATTGTCTTAACGCTAACCGATCGTGGCGGGTTGTAACCACCAGGCTGGCCGGTTGTCCCTGAGCCTTTGCGTGGCTTTTGCCAATTCATCTCGCGTAGAGAACAGCGCGAAGCACGTGGGGCCCGACCCTGACATGCGGGCAAGCCTGACACCGGGCAAGGCGCGCAGGGTCTCCAGAATCTCGCCGACGACTGGAGCACATGCACAGGCCGCAGGCGTGAGGTCATTGTCGTGCTGTTCCATAAAATCGATTAGGCGATCGAACTCCGTCGGCACATCATCCGCGTGATTGCCACCGCGCGCGCCGGCGAACCTGCCGAAGACATCCCGTGTAGCCAATGGCACAAGTGGATTGACCAGCAATGCTGGCAATGCCGGCAATTTAACCGGCTCAGATAACCGCTCGCCCACACCGCGCATGATCCGCGCACGCGGATGAAGACAGACGGGCACGTCGGCGCCTGTTGCGCGGGCGGCCAATGCGAGTATGGGATCATCCAAAGAAACGGCATTGACGCGAGCAACAAGCCGCAGAGCCGCCGCCGCATCCGCCGAACCGCCACCGAGACCCGCCGCGACCGGAATATTTTTCTCAAGCAGGAAGCGACCCGTCTGTAAGCCGGCGACGCGCTCGCGTCCTGCAGCAACTGCCTTGAGAACCAGATTGTCCGTGATCGGCCCGCTCTTCCCGCCGAAGGGGCCGGTGATTTCGAGCCCCTCCTCGGCGTCGGTCCGCAGCGTCAGCATGTCGCCGAAATCGGCGAACGCGACAAGGCTTTCAATCTCGTGGTAACCATCGGCGCGGCGGCCGAGAACCCGCAATGTCAGATTGATTTTTGCAGGAGCCTTTTCGAGCAGCGTCGCGCTCACGCGAAAAACCTATCGCTTTCGTCGCGGCTATCAGCCGCCGTCGCCGCTCTTCTTGCCGGCCTTGGCCTGCGAAGATGTCTCGTCGGGGAGACCCTCCTTGAGCTTCTCTTCAATCTTGGGAAGGTCTTCGGCATCCGGCTTGAGATCGCGCGCGTGCGCCCACTGGAATCGCGCCTCCAACACGCGGCCAACCCTCCAGTACGCGTCGCCGAGATGATCGTTGATCGTCGGATCTTCAGGCTTGAGTTCGATCGCGCGCTCGAGCTGCTTGGTGGCCTCCTCGTAGTTGCCAACTCGGTAATAGGCCCAGCCAAGCGAGTCGACGATGTAACCGTCGTCAGGACGCTGCTGGACAGCTTTCTTGATCATCTCCATGCCCTCGTCCAGCTTGATACCTTGGTCGATCCAGGAATAACCAAGGTAGTTGAGGACGTGTGGTTGATCAGGGAACAGCTCTAGCGCCTTCGTGAGGTCCGCTTCGGCCTTCGCCCATTGCTTCGAGCGCTCGTAGCAAATACCGCGGAAGTAAAAGACCACCCAGTTCGATTTTTCGGGCTTTTGGATCGCAGACGCGCCTTTCGAATATACATTTGCGCATTCCGCAAACTTTTTGTGCCCCCGCAGCACGTTGCCCAACGCCATGACTGTTTCGAGATCGTCGGGATTCTGCTTGATCAAAGCTTCCAGATGCTTCTGAGCCTCGTCAGCTCTGTCGAGGCTGTCGAGATTGGCAGCCATTTGGATGGCCGCGTTGCGATGTAAGGGGGAATTGGTGGGCACCCGATCGTAGATCTTGATCGCAAGCTCGGGCTTTTTGAGCGCCTCATAGAGATCGGCGAGCGACAACAACGCAAGCGGATGATTGGGGCTCAGGAAAAGCGACAGTTGCAGGTATACTAGGCCGAGGTCCTCACCGCCGCGTCTGCCGAGAGAAGCTCCGAGGCCATAAAGTGCTTCAGCAGCACCAGCCTGAACATTGGCAACAAGCGGCGGCAGTTTCTCTCCCGCCTTGAGCTTGTCCATCGCCTCGACCACGAGAGGATGACGGGGAAGCGCTTTTTCGAAAGTCTCGAAAACTGTCTGCGCTTCCTTGGGTGAACGATTGCGCGACACCCAGCTGCCGTAGGCCTGAACGACGCGCAGAGCCGTAGAATCCAGCTTGTAAGCGCGCTCGAGACGCTTGCCGGCTTCCTTCTGGTTGCCGGCAACGTCATAGATCAGGCCCGCATGGAGATCCTTGAAGATCGCATACCACTCTGGTCCGGCAAGATGATCGATCGCAGCAATCGCGCCTTTGCTGTCGTTGACGCCAAGGTTGCCCCAGGCGGAAAGCAAAGTTGCCGTAAGATCCGTAATCGGCCCCCGGATCGATTGCGCCAAGTCCCGCCGCGCGGACACATATTGCTTGCGCTTGAGCGAATTCACACCAAGCACCAAGCGGGCGACGCGATCACTCTTGTCAGCCTGAGCTACGCGTTCGGCGAACTTGACCGCTTCGTCGACATCACCATCGACCAGGGACGACAGGAAGGCTCGATCGAGCAATTCGCCGTTGCTCGGATCGCGCTTGAGTGCGGCTCTGTAGTAGGCGGCAGCGGCAGCCGCATCGCGCTGTTGGCCGGCGTGGCGCGCGGCAAGATAACTACCCGAAGCGCTAATAGCACCGGATTGCAAGGCGCTGGTTTGCTGCGCGGCAAGAGGGGTCGGCGCAGCCGCCAGAAAGGCGGCCAGCGCGCTGCCGGCAGCGCAGCGGCCGAAGCTCGAAGAGGTCACGGGCGGTGCTCCAATGAAGCGGTTGCGGCGGATTCGCTCGCGAACCACCGGATGTTATACCGAGAATGGCCTTTTTGCGCCGCCCCCGCAAGAACGTCCCGCGCAGCACGACTACTGCCAGCTTGAAGGGGCGGGTGTGGCAGTATCGTGACCGGACCAGCCGGAAATTCACATATTCGGATAGTTAGGCCCTCCACCGCCCTCGGGTGGAACCCAATTTATGTTTTGGTTGGGGTCTTTGATGTCGCACGTTTTGCAGTGGACACAATTTTGGGCGTTGATCACGTACTTTGCAGAACCCGCCTCTTCCACCCACTCATAGACTCCCGCGGGACAGTAGCGTGCCGAGGGCCCTGCAAAGACATCGTGCTCAGATTTCTTCTGTAAGCCGATGTCACCAACCTTAAGGTGAACCGGCTGATCTTCTTCGTGATTGGTATTGGACAAGAAAACCGACGAAAGTCGGTCGAAGGTAATTTTTCCGTCGGGCTTCGGATACGACACCGGCGTACATTCGGACGCAGGTTTTAGAGAAGCGTAGTCTGGCTTATCGTGGTGAAGCGTACCGAATAACGAGAAGCCGAGCGTATTTGTCCACATATCGAGCCCCCCGAGCGTGATGCCCGCAAGGGTTCCGAATTTCGACCACAATGGCTTCGCGTTGCGCACTTTCCAGAGGTCTTTTCCGATGGGCGAGTCGCGCCAACCCGCATCATAATCCAACAGCTCATCGTGGCTGCGCCCGGAAGAGAGGGCCGCCGCGGCGGATTCGGCGGCCGCTATTCCGGAAAGAATGGCGTTGTGACTGCCCTTGATGCGCGGCACGTTCATGAAGCCCGCATCGCAACCAATCAGTGCGCCACCAGGAAATGAAAGTTTCGGCACCGATTGGTAACCACCTTCGGTCAGAGCGCGGGCGCCGTAGGCGAGCCTTTTGCCGCCGTCGAAAGTATCGCGCACCAGGGGATGTGTTTTGAAGCGCTGAAATTCCTCGAAGGGCGACAGATACGGATTTGAATAATTGAGATACAGGACGAATCCGACAGACACCAGATTGTCGTCGAGATGATAGAGAAATGAGCCGCCGCCGGTCGAATTGTCGAGCGGCCATCCGAACGTATGCTGTACCAGCCCCTCGCGGTGTTTCTCCGTTGCGACCTGCCAAAGTTCTTTCAGGCCCAGCCCGAATTTCTGCGGCCCGCGGTCGTTCGCAAGGTCGAATTTCGGGATCAATTGCTTGCCCAGATTGCCTCGCGCCCCTTCGGCGAATAGGGTGTACTTCGCGCGCAGTTCCATACCACGGGTGAAATTGTCCTTGGGCTCTCCGTTTTTGCCAACGCCCATATCTCCGGTAGCGACACCTGCAACCGCGCCGTTCGCGTCATAGAGAACTTCCGTCGCGGCAAACCCGGGATAGATTTCAACTCCCAATGCTTCCGCCTTTGTCGCCAGCCAACGGCAGACGTTGCCGAGCGAGACGATGTAGTTGCCGTGATTGTTCATCAACGGCGGCATTATGAAATTTGGCAGCCGGATCGCCCCGGTCGCTGAAAGATAATAAAAACGATCGCCTGTGACGGACGTCTTGATGGGCGTGTCTTTCGAGCGCCAGTCGGGCAACAGTCGGTCGAGCCCAATCGGGTCGATTACAGCTCCCGAGAGGATATGCGCGCCGACCTCGGAACCTTTTTCCACCACCACTACGGAAATATCAGCACTGATTTGCTTGAGGCGGATCGCTGCCGCAAGCCCGGCAGGCCCGGCTCCCACAACGACCACGTCGAATTCCATCGCCTCGCGGGCTGGTAGCTCGGCCATGAATCTCTCCTTGGCCGATTGTCCACTTTTGCACACAGGGCGGCAATCGGGCTGCCCCTATGCTAGGGTGAATAAGTGATCCCCTCTCGCAACACCCCAGCACGCGACCTGCTCGATTTCTATGCCGAGACGGGCGTAGATGCACTCCTTGGCGAAAGTCCAGTCGATCGCTTCGCTTCGACTGAGCCGGCCGAACCTGCCGCCCGTTCGGTGCAACCGGTAACGCCAGCGGCGGATTTGAATTCGGTTGCTCGGGCCGCACCCGCAGCGCCGCCTGCGCCCGACGAAGCCGTCATGCAGGCACGCTCCGTTGCAAAAAACGCAAAGACTCTCGACGAACTGCGCGCCATTCTCGACAGATTTGAAGGCTGCGCCTTGAAATCAACAGCGAGCCAACTTGTTTTTGCCGACGGCAATCCGGAAGCACGACTGATGCTCGTCGGCGAAGCGCCCGGCCGGGAAGAAGACATCGAAGGCCTGCCCTTCGTCGGCCGTTCGGGCAAATTGCTCGACCGCATGCTTGCTGCGATCGGCTTGGACCGAACCTCTGTGTATATTGCCAACATTGTACCCTGGCGCCCGCCGGGCAACCGCACGCCCACGCCACAGGAATCGCAAATTTGCCTGCCTTTCATCTTGCGGCAGATCGAATTGGCCGATCCTGACATCCTGGTTTGCCTTGGCGGCCCGTCCGCGCAGACCCTTCTCGGCATCAGGGAAGGCATTACCAAAACGCGGGGGCGATGGTTCGCATTCGAAACAGGCAAGCGCGAAATCCGCGCCATGCCGACTTTCCATCCGGCTTTCCTGTTGCGCAGCCCATTACAAAAACGATTTGCGTGGCGCGATTTCCTGGCAATCAAGGAAGCGCTCGATCAACGATAGGCGACTAGAATTGCACCGACAGCGATAAGGGCCACACCCAGCCAGTTCGGT
>JANWKN010000062.1 GCA_025451355.1 Pseudolabrys sp. | reverse complement strand
GCATCGTTACGGAATTTGAACGATGCCGGTTTGATGCTGAAACCTTCCGTTCGTTCGACAAAGCGTCCCCAATAGGAGCCGCGCCGGAATTCTCCATCCGTGACCACCTGCAATCCCAGGCTCTCCTGTAAAGCCACGACGTCGCGTATGCATTGATCCTGCAGTTTTTCGAATTCGGCGTCGCTGATTTCTTTCCCGGCGTGCTGGCGAAACGCCTGGCGCAGGGCTTGCGGGCGCAGCAGGCTCCCGATGTGATCGGCACGAAACGGCGGACGGCCTTGAGCGGACGGCATGCAAGCTGGCTCCCGATTTTTCTATAGCTCAATAGATGGAATTTAGATTGCCGACATGGCACAACACAATGCTTCTGTTTCGCATCCGGCGCTGTTTAAGTTCCTGCCCACTTTGGCTATAGGACGAGGCATCTCTCGATGAATGTGGTTGCGCTGACCACGACCCGGCGCAAGGCCAGCCAGCGACGGCGGGCGCCGCAGATCATTGAAGCCGCGGCGCGCGTTTTCGCAGAGCGCGGCTTCCACGGTGCCACGACGCAGGACATTGCCAACGTCCTCGGCATCAAGCAGGCGAGCCTCTACTATTATTTTTCGTCCAAAGAGACGGCTCTTGAACTCGTCTGCCTAAAGGGCGTTGAAGGCTTTTTCGACGCTGCAAAAGCCATTGCTGCGCGGCCGGAGAGCGCCACCAACCGCCTGACTTTGCTGATTAAATCCCACCTCTCGCCCCTCGTCGACCGGCCTGACTTTGTTCGGGTCTTCCTCAACGAACGCCAGCATCTTCCCCGGGAAAGCCGCCGTCGTATCGGCCGGTGGTCGCGCGGGCTCGAGCGCATCTTCGAGGACGTCATCACGGAGGGCATCAAAAAAGGGGAATTCCGCGCGGACCTGGACGCCCGCCTGGCGACCCTCGCGATCCTTGGCATGTGCAACGCAGCATCGAATTGGCACCGTAAGGAAAGCACCGACATCACCCGCGCCGCTGCCGAATTCGCCCAACTGGCGATCAGTGGGATGGGCAAGCGCCCGACAGTGCCGCGCCGTCGCCGCTGAACGCGCCATTGCTTATTCGCGGACGAGCTATAGAATTCGATTGAGCTATAGAATTTAGCCGATCAAAGAGTGCACGATGATCGCAGGTGTCACGATTGATCGCGACAGACTGCGCCGCACCACCGCTCTGCACTTGCTTTGCGAGCGGGCGCGATCGACGCCCGATTCCGTGGCGTTTCGTTCCAAACATTTGGGCATCTACCGCGAGCGAAGCTGGTGCGACTATGCGAGACTCGTGGCGCATTATGCGCACGCACTGCAGAGTATCGGGTTGGAACGCGGCGAACGCGCCGCGATCATGGGCGATGTCTGCGAAGAATGGTTGCTATGCGATCTCGCCGTCCAGTCGCTTGGGGCGATCGCCTACGGCATTTATCCGACGGCCGCGCAGACCGAAGTCGAATACCAGATGCGCGACGGCGGCGCCGCGTTCTTCATCGCTGAAGATCAGGAATACGTCGACAAGATTCTCTCCTTCGCCGATCGGCTTCCCGATCTGAAGGCCATCGTCGTAATCGATGATTCGGCCATGTTCGGCTACACGCATCCCAAGCTCCATCGCTTGCGCGAGCTGCTGGACGTTGCAGACAAACCTGAGCTCGATTGGCTGGAGACGGGGATTGCTAGGCTGTCGCCGGAAGATCCGGCCTTTATCGTCTACACGTCCGGCACCACCGGTCACCCGAAAGGTGCGCTCGTCACCCACGGCAGGCATCTTGCCGCCACCGATACGGTGGTCACGCAATACCCGACGCTGCGCAAAAAGCCTCACCGTACAGTCGTTTTTCTGCCCATGTGTCATGTGCTCGGCCGCGACGTCGCTATTACGCTGCCTCTCATCTCGCAAATAGTGCCGCATTTTGGCGAAGACCCCGAGGATTTCGCCACTACACTTTTCGAAGTTGCACCGACAGTGATGTTCGCCGTCCCGCGTTATTTGCAGAAGTTCGCCTCGCACGTGCTCGTAGGGGTGCTCAACTCCAGCCGGCTCAAGCGGGGCGCCTACGATTTGGCAATGCGCGTTGCGCGCGCTCATGTCCGTCGGCAATGGGATGGCGAGACGATCGCCGCGCAACACGCACTTTATGGCGCTCTGCACGCCACGATTCTTCGCCCGATCCTGAACAAGCTCGGCTTCGACAAACTGGAGCTTGTGGTGAGCGGCGGCGCCGGTCTACCGGCCGAGACCGCCGCGCTCTGGCATATGTACGGCGTCAATGTCGTCGAGATGTACGGCCAGACCGAAGAGGCCGGCGGCATTATCGCCGGACAGCGCGGCCTCTTCCCGCGACCCGGCAATGTCGGCACGCCGGTTGAAGGACTCGAAGTGAGGCTGGCGGAGGACGGCGAAGTTCTCGTGCGTGGCCCCGATCTTTTCAACGGCTATTGGCGCAACGATGAAGCGACGCGCGAAGTGAAAGGTGCGGATGGCTGGCTTCGTACGGGCGATGTCGGTGAATGGAAAAACGGAAGCCTGCGGCTTATCGATCGCGCACGCGATTTTCTGGTTACCGCCGGCGGCAAGACGATCTCGCCATCGCTAATCGAAAACGCAATGCGCGCGAGCCCGTATGTTGCGGAAGCTGTAGTCTTTGGCCACGGCCGCAAATATCTTACCGCCATCGTGGAGATCGATTTCGAAACCGTCGCCGACTGGGCGCGCGCCAATGACGTGGCTTACACCGGTTTCACCAGCCTGACCGCGCACCCACGCGTCGCACAACTGATCCGGGTCGAACTTGATAAGGTCAATCGCGACCTTGCCCGCGTCGAGCAGATCAAGTCGTTCCGTATCCTGCCCAAGGCGCTCGATCCGGAAGAAGAAGGCGAGCCGGTAACGCCGACGCGCAAGGTCAAACGAAAACTGATGTATGAGCGCTTCAGGGAGTTGGTCGAGGCAATGTACGACGACCGGGAAGAGCGGCTGATTGCGGCGGGCACGGGAAATGTGCTCGCCTCTTGATGATTGGCACAGGTTCAACGACATGAAAAAGGGAGGGACACCATGCTCAACAGGATCTTGCTTGGCGGTTTGGCCGCCTGCGCCATGGCGCTACCGGCGGCAGCCCAGGATGTTTATCTGGTGGGCGTTACCGCCGCACTGACCGGACCGCCGTCGAGCACATACGCGCCGGCGGTAGATGCCTTGCGGCTCTATATCGATCGCGTCAACGCGGCAGGCGGCGTCAACGGAAAACAGATCAAACTGGTGATCGAGGATGACGGCGCGCAGCCCTCGAAGGCGGCGGCCAACACAAAGAAGCTGATCACCCAAGACAATGTCGTCCTGATGGTGAACGCGAGCCTGTCGTCGACTTACGCCCCGGTGATCGCCGAAAGCAAGAACGCCAACGTCCCCCTGTTGTTCGCAAGCGGTGTCTGTCCGCAAAGCGTTTACCCGCCTGCCAATCCGCTGCAGTTCTGCACCACGGGCTACGCTTCGCAGTTCGACAGTCGCGCAACGCTTGATTTTGTCAAAGCGGCGGCGAAGGGCCCGGTAAAAATGGGATTCTCCGCCATGGCCATCCCCCTCTCGCGCGGCGAGATGGACTACGCCATGGAGCTTTCGAAAAAGATGGACATCGAGCCCGTTGATCAGGAAGTCATCCCGCCGCCGACCGCCGACTACACTCCGTTCGCAACGAAGCTGAAAGACGCCGGCCCGAACTGGGTCTACTCATGGGCACCCTGGGTCACCCAGGTGCGCACGCTCGAAGCGCTCCGCAAGCTCGGCTGGCAAGACGACTACATCGCCTGGGGTCATCTCGAGGCCGAGTCTGAACTCGCCCGGCTGAAGGACGGAAAATTCTACGTCGTCAATTCGAATGCTTTGTTCCAGGAAAAAGAGCCCATCCATCAGGACATCGAAGCCGCCGCCAGCAAGGCGGGTTCGAAGTTTCCGGCGCAGACCATGACCGAAGGATGGATCGGCGGCATGGCAATTGAAGCAGCGCTTAAGGGCGCCGGCTGGCCCGCGGATCCCGCCAAAGTGCGCGCGGAGATGGAAAATCTGAAGATCGACACCAAGGGCCTGCGCGGCGGACCGATCGAGTGGACCAAAGACAATCACTTCCGCACCCGGCTCTACTATCGAGTCTACAAGTGGGACGGCGACAAGATTGCCCGCGTGCAGGATTGGAAAGTCTATGAGGTGAAATGAGCTGGAGCAGGTTCGGGGCGCGCGGTCCCGGCGCGCCCCGTCATTGATGCCCAGATTTCAACTCGCGCCTCGGACAATTCGTTTGCAGCTCGCGGTCAACATTATCGTCCTCGGTTCGATCTATGCGCTGATCGCCTGCGGATACGTCCTGATCTACCGCGTCAGCCGGGTGCTCAATCTCGCCCACGGCGAACTGATGATGCTCGGCGCATATCTGGTGCTGGCAACAGCCTCGCTATTTAACGGTCACCCTGTAATGGCATTGGCCGCCGCCATCCTTTTGAGTCTTTTGACCGGGGGCCTCGTCTACATCTTTCTCATGCGCAAGATGACCGGCGAGATGGTGCTGGCAGCGATTCTGACGACGGTTGCGCTGGGAATCCTCATCCGCGGTGTTGTGTTCCTCATCTGGTCGGCCCAGCAGCAATACCCAGCGCAGGCGCTCGGTGTGAGCAATCCTTCGTTTGTGCTGTTCGGCGGCGCGCGAATTTCGTTCTGGTCGGCAGCGCTGGTTGCAACGACGATCGCCGTCTATGGCGCGCTTTTCATATTTTTGCGCTTTGGCCGCTGGGGCACGCGCATGCGGGCCGCCGGACAAAATCCACTCCTCGCCGCGCAGCGCGGCATCAATTTACATGGTGTCTATGCTCTTGCATGGAGCCTTTCGACCCTAACCGGAGCGTTTGCAGGAATCCTGATGGCGCTCGATTCTGGCCTGACCAGCAGCATGCCGGTCATCGGCCTAAAGGCTTTCCCCGCCGCGTTGGTGGGTGGTCTCGACAGTTTCGCTGGCGCTCTCGTCGGCGCGTTGATTGTCGCGGGAGCCGAAGTGCTGCTGATCTATTATGTCGATCCCTTGTTGTCGGACGTCGTGCCCTTCCTCGTTTTGATTGCGATGCTGATCGTGCGCCCCTGGGGATTGTTCGGCACACGCGAGGAGCTCGACCGTGTTTAGATCGCCGCCACGCGCAAGCGGTTATCTCCACACCAGCTACGGCGCGGACCTTGCCTTGTTGCAAACCCGCACCGAGCGCGTGAGCCTTGCTTTCTTTGCCGCCATTCTGGCCACTTTTCCTTTCCTGGCGTCGCCATTTGCGCTCGATCTCGCCTGCCAGGTTTTCCTGGCATCGATCGGCGCACTTTCGCTGATGCTCCTTACCGGCTATGCGGGGCAAATCTCGCTCGGTCACGCTGG
>JANWKN010000061.1 GCA_025451355.1 Pseudolabrys sp. | reverse complement strand
GAAGGGTACTTGGGGGGAAGGAAGTTTGATAACCGAGGACACCTGTCATGAATAATGCCAAGCCCACCGCGCGCCTGACTACGCCGACCGATCTCGGCGCCAATGCCCAAAAAGACATCACTGGAGCGCTCAATGCGCTGTTGGCTGACACTTTCGCGCTTTATCTAAAGACCAAGAATTTTCACTGGCACGTCAGCGGGCCGCATTTTCGCGACTTTCACCTGTTGTTCGACGAGCAAGCTGATCAGATATTTGCCACCACCGACGTGCTCGCAGAACGTGTGCGTAAACTTGGCGGGACCACGTTGCGATCAATCGGCGATATCGGGCGTCATCAGCGCCTTGCTGACAATGACGCGGCCTATGTCGATCCGCAGGACATGCTCGCGGAGCTACGCGAGGACAACCAGCGCGTGATCACGGCGCTGCGCGAGACTCACGATCTCTGCGACGAGCACAATGACGTGGCGACCGCGAGCTTCCTCGAGACATTCATTGACGATGCTGAAAGACGCGTCTGGTTTCTTTACGAAGCCGGGCGTCGCGGAGACCCAACCGGACATTAAGTACGGATGAGCATGGCAGGCGGCGGTGCCGCTGTCGTTGATTGGCGCACTTCAGCTGGCAAGACGTAGCACCGACACCGCCGCCTGAAACTCCGCCTCTCGATAGGCTCGACGCTCGAGCGCGAGTTCGTCGCGACCCCATTGTGCCATCTGCCAGTCCTCGTCGACGTGCGCTGCCGTCCAGGCCGAGTCGGCATCGATCGCGTCCTGCACGACCGCCAAAGCCAGAAGTGCGGACCCGGTTAACGTAGTGAGTGAAGAAACCGCTGCGAGCTGCCAGGATTCTCGCGGAATGACCCTTTGCATGGCCGCGACGGCTTCTTGTGGTTGCTGGACGTGCACCACGCCTTGCGTCAACACGAAATGCGCACCGAAAATCTCGCGCGCCCAGGCGAGCACCGGATCCCAGGCTCGCTCTTCCCGCTCGATCAAGCCCACTGGCGCTTCGGCGCGGTAGAAAAGCAAATCACTGCCAAGATACTTTGCGATCTCATCTGCGACCGGTTCGGGATCTTCAGCCACTGCGTCAATCACGGTGTTGGCGAGCCGCGTGAGCGGCATCTGCCTCGGGTCGATGAATTCCGCTTGCGCATTCCATTCCGCCGCGATTGCGGTCGCGAGTGCCTGTGTAGGCGCGACAAAAGCGCGCCGTCGCGGAGTCAGGACAGGTTTGCCATCGAGCGTTATTCCGACGCCGTGCTGCACATCACTCGAGATCGCTTGCTTGTAGAATCGCTTTCGCAGGCGCGGCCGAAGGGTCTGCCGCGCCGCTTCGGTGGGGTCGAGCGGCTGGTTTTCGAAAATCTCGGTAAAAATCTCACGCATTGGGACGAGTTTGTGCAACGCAAAATAACGAGGAACTTCGTTCCCTAGATGTTAGTCCAGATCAAGACGGTTAAGGGCCCAAATGCCATGCTCTCGCCTCTTTCAAGGAGCGAAAAACCATAGACAGACTTGTGGTTGGCCGGTGCCATACACGGAAGGATAAGTAGCCTTGACGGGTCCCAGCCAATATTATCAGCCTCCGGATTCGGGCTATAAAATGGGCCGATCGAGAAGGAGCGGAGCCGCCGGGGGGCTGTGACGCGACATCGCTTGTTTGTGCGGAAGTAGCGGGGCGCGTTTCGAGGAGTCAATGAAGAATACCGACATTTCTGCGCCTGACTATTTCCACAAGGTCGTGGACTGCCAATGGGCTTGCCCGGCGCACACGCCGGTCCCCGAATATATCCGTCTGATCGCCCACGGCCGGTATTCCGACGCCTACATGATCAATTGGCGCTCGAATGTTTTTCCGGGGATCCTGGGGCGGACCTGTGACCGTCCTTGCGAGCCGGCATGCCGGCGCACCCGCGTAGAGAAGGAGCCGGTGGCGATCTGCCGCCTGAAAAGAGTCGCGGCCGACTACAAAGACGACATTCGTGAGCGTCTGCCAAAGCCGGCGGCCAAGAAAAACGGCAAACGCATCGCGTTGATCGGTGGCGGTCCGGCCTCTCTCACCGTCGCCCGTGATCTCGCCCCGCTCGGCTACCACTGCGTCGTCTTCGACCAGGACCCTAAAGCCGGCGGCATGATCCGCACGCAAATCCCGAAATTCCGTTTGCCGGATTCCGTCATCGACGAAGAATGCGGCTATATCCTCGATCTCGGCGTCGAGTTCCGCGCCGGCAAACGCATCGATAGCATGAAGGCGCTGTTGGCTGAAAACTGGGATGCGATCTTTGTCGGTTCCGGCGCGCCGCGCGGCCGCGATCTCGATATCCCGGGTCGCAGGGACGCGGCCAAGAACATTCATATCGGCATCGATTGGCTCTCCTCTGTTTCCTTTGGACACATTTCCAAAATCGGCCGGCGCGTGGTTGTCCTCGGCGGCGGCAATACCGCGATGGATTGTTGTCGCTCCGCCCGCCGGCTCGGCGGCGAGCAGGTCGACGTCGCGGTCCGCTCCGGGTTTAAGGAAATGAAGGCGTCGCCTTGGGAAAAAGAAGACGCCATTCATGAGGGTATTCCGATCCACAACTACCTCGTGCCGAAGGAATTCACACACGAGAACGGAACGCTTACCGGCATTACCTTCGAGAAGGTAAAGGCCGAATACGATGCCAAGGGCCGCCGCAAGCTCGTTCCCTCAGGCGAACCCGACCAGCACTTCGCCTGCGATGACGTACTGGTGGCCGTCGGCCAGGAGAATGCGTTTCCGTGGATCGAACGGGATATCGGAATTGAATTCGACCAGTGGGACATGCCGAAAGTCGACACCAAGACAATGGCCAGCACCCATGCAAAAATTTTCTTCGGCGGTGACGCGGCCTTCGGCCCGAAGAACATCATCTGGGCCGTCGCGCACGGGCACGAAGCCGCTGTATCGATCGACAAAGTGCTCAATGGCGAAGACATCAATGACCGCCCTGCTCCGGCAGTCGAAGTGATGAGCCAGAAGATGGGCATCCACGAATGGAGCTACGACAACGAAATCGCGCTCGACAAACGCTACAAGGTTCCGCACCGCGACAAGGTGGTCGCACTCAGGGATATCAAGGCAGAGGTTGAGCTCGGCTTTGACGAAAAACTGGCACTAGCCGAAGCGGGCCGATGCCTGAATTGCGATGTGCAGACGGTGTTTTCAGCGCAGCTCTGCATCGAATGCGATGCCTGCGTCGACATTTGTCCGATGGATTGCATCACCTTCACGGCGAATGGCGAAGAAGCCGATCTGCGCCAGCGACTGAACGCGCCTTCGCACAATCTCACACAAGACCTGTATGTTCAGGATGGCCTCAAGACCGGCCGCGTCATGATCAAAGATGAGGACGTCTGTCTCCACTGCGGCCTCTGCGCCGAGCGCTGCCCGACGGGGGCCTGGGACATGCAGAAATTCCTGATCGATATGACTAACGCAGGGGCTTCATGCCGACCGCCACGCCGATCAGCCGCGTAAACGACTTCGTCGTTCGTTTCGCCAACGTCAATGGCTCGGGCTCGGCGAGCGCGAACGAGATGTTTGCCCGCGCGGTCATGCGCATGGGGGTGCCCGTTGCGCCGCGCAATATCTTTCCCTCCAACATTCAGGGCCTGCCGACTTGGTACGAGGTGCGTATCTCCGAAGCAGGCCATCTCGGCGCCCGCGGCGGAACGGATCTCATGGCCGCGATGAATCCGCAGACATTTGACAGGGATATCGCGGGGATCGAGCCGGGCGGTTACCTCTTCTACGATTCGACCAAGCCGCTGCCGTCCTCGAAATTCCGTGATGGCATCACGGTCATCGGTGTGCCGCTCACTGCGATCTGCAATCGCGAATATACCGATCCGCGACAACGCCAACTGTTCAAGAACATCATCTATATCGGCGTGCTCACCGCCCTTCTCGACATGGATGTAAAAGTCGTCGAGCAACTGATTGGCGAGCAATACAAAGGCAAGGACAAGCTAATCGAGCCCAATATCAAGGCGCTACACATCGGCCGCGACTACGCGGTGCTGAATTTGCAATGCCCGCTCAGCATCAAGCTCAAGCACGCCAGCGCCGTCGGCGATCGCATATTCATCGAGGGTAACTCGGCAGCCGCGCTAGGCGCGCTTTATGGTGGCGCGACCGTCTGCGCTTGGTATCCAATCACGCCATCGTCCTCGCTTGCGGACGCCTTCACCCGACATTGCGCCAAGTTCCGCATCGATGCGGACACCAAGCAGGCCAAATACGCCATCATCCAGGCCGAGGATGAGCTTGCCTCGATCGGAATTGTGATCGGCGCGGGCTGGAACGGCGCACGTGCGTTTACGGCGACGTCAGGCCCCGGTATTTCCCTGATGCAGGAGTTCATCGGACTGTCTTATTTTGCTGAGATTCCTGCGGTTCTCTTCGATGTCCAGCGCGCCGGCCCCTCGACCGGCATGCCAACCCGCACGCAACAGTGCGATATCACCTCCTGCGCTTACGCCTCGCATGGCGACACCAAGCACATCCTGCTGTTCCCCGAGAACCCAACGGAGAGTTTCGAATTCGGTGCCCAGGCCTTCGACCTTGCCGAGCGCCTGCAGACGCCGATCTTCGTGATGCTCGACCTCGACATCGGCATGAACCACCACTTGTCCAAGCCCTTTGTTTGGGACGACAGCCGCAAGTATGACCGCGGCAAGGTCATGACGGCGGCCGAACTCGAGGCAGGAAAGGAATTTGGACGCTATCTCGACGTCGACGGTGACGGTATTCCCTATCGCACCTATCCCGGTACGCACCCGACCAAAGGCTCATTCTTCACGCGCGGTACCTCGCGCGATCGCTATGCGCGTTACACAGAAGAAGGCGCGCCTTACGTCGACAACATGCAGCGGCTGATCCGCAAGTTCGAGACCGCCAAGGATCTCGTGCCGCGGCCACTAATCGCGACGGCCGGAAAGCCGACCAAATACGGCGTGATTTACTATGGCTCAACCGCGCCCGCGATGGACGAGGCAATCCACATGATTGAAGCGCGCGGGCACGCATTGGATCGCATGCGCGTGCGTGCCTTCCCCTTCCATTCAAGCGTCAACAGCTTCGTTGCCGACCACGACTTCGTCTTCGTGGTCGAACAGAACCGCGACGCGCAACTGCGCTCACTGGCCGTCAACGAATGCGGCATCGACCCGGTGCGACTGGTGCCGATTCTGCACTATGACGGCACCCCCATTACCGCCCGTTTCATCGCCAAGGCCGTCGGTGATCACCTCGACAAGCTGACGGTGAAGCCGATGAAGGTGACCTCATGAGCTATCTCGCCAAGCCAAAATTCCACCATCCCGACCTGCCGAAAAACTCGCTCGGCTACACGCATCGCGACTACGAGGGCACCGTCTCTACCCTGTGCGCAGGGTGCGGGCAT
>JANWKN010000060.1 GCA_025451355.1 Pseudolabrys sp. | reverse complement strand
GGATCAGCCTCTCGCGCGGCCGGAAAAACATCGCAGACGCAATAGTTTAGAACTTTTTTAAAGAGCGTTTTTATTTTGACTCGGAACGACACACCAGTTAGCGAATACTCCAATAAGGTGTTCGATGATTGTCTGCTCCTGCAACGTATTGAGTGACCATGAGGTGCGCAGTGCTGCGAGTTCAGCGGCGCGGCGCTCTACCAGCCATGTCTACGGTTGCCTTGGATGCAGCGCTCAGTGCGGCCGTTGCGCTCGTACCATTCGCAAGATCATCGATGAAACGCTTAACGGCGCGAAAGTCGGTTGCCCCGTTGGCTGCGCCTGCGCGCTGCACGCCGCGGCGGACGCGCTTTAAGCGAACCAAATACCGTCAACATGTGGAAATGTGCTGCCAGCTCGGGCAGCGCATTTCGGTGTTTTTTGCTAGCGTCGTGGCGGGTCGGTCGCAATTCAGCACGAACGCCCATCACAGGAGCTGGTTATGAAGGGTGACGCAAAAGTCGTCGAGTTTCTCAACAAGGCGCTTCGGCACGAATTGACCGCGGTCAACCAATACTGGCTCCACTATCGGCTGCTCGAAAACTGGGGCTACAAGGACCTGGCAAAGCAGTGGCGCAAGGAATCGATCGAGGAAATGGAACACGCCGACAAGCTCGTCGAGCGCATCATCTTTCTTGATGGGTTCCCGAATATGCAGGTTCTCGACCCCCTGCACATTGGGCAGAACGTCAAGGAAGTGTTGGACTGCGATCTGGCGGCGGAGATGTCGGCGCGCGCGCTTTATCAGGAAGCGGCGACCCATTGTCACGCCGCCAAGGATTACGTCACACGCGACCTGTTCGAGAAGCTGATGTCGGATGAAGAACACCATATCGACTTTCTTGAGACCCAGCTTGATCTTGTCGCCAAGCTCGGTCTTGAGCTGTATGCGCAACACCACATCGGCGAAATGGGCGAGGAAGGCGAAGACTGAGTTTCAGAATTTGGGTGCGCCACCCGATCGACCGGTCACGCCCAAGGTCTCGCGGATTTCGCTTTGCCTTCGTAGCTCTCGATCTTGGACTGCTTCTGCTTCGTCAGGCCGATATCGTCGAATCCGTTGAGCATGCAGTGCTTGCGGTGTGCGTCGATCTCGAAATGAACGACGCCGCCATCCGGGCCCCGAATCTCCTGCTTCTCGAGGTCGACGGTCAGCGTTGCGTTGGCGCCCCGATCGGCATCATCGAATAGCTTTTCAAGATCCTCCGGCGATACGCGAATGGGCAACACGCCGTTCTTGAAGCAATTGTTGTAGAAGATGTCGCCGAACGAGGTCGAGATCACGCAGCGGATGCCGAAATCCATCAGTGCCCAGGGCGCGTGCTCGCGCGAAGAGCCGCATCCGAAATTATCGCCGGCGACGAGGATTTTGGCTTTGCGATAGGCTGACTTGTTGAGCACGAAATTCGGATTTTCGCTGCCATCGTCCCTGTACCGCATTTCCGAGAAGAGGCCTTTGCCAAGACCCGTGCGTTTGATCGTTTTCAGGTATTGCTTGGGGATCACCATGTCAGTGTCGACATTAATGATCTTCAGCGGTGCGGCGACACCCTCGAGGGTCGTGAATTTTTCCATTTGTCGCTCCGGCCTCACCGGCAAGGCAAATTATAGACTGTGTTTTTCATAAGGTGTCCGGTGTTCTGGTCAATAGCAGACCTGGAGGTCAGATATGGGTATTTGATGGCAGTAACATGCTGCGCGCCTTTGCACGATTCAGGCGGATGCACGCTCCTCGCGTTTAAATCGAGATTCCCGCACGAGGGTGCATACCTGAACGGAATATTCGGAGTAGTAGACCTCGCGCGCCTTTTTCTGCGCGGCCCGATGTTCCGGGTGCATGCGCCACGCACGCATGCCATCCTCGTGTTCGAATTCGACGACAGTCACTCGCTCACCGTCGTCGGCGAAAAAGCCTTTATGTGAAATATAGCCCGGAATGGTGCGGGCGATTTCGACCATACGGTCGACCAAAGTGACATACTCCTCGCGCACGTTGGGCATCAGGCGAGAACGAAAGACGGTCACAATCATGGTAGGTCTCCTTGAAGCGCATGTTGACGCGGCAAACGACTGTCGGCCAATTCCGTTTTTGAATAGTCGCCATCTGTTTTCCAGATCGATATCTACTCGGCGGCTGCCTCGAGCGCATTCATATCCTCGTCCGACAGACCGAAATGATGGCCGATCTCGTGCACCAGCACATGCGTGACGATTTCGCCCAGCGTGTCCCCATGTTCGGCCCAATAGTCTAGAATTGGACGACGGTAGAGCCAGATCATGTTCGGCATCAGTTCGGGCGCGGTCTCCGACTGGAATGGCAGTCCGACACCCTGAAACAGTCCCAACAGATCGAACTCGCTTTCGGCATGCATCGAATCGAGAACCTCCGACGTGGGAAAATCCTCGACATGGATTACAAGGCCATCGCACAGCTTTCGGAAGCGATCGGGAAGACGCGCATAGGCCTCCTCAGCCAACTCCTGAATGTCGGCCAGTGACGGCGCTGCCGAGATTCGCCAAATGAATTGGCTTGTCATGACAACGTTTTAGGGCAGGTTGCCACGGCAACCAAGCGGTTGACGACGGGGATGCGATGCGCAACGTTGATCGTTCTAACGCGGGGTTCGGGTTACCTGATGGCAAAGATTGCGACCGGCCTAGCACTTTCCGGCCTGATTTTCGTTCTGGCCGGCGTCACCGCAACGCCGGCACCGGCCGGTTCGCCGAACTGTGTTGATGGGATGCGCTCCGGTTCGGCGTGCGCCGTCTCGGTTTCTCAGGAGTTTTTGGCGCAGAAAAAGCGCCCGCGCGTTGTCATCTATGGCCGGCGCAGCCATCCCGGGCCAAATGCCGTGCGGCAGTGCCGCTCCTGGTTGGCAAGGGAGTACCGCGTCAGCGGCCCGGTCATCGTGCCGCAGATGTATTGCTGGTGGGAATAGCCGGGTCGATTTGACCGCCTACTTCCAGTCGCGCACGTCTACGAAATGCCCTGTGATTGCGGCTGCGGCAGCCATGGCAGGCGAAACAAGGTGAGTCCTTCCCTTGTAACCTTGGCGGCCTTCGAAGTTCCGGTTCGACGTCGATGCGCAACGTTCGCCCGCGGCAAGCTTGTCCGGGTTCATCGCAAGGCACATCGAACAGCCGGGCTCGCGCCACTCAAAACCCGCGGCCTTGAAAACCTTGTCGAGCCCTTCGGCTTCCGCCTGTATTTTCACCAGCCCCGAACCCGGTACGATCATGGCGTTGACGTTTGCATTGACCCTCTTGCCGTCGACGACGCGGGCTACTTCGCGCAGGTCTTCAATACGGGAATTGGTGCACGAGCCGATGAACACGCGGTCGAGCTTGATGTCGCTGATTCTTTCGCCGCCTTTAAGGCCCATGTAGTCCAGCGAGCGTTCCGCGGCCATGCGTTTCTTTTCGTCGTGAATTTCAGACGGCACCGGCACCCTGCCGGTGACAGAGATCACCTGTTCGGGACTGGTGCCCCAGGTGACTAGCGGCGGCAGTTTGGCTGCGTCGAGTTTGATCTCGCGGTCGAAATGCGCACTATCGTCCGAGTGCAGTGTCTCCCAATAGCGCATGGCTTCGTCCCAGGATTTTCCCTTGGGCGCTTTCGGCTTGTCCTTGAGATATGTGTAGGTTTTCTCGTCGGGGGCAATGAACCCGGCCTTGGCACCGCCTTCGACCGACATGTTGCAGATGGTCATGCGCCCTTCGATTGAGATGGCTCGGATCGCATCGCCGGCATATTCCAGCGCATAGCCGGTGCCGCCGGCCGTGCCGATCTCACCAATAATGGCGAGAATAATGTCCTTCGCCGTAACGCCCGGCGGCAATTCGCCGTCGACCACCGCGCGCATGTTTTTTGATTTCTCCTGGATCAGCGTCTGCGTCGCCAAGACATGTTCGACTTCCGAGGTGCCAATACCGTAGGCGAGGGCACCGAATGCACCGTGGGTTGCAGTATGACTGTCGCCACACACGATCGTCGTGCCGGGCAGGGTGAATCCCTGTTCTGGACCGATGATGTGGACGATGCCCTGTCGCTTATCGAACTCGTCGAAATATTCGATCCCGAAATCCTTGGCGTTCTTTGCAAGCGCAGCGATTTGTTCCGCACTCTCCGGATCGGGATTGGGTTTTGTACGGTCGGTGGTCGGCACATTGTGGTCGACGACCGCGAGTGTCTTTTCCGGTGCGTGCACCTTGCGGCCCGCGGTACGCAATCCTTCAAAGGCCTGTGGGGAAGTTACTTCGTGTACCAGATGACGATCGATATAGAGGAGACAGGTTCCGTCCGGCTGTTCGTCCACCAGATGGTCGTCCCAGATCTTGTCGTAGAGTGTGCGCGGGTTCATGGTTCGATGACTTTGCTCAAAGGAAAATGGGGAAGCGGCTTGCAAGTGTCCGGCATTGCCGGGGGCGATCAAAGTCCCGCCTGTACCGCCGTCAGCCGGCCAAAAAAACGCCACGGCAACCGCGCGTGATCGGCCAGGACAATCCGCTGAGCTCTGAAAACCATAGGCGCTATATAGCCAATCGGTTCGGGTTCGACAACGAAGCGGCGATCAAGAAAAAGGGGCCGCGGTGCGGCCCCTTGATGCAGCTTTGCATGCTCGCTGCCGCTACTCCTGCGCGGCAGCTTCGGGCCCGGCGGTGCCTTGCGCCTCCGAAATGCGCGCCTTCTTGCCGCGCAGTCCGCGCAGATAGTAGAGCTTGGCGCGCCGCACTTTGCCGCGGCGTACGACCTTGATTGAGTCGATCATGGGCGAGTAGAGCGGGAACACACGCTCCACACCCTCTCCGTAGGAGATCTTGCGAACGGTAAAGTTCTCGTTCAGCCCGCCGCCCGAGCGGCCGATGCAGACGCCTTCGTAGGCTTGCACGCGGGTCTTGTCGCCTTCGATTACCTTGACGTTGACAAGAACGGTATCGCCCGGTTGGAAGTCCGGAATGTCTTTGCCGGCCGATAGCTTCTCGACCTGCTCTTTTTCCAGCTGTTGAATGATGTCCATCGTGAGTTCTCCGTCGGCAGCGCCAGCAACCGGCGCGCGGTCTTGCTCTGGTCTGAATGGGTTGGCGAGCTTTTATTACAAAGGTTTCCGCTTGTCACCCTTTCGATTCAGGCCGATTTTTGAGGCTTTTGCGGGCCCGATAGGCCTGCCATAGGTCGGGCCGGCGCTCGGCGGTCAGGCGCTCGGCCTCGGCCAGCCGCCAGGCCTTGACCTTTTTATGGTCGCCGGAGGTAAGGATTTCCGGTATCGGCTCTCCTTCGAAGACCGGCGGCCGCGTGTACTGGGGGTATTCCAGCAGGCCATCGGCAAAGCTTTCTTCTGCCGCTGAGGCCTCCCTGCCCATGACGCCCGGTAGAAGCCGGACGCAGGCATCCAGCAGCGCCAGCGCGGCAATCTCGCCGCCGGATAGCACGAAATCGCCGAGCGAGACTTCTTCCATTCGGCGCGCCTTGATCAGACGTTCATCGACGCCCTCGAAACGTGCACAGACGATAACCGCGCCAAGACCGTGCGCGAGCTCAGCGACGCGATTTTGAGTCAGCCGTGTGCCGCGCGGGCTCATCATGAGGCGCGCGCGCGTGTCGTGCGGGACGGCGTCGAGCGCGCGAGCAAGCACATCTGCCTTCATCACCATGCCCGGTCCGCCGCCCGCCGGCGTGTCGTCGACGGTTCTGTGCTTGTCGGTCGCATGTGCGCGAATATCGACCGAGTCGAGCGACCAGACGCGTGATGTCAGTGCCTTACCGGCAAGACTTTGCGCGAGCGGTCCCGGAAACATATCCGGAAAGATCGTGAGCACAGTGGCGCGCCACATGTCTACTCGGTCTCCGTCGGCGGCAGAACGATGATCCGTCGCGCGCCGAGATCGATTTCCGGAACAGTCGCGTCGGTGAACGGCATTAGCAGCGACTGACCCGAGGGTAGCGTGATTTCAATGACGTCACTTGCGCCAAAATTGTGAATCGCGGACACGATACCGACTTCATCGCCGCTTCGAGTCGTCGCCTTAAGGCCGATTAGATCGGCGTGATAAAAAGTATCGGCCTCGTCGATCTCAGGAAGCCGCGAACGTGGGATGTACAAATCGAGATTGCGCAATTTCTCCGCCGCATCACGGTTCTCGATCCCGACAATGCGCGCCACGAAGTGGTCCTTCGCGGGACGCAGCGCTTCGATCTCGAAGCGCCGCACGCCATTCTGCGTTTCCAGCGGCCCATAGTCTGCGACGGCCGCCGGATTTTCAGTGAAGGACCAAAGTTTCACCTCGCCGCGAACGCCGTGCGCGGCACCGATACGGGCGACACAGACTTTGTCGCGCGAGAGGTCGGACGGCATGGCGAAGCGAAGCGTCAGCTTGCCGCCGGCGCCGTTTCAGCCGGCTTTTCAGCCTTTGGTGCCTTGGCGCCGCCTTCGGCCGCGGGCGCAGCCCCGGCGGTTTTTGCGGCCTCTTCTTCCTTGGCCTTACGTTCCTTCCGCGGGATTGCCTTTTCCGGATTGTTGCGTTTCGGCCGCTTCATGATGCCGGCGGCGTCGAGGAATCGCATGACGCGATCGGACGGCTGTGCACCTTTCTTCATCCATGCCTGTACTTTTTCGAGATCGAGCTTGAGCCGCTCGGTCTTTTCTTTCGGCAGCAGCGGATTGAAATAGCCCAGCCGCTCGATGAAGCGGCCGTCGCGTGGCGCGCGATTGTCGGCGACAACGACATGATAGACCGGCCGCTTTTTGGTGCCGGCGCGGGCGAGACGGATAACGAGAGACATTCTTCAGTCCTTTCACTCTATGGAACGGGATTACTTCTTCTTTCCGAGACCGGGCGGCATGCCGCCCGGCAATCCGGGAAACTTTCCGCCCAGGCCAGGGAGTCCGGGCATATTCGGGGGCAGCGTGGGCATGGTTGGCGGCATGCCTGGTGGCAACTGCCCGTCCGGCATGTTCTTCGCCATTTCCGCCAACTGTTCCGGCGACGGCATGCCCCCGCCCATACCCATGGCCTTCGCAAGGCCAGCAAGCGGTCCGCGCTTGGCGCCGCCCATCATCTTCATCATGTCGGCCATGCCCCGATGCATCTTCAGGAGCTTGTTGATCGCTTCCGGTGTCGTTCCGGAGCCGGCGGCAATTCGTTTCTTGCGGCTGGCTTTAAGTATGTCTGGATTGCGCCGCTCCTTCGGTGTCATCGAATCGATTATGGCGATCTGCCGCTTGATCACGTTTTCGTCGATGTTGGCAGCGGCAAGCTGGTTTTTCATTTTGCCGATACCCGGCAGCATATTCATGAGTCCGCCGAGGCCGCCCATTCCCTGCATCTGCGCGAGTTGCTCACGTAGGTCACCAAGATCGAACGCGCCCTTGCGCATTTTCTCGGCGGCGCGCATGGCCTTCTCGGCGTCGATATTGGCGGCGGCCTTTTCGACCAGCGCAACGATATCGCCCATCCCGAGAATGCGTCCGGCGATCCGCGCCGGATCGAACTCCTCGAGCGCGTCCAGTTTTTCGCCGGTGCCGAGGAGCTTGATCGGTTTGCCGGTCACGGCACGCATTGACAGTGCGGCGCCGCCGCGGCCATCGCCGTCGACGCGCGTGAGAACGATCCCGGTCAGGCCCACGCGCCCGTCGAACGAACGCGCGAGATTGACGGCGTCCTGGCCGGTAAGTGCGTCGGCGACGAGAAGCACCTCGTGCGGATTGACCGCGTGCTTGACCTCGGTCGCCTCGCTCATCATTGCGTCATCGAGCGCGGTCCGGCCCGCCGTGTCGAGGATGACCACGTCGTAGGCGCCGAGCTTCGCCGCTTCGATCGCCCGCCGCGCGATCTGTGCAGGGGGTTGTCCCTCCACAATGGGCAACGTGTTGATCTGCATTTCACGGCCGAGCACGGCGAGCTGTTCCATGGCTGCCGGCCGGCGCACGTCAAGCGAGGCCATAAGCACCTTCCGGCGTTGCCGGTCGACGAGGCGTTTGGCGACTTTGGCGGTTGTCGTGGTTTTGCCGGAGCCCTGCAGGCCGACCATCATAATGGCGACAGGCGGTGCGGCATTGAGGTCAATGCCCCGGCCCTCTGCACCCAGCGTCGCGACCAACTGATCGTGGACGATCTTCACGACCATCTGGCCGGGCGTAACCGATTTCATGACCTCGACGCCGATCGCCTGCTTCTTCACGCCCTCGGTGAAGGCACGCGCCACGTCGAGTGCGACGTCGGCTTCAAGCAGAGCGCGGCGTACTTCGCGGAGCGAAGCGTCGACATCGTCTTCGCTCAACGCGCCGCGACGTGTGAGGCGATCGAGGATGCCACCCAGCTTTTCCGACAGATTGTCGAACATCAGTCTGCAAACACCTTTGCGCCCGAGGGCGCATCGCGCTGTCGGGCGGTGGCCTCCGGCCTCTTTGGACCGGGCGGCGGAGTTGAATTCCACGTCTCTATCGAGAACAGGCGGAACCTAGGGTTGTCGCATCCTCAAGTCAAGGTGAGGCCGATTTAGGGCGTTAACTCATAGCTGACGCTGACGATCGCCCTCAGCGTCTGCTCGCCGGGCGCAATCGGAACCGCGCCGGCTCTTACGGCCTGCATCGGCCGGGGCTGCGGGGCAGTGCCTTCTTCGCTGATTGAAACCACCTGTCCAAGCTTCGCCCCCGCGGCCCTGGCATAGAGTTCGGCCTTGCGACGCGCGTCGGCGATCGCTTCGTCGCGCGCCTGGTCTAGCAGCTTCGATTGGTCAGAGACCACGAACTCAATGCCCGACATTTCATTCGCTCCCGCCGCGATGGCGCGATCGAGAACAGTAGGCAGGTTGTCGATGTCGCGAATTCGGATCGTTACTTGATTGTTGGCCTGGAAGCCGGTGAGACGGGCGGTGCCGCCCTTGTTCGGATCGTATTGCGGCTGCAATGACAGCCGCGACGTCTGAATATCGCGCTCGGCTATCCCGCTCGCTTTGACCGTCGTCAACACAGCGGTCATCTGCTTGGCATTTGCTTCGCCAGCCTCGCGCGCAGTCTTCTCCAGGCTGCTGACACCAATGCGGATCACCGCAGAGTCAGGCGGAACAGCAACTGTGGCCTCGCCCGTGACAGTCACAAGTCTTTCCGCTGCCTGCGCCGTCGTGATTGCGAAGGTGGCGACGACCAAGATCAGCAGAAAACGCGGTAGTGTCATCACTTCACAGGTACAAACACATTGACCACCAGTTTGTCGGGAGCGGTTTTCACAGGGTCGGTGGCATACTCTTCGATGAACAGGTCTTTGGCCTCGAGCTGCTTATCGTCCAGATAGTTGGTGATCGCTTCATACGTCGAATCCATGGCGTCATAAGAGCCGCGATGGACGAATTTGAGCGCCTTTCCGGAGGGTGCCGGGCCTATGGAGATATCGCCTTTCGGGGGATCTTTGGGCGCCTGCGCCACTGGCAGGGCTGCCTGGTACGAAAAGCCGGTGTCATCGGTCTGGGTATAAATCGTAATGGCCGGACCGGCCGGCTTCACATCTTGCTTGTCGAGATATTCCTGCAGCGATTTGAAAGCATCCACCAAGGTGTCGAAGGCGGTGTCCCAGTTGGTGTGACCCTTCATATAGACGATCGTGCGCTCGGGCAGCGTCACCTGTTCGCCAAAGGCGTCACCGGGCTGCAGGGGCGATGGTGACGACTTTGCGTTAGGCGCGGGCATCTGGTCGTTTGCACCAGGCTTGGCTGGAACCGGGGCCTGTGCAGCCACAGGTCCGGCCGCAAGAACACAGGCGAGCGCGAGTACGACCGAAGTGAACTGAAAGGGCGACATTACGGTTCTCCGTCCAATGCGGCGGTCCGAAAATTCGCCAGCATTGTTGCGCATCCTAGCATGCCTCTGGCCAATCTGCGTTCATTCGCCATATAAACCGGGCGAAACCCGGGCAAACAAGTATGGGCGCGCTGGCCAACCAGGCTTTTGT
>JANWKN010000059.1 GCA_025451355.1 Pseudolabrys sp. | reverse complement strand
CGCGTCGACCTCTCTTACCTCTGGCCGAGCCTGACGCCGCCGGACCCCGCGATCAAGCCGACGGTCGGCGCGCCGATCGATCCTAACGAGCGCCTGTACGTCACGATTGCGTCCGGAGATACCACCCTGCCCCTGATGGAGCGTGTGCAAACCATCTATCCACGCTATCTGGTGGCCGAGCCGGTTGCCGGTCCGCCCGGTCTCACTTTTCGCGGCTTCCGCAGCGAGACACCCTATCAGGGCGAAGATCTCGTCTTCGAGTCGAGCGCGCCCGAGCACTTCCTCGCCCGCTGCTCGCAAAAGGGCGTCACAAATTCGGGCACCTGCCTGCTGGAAAGGCGTATCGGCAACGCCGACGTCACACTACGCTTTCCGCGCGACTGGCTGGACAAATGGTCAGACATCGCCAGCGGAATCGATCGCCTGACCGCCAGGCTGCATCCGGAAGAGAAGTAGCTGGATTTCCAACGTCATGCCAGCACTTGTTGCGGGCATCCACGTCTTCACGGCGTCACAAACTAAGACGTGGATGGCCGGGACGAGCCCGGCCATGACAGATCGGCCGATGACCGCCAGAGAATTGGTTTGGTCTTAATCCACCAGATCGACGTCGAGAATCGGCAGTTCGAGAATATAGGACCGGCGGCCTTTTTCAATTTCGAGAAACAGGACCGCGATGAATTCGTCGCCGATATAGACTTCAAGCGAGTCGGTCTTTTTCGGGCGCGGCACGACACGGATATTGTCGTTGGCGAATTTGTTGCGCAGATAGGCATTGAGCGTCGGCACCGGTTGGATGGTCGGGTCATTGCCGACCTGGATCACCATCCGGAAATTGTAGGAACGCTCGCCCTCGTCCTCGTCGACGGTAAGCTCGCCAAGATCATCTTCGGCAACGAAAATTTCAGCGGTATCGGAGGATTTCGGCACGACGCGAATCTGCGTGTTGCCGAAAAGCTTTTTCAGATAACCGTCAATTTTTCGGACTTCCTGGACGTCCACGGACTGCTCCTAATCTCAAGGCAACGTCTTGCCCGATCAGACAGCCCGGCGCAAGCGATCCTTCAACCGTCGAGCATGATGCCGTAGAGCATCTGGTCCATGGCGCGGGACGGCTCTGGGCAGCCGGCCTCGCCCACGACTCTCGCCGGTACGCCTGCGACAGTTACATTGTTCGGTACCGGTTTGATGACAACCGAACCCGCGGCGATCCGCGCGCAATGTCCGACCTCGATATTCCCCAGAATTTTGGCGCCCGCGCCGATCATCACGCCGCGCCGGATCTTCGGGTGACGGTCCTCGTGCTCTTTGCCGGTGCCGCCAAGCGTCACGTCATGTAGAATTGAAACGTCATCCTCGATCACCGCAGTCTCGCCGACGACCAGCCCCGTGGCGTGGTCGAGGAAAATACCGCGACCGATTTTCGCAGCCGGATTGATGTCGCACTGGAATACCGATGACGCACGGCTTTGCAAGTAAACCGCGAAATCCTTGCGGGCTTTACCGTAGAGCCAATGCGCAAGGCGGTGGGTCTGGATCGCGTGGAAACCTTTGTAATAGAGCACCGGCTCTATGAAGCGGCTGGTCGCCGGATCCCGGTCGATCGTGGCGACGATATCGGCGCGAAATGCCTCGCCGAGCGTCGGCTGATCTTCCAATGCATCGTGATAGGCCTGGCGAATGAGGTCAGCCGAGACGTCGGCGTGGTCGAGCCGCTGGCTGACGCGGTGTGCGATCGCCGTCTCGAGCGTGTCGTGATGCAGGATGTTCTCGTAGATGAAGGTGGCGAGCTCGGGCTCACGGCGCGCCACATCTTCCGCTTCGCTACGGATACGCGCCCAGACCGGATCGACTTTATCGAGCGCCCGTGCGGGCCGCGTCTGATACTGAGCCATAGGCCAAACTTCCTTCGCGTCTCTCGATCCCACACATAGGTGTTTTATCACATTTTCACAGCCGCCAAGACTACTGGACCGGCGCCCCGCGCATGGCTCATGCGCGTTGGTTAAGGAAATCGATAGCGGCGGCCTTGAAGACCTTGTCTCCGACCGCAAGCATGTGGTCGCGATCGGGGATATCGAGAGCGCGTGCCCCCGGAATAAGCACGGCCAATTCGTGGGCGTCGCCGGCAACCTTGTCCTTCGTACCGACCGCGACCAGTACCGGCGCCATGATGCTGGCAACCTCCGCGCGGCTCAAGGTCTGCCGCGAGCCGCGAATACAGGCCGCGAGCGCGCGCAGATCGGATCTTGTTTGTTCTGCGAAAACCCGAAACGTCCGCCCCGTCGGATCCTTCACATCGGCAACCGTTGGCGCTTCGAGTGCCTCGGCGATGCTTTCCGGAAGTCCAACTCCTTCCACGAGGCGAATGCCGAGCCCGCCAAGTATCGCCGACCGCACGCGCGCCGGATGCTCGACCGACAGAAACGCAGCGATGCGAGACCCCATCGAATAACCCATCAAGTCGGCGCGTTCGATCTCCAGATGATCGAGTAACGCGCGCACGTCCTCAGCCATTATCGCACTGTGATAGGCGGCAGGATCATAAAGCTTGGTCGAAGCGCCGTGCCCGCGATTGTCGAGCGCGATCGCGCGCCGGCCCACCTTGGTGAGAGTCGTGACCCAACTGGTGAGCAACCAATTCACCTCTTTGGTCGAGGCGAAGCCATGGATGAGCACGATCGGCTCGCCCTCCCCCTCGTCGAGATAGGCGATCTCGACGTCGTCCTTCCTGAAACTCGGCATGTGCGGATGTTTAGCCGTGCGCGAGGGCGACAGCAACCGGCTGCGACTGCTTCAACCTGCGCTTTTCCCTGCGGCGGCGGAAGAATCGCAGGGCGATCCTTTCGGTCGCATTCTTGAGCGCGGAGACGAAGCCGAAGACGGCAAACAAGGCGCCGATCAGCCAGACGCTTGCATCGAAGGCAAGCGCGGCGAGCGTAATCGCGCCGCGACCCGCGAGCTTGAGAATGGCACGCGTGCGGCTTCCTTCCTTCTCCGCGAGCTTTGCGACGCGCGTCACATCGGCCGGTTCTTTCGCGACCTTCAGACCATCGAACGCCGCACGGCCTCCTGCCGCTCGTTCGACGCGGCCGACATCGCGCGCAAGATGTAGCAAGCCGCCCGCGCGCTCGACTTTCACAGCATCACGCGCGGCGCGCACGGCCAACACCGGGCTCGCGCCCGTGAACCCAGCCTGGCGCACCATACGGCCAATATTGCCCGCGAGCTCAGCGCCAAGACTTCCGGTCTTGCGCGCGACCTTCACAAGCGTCAGTCCGGCGCGCGCTGGCGCCGCGGCGCCGAAGGTCAGATAGGTGCCGGCGGTGATCGCAATACCGACGCAGGCAAGCCCAAGCACCAGCTCATCAGCTTGCTCTCCGGACGCGAGCCGCTTTCCTTCGCGCAAGGCATCGCGGATATCGCCGAACACGAAGAGATCGCCAACCGCTGTCCCGGCGAGCGCGGCCATATCGTCGGGCTCGCCGGTGATCAGGCCACGCGCGAAACTTTGCGCCTTGTGACGGGTCGTCGCGGCTTCGGCGGTCGCGCTTTTAACTTTTTCCTGCAGTGCCGGATCGAGCGGCACATTTCGGGTGCCGGCAAGATCGACGAAACTCTGCGCGAGCTCGGCATCGTCGGCGGCGAGCGCCGCCTCGATCTCGCGTCCGGCCACAGCGGCATCGAATTTGTCATCGAGGGCGCGGTTGGCGATGCGGGATGGATCGTCGAGGCCGTAAACCGAATCGACCGCGCGCGGCACCGCATAGACGGCGCCTAGCCCGAGCACAAAGGCGGCCGCGAGAGCCGGCCCGATGCGGGGCGCGCGCGCTATGACTGGCTGTTCCAACGGTCCGGCTCCCTCGATCCCGATCCGCGCGCTCTGTGCCTGCCAACCAAGGCGTTTCGGCGGCATCCAGCGGTGGAATTTTGCAATTAAGCTAGGCATCACTGACCCGCCTCGCTATGGTGCGCCCGAATTTCGTCGCCCGGCTGTGCGGCTAACACGAGGAAGTTCCATGGCGGAACACGTTGTCCCCCACTTCCACAATGATCCAGGAGTCCCGGTGATCGAGATCGGCGCCAAGGAATTCATGTGTGTTGGGGCCACGCCGCCGTTCGATCATCCGCACGTGTTCCTCGACATAGGCGAGGACAAGGACATCATCTGTCCTTATTGCTCAACGCTCTACCGTTACAATCCGGCGCTTGATTCGCATGCATCGCGCCCGCCGGAGTGCGCGCTGCCCCTATCCGCCGCCGCCTGACCATCATCGGGATTTCAGACCATGGCGCAACCGCGTCATGTCATCATCGCCGGAGCCGGCATTGCCGGATTGACGGCAGCGCTCGCGCTTGCGCGCGCCGGCATCCGCGTGACCGTCTACGAACAGGCCGAAAAGCTTGAAGAGACCGGAGCCGGCGTCCAGCTCTCGCCGAATGGAAGCCGCGTTCTGATTGCTCTCGGGCTGCGCGAGCGGCTTGCATCGGTTGCGGTCGCGCCGCCGGCCATCCGGGTGATGTCGGGCGGCTCCGCGCGCGAGGTCGTGCGCATCCCGCTTGGCGATGAAGTGGAACGCCGTTTTGGCGCGCCCTACTGGTCGATCCATCGCGGCGATCTGCAGGCGGCACTGGTTGACGCCGTCCTTAACGAACGCGACATCACGCTCGAGCTTGGCGTCCGCATCGAGGATTTCGCGGCCCATGGCAGAGGCGTCAGCATCCTCGGCAAGCGCCGTACGCAGGTGCTCGACGAGCGCGGCATCGCGCTGATCGGTGCCGACGGGATCTGGTCGAACGTCGCCTCGCGCCTGCGCCGGCTGCCACCACCGACGTTCAGGCATCGCACCGCCTGGCGCGCGCTGGTTCCGGTAGACGCGGTGCCGGCCGAGTTTCGCCAGCCCCTGGTGCATTTGTGGCTCGGACAGGACGCCCATCTCGTCCACTATCCGGTCAAATCCGGCTCGCTGATCAACATTGTCGGCATCGTGCACGACGAATGGAACGAGACTGGCTGGTCCGCCGCCGGCGACCGCGCAGAAATTCTGCGGCACTTCGCGCGCTGGTCCTGGTCGGAAAAGGCCCGCGCGCTCATCGCCATTCCCGATCGCTGGCTCAAATGGGCGCTATACGATCGCAAAGACCCGTTCCGCGGGGCCAAGGACCCCGTCACTCTTATCGGGGATGCCGCCCACCCGATGATGCCTTTCCTGGCGCAGGGTGCGAGCATGGCGATCGAGGATGCTGTCGTTGTCGCCGACATGCTGGCGAAATATCTCGACGATCCGGCCGATGCGCTGCGCGCCTACGAAGGCGCCCGCTGGCACCGCACCGCACGTGCCCAACAATTCTCTCGGCGTCAGGATCGTATTTATGGGCGAAGCGGACCGGAGGGCTTCGTGCGCAACATGGCGATGCGGGCCATGGGCGGAGAGAGGCTGCGCGCGCGCTACGATTGGCTCTATAGTTGGCGGCCTCCGCAACGCTACGAGACCATTCCAGCATGATCTTTCCATCGACCGTCGCCGGCAGCCTGCCGAAGCCATCCTGGCTCGCCGAACCGAACAAGTTGTGGCCGCAGTGGCGCCTGCAAGGCGATGAGCTCGCCGCGGCCAAGCTCGACGCAACATTGCTTGCGATCAAGTGGCAGGAAGACGCCGGCCTCGACATCAT
Source organism: Pseudolabrys sp. (assembly GCA_025451355.1). Lineage (GTDB taxonomy): Bacteria > Pseudomonadota > Alphaproteobacteria > Rhizobiales > Xanthobacteraceae > Pseudolabrys. The sequence goes on along the minus strand of JANWKN010000059.1, from coordinate 8,110 downwards.
CTGCGACGGAGAAATGTCGCGTCAGCATTTCGTGCACGGCTTTCTCGAATTCGTCGACGGCATCGACTTCGCGCACAAGGTCGAGATGGGAATCCGCGCCGACCGCTACAAAGCGATGGTGCCCGTTGTGCGCGGTGAGTTAGAGCTCAAAGGCCGCGTACACCAGACGGAGGCGCGATTTGCACGCGCGCACACCCGGCACAAGCTCAAGATCACGATGCCGGGACCGATGACGATTTCAGATACGATCGCCGACGCGCACTATGGCGACAAGATCAAGATGGCAATGGCTTTTGCCGATCTGCTTAATCAGGAAGCGCGCGCGCTCGAAAAAGACGGCGTGGATGTCATCCAATTCGATGAGCCGGCCTTCAATGTCTTCATGAGCGAAGTCGCGGGCTGGGGCATCGAGGCATTACATCGCGCGATCGACGGACTGAAATGCACCACCGCCGTGCACATCTGCTACGGCTACGGGATAAAGGCGAATATTGACTGGAAGAATTCTCTCGGCGAAGAGTGGCGTCAGTACGAAGACATTTTTCCCGCGCTCGCCAAAAGCCGCATCGGCCAGGTTTCGGTCGAGTGCATCAATTCGCACGTCCCGCTCAAGCTTTTGTCGCTACTCGAGGGCAAGGACGTGCTGGTCGGCGTGATCGACGTTGCGACCGACAAGGTCGAGACATCGCAACAGGTGGAGCAGGTCATTGCCGAGGTGATGAAATTCGTGCGCAAGGATAAAATCGTCGTTTGCACGAATTGCGGCATGGCCCCGATGCGGCGCGATGTTGCCGAAGCGAAACTTAAGGCGCTCGCCCAGGGTGTGGCCCTGGCGAGGAAGAAGTTCGGCTAATTTCCGCGACTTATCTTGTGCGGTCATTGTCGGGCTTGACCCGGCAATCCATGAGGCGGCACCCGCGGCGACCATTCATCGTGGATGCCTGGGTCAAGCCCGGGCATGACGGGAGGGGCCGGAGCGTCAGCGCGTCGCGCGGCCCATCACATCCATCAGTTCGGCGACTTTGCGCCGCTGGTCGGCCTTATCGCCGCTCCTAATGGCGTGATCGACGCAATGCGCCACATGATCGCGCAGGATTTCTTCCTCGACACGCCGTAGCGCGGCGCGTACTGCGCCGATTTGCGTGACGATGTCGATGCAATAGCGCTCGTCCTCGACCATCCGCGCGAGGCCCCTCACCTGGCCTTCGATGCGGTTGAGCCGCTTGAGCGTCGCTGCCTTGCTGTCCTTTGCCATGCGCTCTATATACCCCCTGGGGGTATCTAAGACAAGGTGCAGGCGTGACGGCTGAACATCACCACGAGGCCTCGCCTAAAGACCGCGCGGTCGATCCCGTGTGCAGCATGACGGTCGATCCGCACACTGCCAAGCACCGCGCCGACTATCACGGTCATCCGTATTATTTTTGCTCGGCTGGCTGCCGCACGAAATTCGTCAACGGCCCGCAAAAATATCTCGACGCACGCGAGCCCGAGCCGGTCGCCGAGGACACCGTCTACACGTGCCCGATGCACTCGCAGATCCGGCAGGTCGGTCCGGGCTCCTGCCCGATCTGCGGCATGGCGCTCGAGCCAGAGCTCGCCGGGAGCGACATCGGACCAAATCCCGAACTCATCGATATGTCGCGGCGGTTCTGGATCGGTATCGCACTCACAGTCCCGATCTTTGTCCTCGAAATGGGCTCGCACATTGCCGGCGCACATAGTTGGGTCGATCCGACCCTGTCGAACTACGTGCAATTTGCATTCGCGACGCCAGTGGTGCTTTGGGCGGGCTGGCCCTTCTTCGTGCGCGGCTGGCAATCGCTTGTGACGCGCAACCTGAACATGTTCACGCTGATCGCGATGGGCACCGGCGTCGCTTATGCCTACAGCCTCATCGCCACGTTCGCGCCGGGACTTTTCCCGCAAGCATTTCGTGGCGGGCACGGCGGCGCGCCGGCAACGTATTTTGAGGCCGCGAGCGTCATCACGGTTCTGGTATTGATGGGCCAAGTCCTTGAGCTGCGGGCGCGCGAGGCGACGTCCGGTGCGATCCGTGCGCTCCTCGGCATAGCGCCCAAGACCGCGCGCCGCGTCAAGGATGACGACAGCGACGAGGACGTCTCGCTTGACGAAATCCATGCCGGCGATCGTTTGCGCGTTCGTCCCGGAGATAAAGTGCCGGTTGATGGCGTAATCATCGAAGGCCGTTCGGCCATAGACGAGTCGATGATCACCGGCGAATCCATGCCCGTCACGCGGCAAAAAGATTCGCGCGTGATCGGCGGCACGATCAACAAAAGCGGAAGCTTCATCATGCGTGCCGACAAAGTCGGCCGCGAGACGCTGCTGTCGCAGATCGTACAGATGGTGGCATCCGCGCAGCGCAGCCGCGCGCCGATCCAACGCCTTGCGGATCAGGTTTCGGCCTGGTTCGTGCCGGCGGTTATCGCCGCCGCGATAGCCGCATTCGGCGCCTGGGCGATGTTCGGGCCGGAACCGCGCTTTAGTTATGCGCTGGTGGCAGCCGTAAGCGTGCTCATCATAGCCTGCCCTTGCGCGTTGGGCCTCGCGACGCCGATGTCGATCATGGTCGGTGTCGGCCGTGGCGCGCAGGCCGGCGTGTTGATCAAGAACGCCGAAGCGCTGGAGCGCATGGAAAAGATCGACACGCTTGTCATCGACAAGACCGGTACGCTGACGGAAGGCAGGCCGAAGGTGGCTTCGGTCCTCCCTGCGCCCGGCTTTGATGAAGCGCAGGTGCTGAAACTCGCAGCAAGCGTCGAGCGCGGCAGCGAGCATCCTCTGGCGGCGGCAATTGTGGCCGCGGCGGCGGAACGGAAACTTGAACTTGCAACAGCCAGCGACTTCGATTCACCCGCGGGGAAAGGGGTGACCGGGACGGTCGAGGGTAAAAAGATCGCGCTCGGCAATGCGCGTTTCCTCTCCGAACTGAACATCGACACCTCCGCCGTGCGTGAGGAAGCCGAACGCCTGCGCAGCGATGGGGCGACCGCCGTTTTCCTCGCTGTCGACGGCAAGACGGCCGGCGTCATTGCGGTCGCCGATCCGATCAAGCAGACCACCCCCGAGGCGCTGAGAGCCCTCGCCGCGGACGGCATTCGCGTTGTCATGCTCACCGGCGACAACCGCACCACGGCGCAAGCCGCCGCGCGTCACCTGGGCATCGCCGAGGTCGAGGCGGAGGTCTTGCCCGGTCAAAAGAGTGCCGTCGTCGAAAAATTGCGGCGCGAGGGCCGTGTGGTTGCCATGGCTGGCGATGGCGTCAATGACGCCCCGGCGCTCGCCGCGGCCGAAGTCGGCATTGCCATGGGGACCGGCTCCGATGTCGCGATCGAAAGCGCCGGCATTACGCTGCTGAAAGGCGATCTCACGGGCATTGTGAAAGCGCGCTCGTTATCGGCTGCCGTAATGCGAAACATCCGGCAGAACCTGTTTTTTGCATTCCTCTACAACGCGCTCGGCGTGCCGGTCGCTGCAGGTGTGCTTTATCCGGCACTTGGCGTGCTGCTGTCCCCAATCGTTTCCGCTGCGGCGATGGCGCTGTCCTCGGTCAGCGTTATCGGCAACGCGTTGCGGCTGCGGGGAACCAAGCTTTAGGCGCTAATAGACCGCCAGGTATTTCAGCAGCGATAGAACGCCTATGATGATGACGATTATGCGGACGATCTGCTTCGCCCGGCCGTCGATCGGCAACATGTTGATCAGATAAAGTACTAGAATGATGACAAGGAAGGTTATGAGAATGCTGATTAAAATGCCCATGCTCGCCCCCAGTTAGGACCACGGTCGTGGCGGGTTCCACGCCAATAAGTTCCATGGCGCTAAAAAGTTCCGATCCTCCAGCGCCCCTGCGCCGGGGGCAGGTCCACCGGGGGCCGCGCTGCAGTTCTTGGCGGCCGCGGCCTTGCGAAGCTGGACCATCTCCCCGCGCAATTGATAATATTCCGGGGCATACGCCATGCCGCTTGCGATCTGGCCGCCGGCCCGCTGCCGGCCTTTGTCATCAGCCCCTCGAGTTCATGTTGGCGCGCGATATTGGCTTGGGACGCCGTTGCAATCTCGGGACAAGGTATCTCTCCGGTTCGACGAGCAAACGGCTAGCGGTCTCTTCGGACATGCATCCGGAAAGCGCGAAAGCCCCCAGCACCGTCGCCAGGACTGCGAGCGCGATCGGCAGGCAGCTATCGGACAAATTTGTCATCACAAGAGCCGAATGAGGGCTGCAATAATCAAGGTCTCACGTCTGGCGAAGAACCCGGTCCAGCTCCGCGGCAATGGCGACAGCCGAGGGCGTGTCGGAATGCACGCAGACCGTCGCGGCCTTGACAGGAATGTCCCGGCCGGCCGTCGTTGTCACGACGTGATCCCGCATCACGCGCAGTACCCTCGCGGCTGCTTTCGCGGGATCCACGGCATCGTGAACGCGGCTGAGAATGAGATTGCCATCTCCGTCGTATTCGAGGTCAGCATAGAATTCCGGGATCAGTTCGACTCCCTTGTCGCGGTAAGCGGTTTCGTGCGCGGTGAACGCCATTCCGAGAATCGGCACACCGAACGGCAGCACGGCATCGGCGATCGCCGTCGCGATTTTTTCGTCGCGAGCCGCCATGCCATAGAGTGCGCCGTGCGGCTTCACGTGGTTCAACGGAAGGCCTTCGGCGTCCAGAAAAGCTTTCAACGCACCAACTTGATACGTCACGATGTCGGTGACTTCCGCTGGCGAAATGACCATGGCCCTGCGGCCGAAGCCCTGAAGATCGGGCAGCGATGGATGCGCGCCGACCTTGACCTTGCACTTTTTCGCAAGTCGAACCGTCTCGCGCATGATCGATGGATCGGAACCATGGAAACCACAGGCGACATTGGCGAGATCGATGTGCGCCATCATCGCCGCGTCGTCGCCGAGGCGATAAAGGCCGAACCCCTCCCCCATGTCACAGTTGATCGTCAGTTGCATACAATGGATCTATCATCCATTTGATGAACAAGGCACCCGGATTTTCGCTGGCAACGGTGATCAATGGAATTACCGCCTCTCCTGCGCCGAGCGGTCGACAACGCGTTGAACGGCACCGCACTGTCCGATCTCGCGGCCACGGCAGCCGCCCTGTCAGACCGCTACCGCGAAGAGCGGCACGACATAAAACCTCGCGTCATAAGCGATCGCGAGGCACTCGCTTATCTCGCGGTGCGTCTGCCGGCGACCTACGCGGCGATCCGCTCCAGCTCTAATGCCGTTGCCGAAGCTCGCCCGGATTTCATGCCAGGCAACGCGCTCGACGTCGGCGCCGGCCCCGGGACCGCGCTTTGGGCCGCCGCCGAATGCTGGCCCGCCGTCTCCGAGGCCTTGCTTGTCGAGGCCAGTCCGATTTTTCGGACCTACGCAGAACGGCTAGCGGCGGAAGCTGAGTTGCCGCACGTCACCTGGCGCGTTGCGGATATTGCCGTTGACGCCATCGACAGCAAACCGCGCGATTTGGTCACTATGGCCTACGTCCTGAACGAGCTTGCGCCGAAAGCTCGGCATTCGATTTTGCAACAGCTCTGGCAGCTGACCGCAGACACGCTTGTGATTGTCGAACCGGGAACGCCGGCCGGCTGGCAACGGATTATCGCCGCGCGCAATCAGCTGATCGAGGCCGGCGCGCAGGTGATCGCTCCCTGCCCGCATGCGCGCGCATGTCCGCTCCAGCCGCCGGACTGGTGCCACTTCGCCCAGCGCATCGCCCGCTCGCGTGTCCATCGACAAACCAAACGCGCGGACGTCCCCTGGGAAGACGAGAAGTTCAGCCATGTGGCGGTCTCGCGAAAGCCGGCTGCGCGTGTCCGAGCGCGCGTTATTGCACGCCCACGCAAGGCCGACGGGCATATTACGTTGAAGCTGTGCCGTCCCGACGGCTTGATGGACAATCAGTCGTTCTCGCGCCGCGAGGCGCGCAGTCCAAGCGTGCCTGGCGCACCGACTGGGGCTCGTCGCTATGAATGTTCGTTGGCGGTCGAACCGCCGCTATGATAGAAGAAACACATCCAAAGACCGCCGTGAAGTCGACGACCATGCATTCAGCCCTGGCCTCGAGACCCACCGTCCCTCTCCTCTACATTGCAATTGCGGCGTCTGTCCTGCTCATGCAGGCGCCTTACGCCCGCGCTCAGCATGCTTCGGCGCCGGCAGGCATGAGCGACAAACAAAAGGCCAAGATTCAAGAGAAGCGGGCCTTTGAGAAAGATACCGACGACGCCTATCAGACCACGATCAATAGAATGCCGGACGTCAAACCACAAAAAGTCGACCCTTGGGGCAACATACGCACGGCGCCACAAAAATAGAGGCTCGCGGCGGGGCAATATGGCGGAGAAAACCACGTTAGTGATAGCGGCGGTCGTTGGCGCCTTTGCTGGCACCTTTCTTACGCGATACATGGTCTCCGGTCATCAAGACCATCTCGTGGAAGTGTTGATCGCACAGTTCATCGGCAACGGTTTACTCGCCGCAATTTTGGTTACGCTACTAGTCCGCTAAAGTCCGTTTTTCAGCCGAAGTGGACATTGGGCCCCCTAAATTTGCGCACAGATGGGACCTTGGTCCAATTCGATTGACGCCCGGATTGCGCGACAAGTCTACCCGGTTCACTCGATGAGCACGGAGGACTGCCATGTTCTTTGAAGGTGGCTTCACGTTTTCCAATTTCTTGATGGATATGATTGCGATTTTCGCATTCGTCGTCTGGTTCTGGCTGCTCGTTGTGATTTACGGTGACCTGTTCAGACGCCATGACATCTCCGGTTGGGGTAAGGCGCTGTGGGTGATCGCGCTGGTTCTCACCTCGTATCTCGGGATCTTCGCGTACCTGATCACGCAAGGACGAGGAATGGCCGAGCGCAACGCTCAGCAAGTCCAGCAGGCGCGCGAGGAATTGCGTCATGTGGTTGGCTACAGCGTGGCGGACGAAATCACCAAACTCGATCAGTTGAAGAAGTCCGGGTCGATTACGGACGATGAGTTTCTTCGGCTTCGCGCCAAGCTTGTCTAGAGAAGCAATTTTTTGAACCGAACGACGTTCGTGTGGTCCAGCGAAGATCGCGCTGGCTGAGAGGGATATGAGGACAGTTCTTGCAATTTCGGTCGCGACCTTAATTTTTGCCTCCGGGTCGGGAAAAGTGATGGCTATGGTGGTCGCGCCATTGCCCGCTGGTTTGACAACCAATCATGTAACGCCTGCATCCTGGAATCGCTGCTGGCGTGACAGCCGCGGTCGCTTGCATTGCCGTCGCTGTTCGCGGGATGGCTGGGGCGGCGTGCGCTGTGGCTCCGCCTGGCGATGAAGCGGCCCCGCGGCGGACCGCGCCGCGCGTTTCGTTGCTGGGTTGGTCAAAAATCCACAGCAGCATGACCCAGCGCGGACAAGCCCTCAAGTCTGACTCACCACGCGATTGACTTTCCGTCGAGTGCGGCCAGCAATTTTGCATCATGTCCGTAGATATCGGGACGGAAGTTGACAAAATCGCCGTCGACCCAAGCGGTCATATAGGTGATGTGCACGGGCAAGGGACTCTGCAGGTTCACAACCGTGTTCTTGGCCGAGGCAACCACTTGGTCGATCCGGTCCCTATTCCATCCCGAAACGCCACCCGCACGAAGGACTTGTTCAGCCAGATCGAGCGGCCGTGCGAGCCGGATGCATCCATGGCTGAACGCCCGTACATTTCGGCTGAACAGGCTGTGCGCTGGACTGTCGTGCAGGTAGACGTTGTGTTCGTTTGGAAACATCAGCTTCACGTGACCCAGTGCATTATTGGCGCCAGGCCGCTGTCGAATCTGAAATGGGAAATTCCCACCCGCATATCGGGACCAGTCAATTGATGCTGGATCGACTACCTGATTTCCACGGACAAGCTCAAATCCCTGCGCCGATAAACTTGCCGGGTTCTTTCGCAGTTTAGGCAGCTCCTCATTGGCCGCGATGCCGGGCGGTACGGTCCAGTATGGATTGAACTCGACATAACGGATGCGATCGCTGAACACCGGGGTGCGCGTGTAGGGCTTGCCGACGACCACGGCCATATGCTCCTCGACATTGCCACCGTT
>JANWKN010000058.1 GCA_025451355.1 Pseudolabrys sp. | reverse complement strand
TCCCCCCAAGTACCCTTCGATAGTATGCCTCGCAATTGTCAGCTTTGTGAAGGCTCGTTTTTTCTTGCCTGGAGTTCGCCGGCGCGGGTCTCGGCGGCCCGTGCATCATCTTCGCGACCGAGCGAACGTAACAGGCTCGCACGCGCCTCATGCATCTTTGCAACGTCCGTCTTGATGGAAATAGCCTTGTCGACGTTGGCGAGGGCGTCATCAAGACGCAAGAGTTTCTTTAGCGCCAGTGCACGCCCGAGATACGCCTCGGCCATCTTTGGTTCCAGCGCAATGGCCCGGTCGTAGCTTTCGAGTGCTTCCGCGTCGCGACCCAGGTCGGTCAAAACGTGACCTCGATTGCAATGAGGAACGCAGAAATCCGGGTCAAGTGCGATTGCCTTGTCATAGCTGGCGATCGCTTCGTCGTGCCGTCCGGCGCCATGGAGCGTTGCCCCCCGGTTGATCCAGTCGGGCGCCGAATTCGGCTCGATCGCGAGCGCACGATCGAAGCCCGACAAGGCCTCGCTGCTTCGCCCGAGCTCGCTCAGCATATTTGCCCGGTTACTGTAGGCGTCCGCCAGATTGGCGTCGCATTGAATTGCGTCGTCGAAGCTCTGGAGGGCGTCTTCAATCTTGCCCATCCGGTGCAGCGCCTGACCGATCAAGTTGTGTGCGCGCCCTTGCCGCGGGCGAAACGACAATGAGCGGCGGGCAAGATCGATGCCCTGCTGGAATTGGCCTTCATGGCAGGCGATCAGCGCAATGTAATAGAGCGCATCGGCGTTATGCGGATCGTTACGCAGCGCCTGGGTATAGCGGTCCATGGCGAGAGAGATCTGACCGGCCTTGTGGTGGACCAGTCCCTGCTGAATAAGTTCGGCGGCCGTCCGTGGTTCGCTCATGGGGCGCTTGTAAGCAGGGTTTGAGGGTGCTGCCAAGCCCGAACTCAACCCGTCGGCTTTTGCGGGGACAGCGGCTGTGGTGTGGTATGCATGCGCGTCCGGATTCGACGAGGGGAGGGGCTCCACTCCATGAAAGATATCCTCGACAGACTCGAAAAGCGGCGCGAGGAAGCCCGTCTCGGCGGCGGCAAGGCGCGCATCGAGGCCCAGCACAAGCGCGGCAAGTTGACCGCGCGCGAGCGGGTTGAGCTGTTGCTCGACAAGGGCTCTTTCGAGGAGTTCGACATGTTCGTCGAACACCGTTCAAACGAATTCGGGATGGAGAAGGCGAAAATCCCCGGCGACGGGGTCGTCACCGGCTGGGGCACTATCAACGGTCGTGCGGTCTATCTGTTTTCCAAGGATTTTACCGTCTTCGGCGGCTCGCTATCGGAGACGCACGCGCAGAAAATTATCAAGGTGCAAGACATGGCGATGAGGGCGCGCTGCCCGATCATCGGCCTGTTCGACGCGGGTGGTGCGCGCATCCAGGAGGGTGTCGCGGCGCTGGGTGGCTATGGCGAGGTGTTCAAGCGCAACGTGATCGCTTCGGGCGTTATTCCGCAGATCAGCGTCATCATGGGCCCGTGCGCGGGCGGCGACGTCTATTCGCCGGCCATGACCGATTTCATTTTCATGGTGCGTGACACATCATACATGTTCGTTACCGGTCCGGACGTAGTGAAGACAGTGACCAACGAAGTCGTAACTGCGGAAGAGCTCGGCGGCGCCTCCGTGCATACTACCAAATCGGGGGTCTCAGACGGCGCCTTCGAGAACGACGTCGAGTGCCTGTTGCAGATGCGTCGATTGATCGATTTCCTGCCGTCGAACAATGAAAGCGGCGTGCCGGAATGGCCCACGCAGGATACAGCCGACCGCATTGATGAGTCGCTCGATACGCTTATCCCCGACAATCCCAACAAGCCCTACGACATCAAGGAGCTGATCCTGAAAGTTATCGACGAAGCCGATTTTTTCGAGCTTTCGTCGGCCTACGCAAAGAACATCGTCACGGGCTTCGGTCGGGTCGCTGGCCGTACGGTCGGCTTCGTAGCCAACCAGCCGACGGTGCTCGCCGGCGTGCTCGACAGCGATGCGTCACGCAAGGCTGCGCGTTTTGTGCGCTTCTGCGATTCCTTCGGCATTCCCATCGTCACCTTCGTGGATGTTCCAGGCTTTCTGCCCGGCACTGATCAGGAATATGGCGGGCTGATCAAGCACGGCGCGAAGCTTTTATTCGCCTATAGTCAATGCACGGTGCCGTTGATCACTGTGATTACCCGCAAGGCGTTCGGCGGCGCCTACGACGTCATGGCATCGAAGCATGTCGGAGGCGACGTCAACTACGCCTGGCCGACGGCGCAGATCGCAGTGATGGGCGCCAAGGGTGCGGTCGAAATTATTTTCCGGGCCGATATGGCCGATCCGAAACAGATCGCAGCGCGAACGAAGGAATACGAGGAGCGCTTCCTCTCGCCGTTTGTCGCCGCGGAGCGCGGCTACATCGATGACGTGATCATGCCGCATTCGACGCGCCGCCGCATCGCGCGCGCGCTGGCGATGCTGCGCAACAAGCATGTGGAGATGCCGGCACGCAAGCACGACAACTTGCCGGTTTAGTCATTCCGAAGCCGCTTTTACGGGACCGTGCTGGCGGTACCATGGGTTGCATCCCTCCTGCAGGCTCTTACATGGCAGACGGGAGGAACGCTTATGTCGACTCTTTTTGCCTTTCTCCATCACGTTGCGGCGTTTACGTTGGTGTCCGCACTGGCTGTTGAATTCGCGCTCATTCGCCAGGACCTGACGCTCGCAATCGCGCGCAGATTGCCCATTGTCGACGCGGTGCTGGGGATATCGGCCGGCTTCCTTCTGGTGGTCGGTTTGCTGCGCGTATTTTTCTTTGAGAAAGGCGCGGCGTACTACTTCCACAGCCATGCGTTCATGACGAAATTCTCGGTCTTTATCGCCGTTGGACTCTTGTCCATTATTCCGACACTGGAATTCCTCTCGTGGCGCAAGCCGGTGAAGGCGGGGGAAATACCAGCCGTGAGCGCGCGAAAATTGCGGTTCATTCGCAGCGTCATCCACGGCGAATTGGCCGCGGTTGTCATCATTCTGCTTTGCGCCGCGATGATGGCGCGCGGCGGGTGGATATGACCTTTACTGCTTCAGGTTGGCACCGTGAACCCGGCCTTTGCCTCCATTGTCGGTGCTGTCGCAATCGGCAAGGGGATCGGACTTAATTTGATCGTCGGCCTGGCCCCGGTCGCGGCCGGCATCTGGATTGCGACAACCCGATCAGCGCCAGCCGCCGCCGCCGTTCACATAAACCGTATCGGCGGTCATAAATTGGCAGGCATCTGAACACATGAATAAAACCAATTCGGCAATTTCCTCCGGCTCCGCGAAGCGCTTCATGGGAACGTCCTCGAGGAAGCGCTGTACCAGATCTGGCGAGCTACTCGCCGCCGCCTGGAACGGCGTCTTGACCGGACCCGGGGAAATCGAAAGTGCGCGAATACCCTGCGTCGCAAATTCCCGCGCGACACCCATCGTCATCGTCACGACCGCTCCTTTGGCCGCCGCGTAATGCACCGAGGAGCCGGGACCGCCACGCCGGTGCGCCATGCTGCCCATGTTGACGATCACGCCAAATTTGTTGGAGAGCATATGCGGCAGCACGGCCTGCATCGTATAGAACGTACCCTTGACGTTGAGATCGAAGGTTTTGTCGAGCAGGTCGTCGTCGATTTCGAGAAACTTTGCGCGTCTTATCGCGGCGCCGGCGGAATTGAAAAGAAATTGCACACCGCCGAATCCGTCTATCGCAAGCTGGACCATATCTTCGACGGCCGCTCGCTTGGTGACGTCGATGGTCAGGGCCAGCGCCTGGCTGCCGATCTCGTTGATCTTCTCGGCCGTCTTTTCAACGCGTGCCTCGTCAATGTCTACGCAAACGACATTGGCTTTCTCACGCGCAAAAACAAGTGCCGCGGCGCGACCGATCCCGCTGGCCGCGCCTGTAATAAGAATGGTCTTGCCCGCGAAATAATCCGGTGACTTCGGCATGAATTGTTCTCCGGCGATACGGTTTTGCGCTTTTGCTGCCGCGCATCATGGGTTGCCGGGTCAAAGCCGGCAATGACAATATCGACAACCAAGGCCTATTGAGGAGCTTTCATGACCACCCCTTCGCCAATCGAATATGTCGACGCTCCACCGCAAGTGCGTGCGGTCTATGACGACATCAAAAAAACCCGCAATGTCGCGGACGTAAACAATTTCTGGAAATACCTTGCGCGGGACCCGGCAACGCTCAAGCGCACATGGGAGAGCGTGAAACAAATCATGGCGCCGGGGGCGCTTGATCCGCTCGTCAAGGAAATGATCTATCTCGCGGTGTCGGTCACCAATGGCTGTCCTTATTGCATCGCCAGCCATAGCTTTGCGGCACGCAAGGCACGCATGAGTGAGGCAATGTTCGGCGAAGTCATGGCCGTTGTGGGAATGGCCAATGAGACGAACCGTCTCGCCAATGGTTACCGCGTTCCGATCGATGACGCTTTTAATTGATTGCCGCCCACCCTTTCCCCATGCCAAGTATTGTTTGGGAGAGGGGATTTTTTCATGTTCGATCAAGCTCTGCTGACCAAGTTGCTTTGCGTTGCATTTGTCGCGGCTTTCATGCTGCCCGAGAAACCGATGGCATCATCCTTGTCATTGCCCACACGACCAAAGACGGCCTGAATTATCGAGGGGCATCAAGCCAGGGCGGTGCGGTCGATGGATTGATCGAAAGCCAGTCCGACCTAAAAAGTAAGGAGATCAAGCTTTTCTGTCGTGGGTTTAAAGACGCCGACCAATTCGAACCGTTCGCAGTCCGTTGCGAACCGGAACTGATCGAGACCGAAGACGGCCAGCAAGAGGTTCTTGCGGTCAAGGAACGTATCCAAGGAACGAGCGCAGATGAAATTCTCAATGAACGCCCCACTGAGACCGAAGCCCACGGCCGTGCCCTAGTCCGTGTCATGCTCGAACACTTTTTTGAAAAGGGCGCACCACGAGTTGACCTAGAAGAGCACTGCAAAACTGCGCTTAAAATGTCGCCATCGACATTCGAGCGGGGCCGCAAATACGCAACCCAGAATAAGGACTGGCTCAACGGCGGGGGCGGCCGGAACCTACGCTACAGACTTAACCCCAGTGGATCACGGCGGGCGGCGGTTTTGGCTGGGGGTAATGTTCCAAATACCTCCTCGCTATCACTTCCATCACTTCCACCCCTTAGGGGGGTGGAAGTGAGTGAAAGCGATAGCTCACTTTCAGTGGAAGCGAGTTGGAAGCGAGTTGGAAGTGACAGTGACCAAGATGCAACAACAGAGCCCCCGAAAACGGGAACGGACCCGCTTTCGAAGGCTAACGAGTTGCTGAACAGGAGGAGTGGTCCCGACCTTGGGAAGAAGGTGGCTGGAAGTTAGGCGACTGGGTCGGACTGATGCTCGATCGTCTTCGGCTCAACAAGCGGAGCCTTGAGCCG
>JANWKN010000057.1 GCA_025451355.1 Pseudolabrys sp. | reverse complement strand
GCTCGGCCATCGAAGCGCGGGTCTTGATGAACATGACGACCTCCTCGGCCCGCTCGATTTTGCCTTCCCACCAGTAATGCGAGACCATCCCCGGCAGAATATTGACGCAAGCGGCCAGCCGGCGCTCGACGATCGTGCGCCCGGCTCGCTCCGCCTCGACAATCGATGGCCAAGTCGTATAGACGAGCACCGCGCGTTCCATCGTCAGGTCCCCTTATGAGCACTCCGCTCAAGCGTTTTCAGCATATCGCCTTTGTCGCGAGCCATACGCCGGAGGCGCGTGATGCCTATGGTCGGCTTGAAAAACGTTACGGCAATGCCGATCCCGCGAAGGCCGACGTGATCGTCGCGCTCGGCGGCGACGGGTTGATGCTGCAGACCCTGCATAAGTTCATGAACTCCGGCAAGCCTATCTACGGCATGCATCGCGGTACGGTGGGCTTCCTGATGAACGAATTCGTCGAGGAAAGGCTGAGCGAGCGTCTCTCAAACGCACATATCACCGTTATCCATCCGCTGGTCATGCAGGCCCGCGACGTGCAAGGCCGCTCCCACGAACACCGGGCGATCAATGAAGTCTCGCTGTTCCGCCAGAGCGCGCAGGCGGCGCACCTGCGCATCAAGATCGACGATCAGGAACGGCTTGCCGAGCTCATCGCTGACGGCGTCCTCGTCGCAACGCCGGCCGGTTCAACTGCATACAATTTGTCCGCGCAAGGTCCCATCATTCCGATCAATGCGCCGCTGCTCGCACTGACGGCGATCAGCCCCTTCCGCCCCCGGCGATGGCGCGGCGCACTTTTACCGAACAAGGCGAAAGTCACGATCGAGGTCATGGACGCCGAGAAGCGTCCGGTCGCCGCGGTGGCCGATCATGACGAGGTGCGATCGGTGCGGAGCGTCGATATCTCGATGGACCTCAATATCTCGATCAACATGTTGTTCGATCCGGGCCACAATCTCGACGAGCGCATTCTGCGCGAACAGTTCGGTTTCTAGGAGCGTGGGTGTCGAAGACGTTCGATTTTTCGGTCAACGGCAAAGCGGTCAGCGTGTCGCTCGACAACGAAGAGACGCCGCTGCTTGATGTGTTGCGCAACGAACTCGGCCTGATGGGTACGCGCTTCGGCTGCGGGCTCGAGCAATGCGGCTGCTGCATGGTGCTGATCGACGGCGCCCCGGAAAAATGCTGCACAAAACCGACCTGGAGTGTCGCCGGAAAGCAGATCGTCACCGTCGAAGGTCTCGGCAATGCCGCGCGCCCTCACCCGTTGCAACAGGCCTTCCTCGACGAGCAGGCTGGTCAATGCGGCTATTGCCTGTCCGGGATCCTGATCTCGGCCAAAGCGCTGCTAGACAAAAACCCGAAGCCTTCGCGCGCGGAGATTGCGCAGGCGCTCGATGGCAATATCTGCCGCTGCGGCTCACACAACCGCATCTTGCGTGCGGTTGAAAAGGCGGCGACAGCCTTGCGCGCGGGAGCGGCTCGATGAACGCGCCGCTTCCCGGTCCGCTTAATGACAACCCTGTTCTCGACCGCTGGGTGACCTTTCCATCGGCAGGCAAAGTGACCGTGCTCACCGGCCGAGTCGAACTCGGCCAGGGCGTTCTTACCGCGATGGCGCAGATTTCCGCCGACGAGCTCGACGTCGCGATGAGCCGCATCACCATCCGTTCTGGTGACACAAAAAAAGCACCCAACGAAGGCTATACCGCCGGCAGTCAATCGATCCAGTTCGGCGGCGTGGCGCTGGGTCAGGCACTGGCCGAAGTTCGCGCGCTGTTTCTCGATCAGGCCGGGAAAGTACTCGCTTGCAAGGTCAGCGAACTGTCCATCCGTGACGGCAGCATCTATCGCAACGGCAAATCGACTGGACAAGACTACTGGACGCTTGCTGGCGCGGTCGATCTTGCAATCAAGGCGACCGGCTCCGCCGCACGAAAGTCCGTCAGCGATCTCAAGACCATCGGCGCCAACAGTGCCCGTCTCGATCTGCCGGCGAAGGTTTTCGGCGACAGTGTTTTCATTCACGACATGCGGATCAACGGCATGGTGCACGCGCGTGTCGTTCGCCAACCGAACCGTGACGCGACAATCGGTTCGGTCGACGAAAGCGCGATTCGCCACGCTGCCAAAGGTCCCGTTGAATTCGTCCGCAATGGAAACTTTCTCGCGATCCTCGGCGGCAACGAGTCCGCTGTGGAAGCGGCGGGCGCTGCCGCGGCGAACCATGTGACCTGGGAGAACGTCGAAGTCCCGACACCGCTACAGCAGGAGGCCAACTGGTTGTTGCAGCGGCCGGCCGTCGACCGGCCGTTCGGGGCGGAGCCGGCCGACCCCAAAGGCAGAGAGCGCTTCGAAAGAACATACACGCGCGCATATCTCGCGCACGCATCGATCTCGCCCTCCTGTGGTCTGGCGCTGTACAAGGACGGGCAATTGACGGTGTGGACGCACTGTCAGGGTGTCTACCCGCTTCGCGCCTCCCTGGCGAAGACGCTGAAGCTCGAGCCATCTTCGATCGTCGTTCATCACGTGCAGAGCTCCGGCTGCTACGGCCACAATGGCGCGGACGACGCTGCCGCCGACGCTGCAATTATCGCCATGCAGAAGCCGGGCCAGCCGATTCGTGTGCGCTGGCGGCGCGAAGAAGAATTCATCTACGAGCCGAAAGCGCCGGCGATGATCGTCAAGGTCCGCGCACTGCTCGACGAGGCCGGCAGGCCCACCGACTGGACGCAGGAAATCTGGAGCCCCACGCACAATCAGCGTCCCGGCGCGGGGGGAAATCTGCTCGGCGCCCTTGCTTTGCCCGATCCGCCGCCAGAGCCGCCGCCAAATGACGTGCCGGAGGCCAATGGCGGCGGCGCCACGCGCAATGGCGAGCCGCTCTACAACATTCCCGCCAAGCGCATGCTCCATCATCTGGTGACCGAAGCGCCGGTACGCACCTCGGCGCTGCGCGGACTCGGCGCAACGTCCAACGTATTCGCGCTCGAATGCTGCATCGATGAACTTGCCGAACGCGCAGGACAGGACCCCGTGCAGTATCGCCTCTCGATCACGACCGATGCGCGGGCTCGCGCGGTGATCGAGAAGGTTGCCGTTATGGCGAAATGGAAGGCGGGCGCTGCCGCCGGTTCGGGCCGCGGCCGTGGCATCGCTTTCGCACGATACAAAAACCGCGCTGCCTATTCCGCTGTGGTCGTCGAGCTTTCAGTCGACGAAGCAATCACCCTGCATAATGTCTGGTGCGCGACCGATGCCGGCCTGGTCATCAACCCGGACGGCGTGATCAATCAGCTCGAAGGCGGGATCATTCAGGCAGCAAGCTGGGTGCTGAAGGAACAGGTTCGTTTTGACAACGGCATCGCCTCGTTCGACTGGGAAACCTATCCGGTCCTGAAATTCAGCGAAGTGCCGGAAATTGACATCGAACTGATCAACACCAAAGACAAAGTTCCGCTCGGCGCCGGCGAAGTCACCGGCGGGCCGACTGCTGCCGCGATCGGCAACGCCGTTTCTCATGCTCTCGGTGCTCGCATTCGCGATTTGCCGCTGACACGCGAGCGGATTATGGCCGCGCTCCTCAGGGAATAGTCCGCCGCGGCGGACCGCCGGCGCTATGCTAAACCCTTCGTTAACGACGCCCGGTTAGCTTCATGCGCTGGTATCGGGCTCCACGCGCCCGAAGCCGGGGCGCCATGGCTCGTATCGATTTCAACCGTTTGCGTTTCCTCGTCATCGACGACAACGCACATATGCGCCGCATATTGCGCACGCTGCTGCATGGCTTCGGCGCCCGTGAAGTCTATGAAGCCGACGGCCTCGGCCATCGCGTGGCGGACGAGCGGTGACGCGTCGTCCAGCAACATGATCATCGCGCCTTCCGCGGCGGCGAGATCATCAGCCGACAAGTCGGAGTAGAGATAGGCGCGAGCACGCACCCACTGCAAAAACTGACGAACGATCATGGCAGACCGACGCGACGTAACCGCCTACCTGACGGCAGCATCAGGCTACCGAATGAGCCTTAACAAAGCGTTCACCATAGAAATTGATCGGCTGTTAAGCATAAGCGGCGCGCGCCGCTGAAAATCAGGTCTTATCGCCTAACAGCTTGCGCTCGTTAGGCTTGGTGTCCGTGAACAGATCAAACACCTTCACCGCCTGACTTTGGGATGGCGGCCCCCGCGTTGGTACCCCCCACAGGGTGTTCACTTTTTCCGCCAGAGGCTGATTGACCCGATCCGTGAACATCGACTGAAACGACGGCCGTGCCGGAGGCGGCGGTGGCAGCTTCTCCGCGGCCTGCGCGAAGGCCTGCGTAACGCCGTAATTGCTGCCGGCCGCGTCGGAATTGACGCGGGCGGCACCGGCGGCGGAGCGAAGATCTCGTCTTATGGGTGATGACGCGGACGCAAACGTTCCCGGCCAGCCTGCCGAGCATGGGGGAATTATGGTAAACGAAAGGTAAAGAAGGCTCCCAAACCCCTCTTTGTGAAGGTTTTCCGGAGGAATCGATGGTTGAAACGATCCAGCGGCACAAACGCGGAGGCCTCTTTTTCGAGGATTTCGAGGTCGGCAAGACCTATGAGCACCGATACACGCGCACCGTGACGCAGATGGACAACATGTTATTCTCCAACATGACGCTCAATCCGCAGCCGCTGCACATCGACCGTCATTTCTGCGAGACCGAGACCGACTGGGGGCAGCCCTTGATGAACTCGCTGTTCACGCTCGGACTCATGATCGGCATTCAGGTGTCGGACATGACGGTGGGCACCACCATCGCCAATCTCGGAATGACCGACGTCAAATTCCCTAACCCACTGTTCGAAGGCGACACTATTCACTGCACGACGAAGGTCATCAGCAAACGGGAATCGAAATCGCGCCCGGGCGCCGGCATCGTCGATTTTCATCACAAGGCCTTCAAGCAGGACGGCACGCTGGTCGCCGAATGTCACCGCCAGGCCTTCATGCTGATGCGTCCGAAATAAAAAGGCCCGGCCTGGGGCCGGGCCTCGGGTTTTCCTGACGCGTTTGTTCAGATGCCGCGACCGTAGTAGCCGCACCAGCGGTGAACGTTCCACTCGATGTTCTGCTCGTATTGGGCGAGTGTCGCATATTTCGGCACGCGCACTTCTTTTGTTGCCGGGTCGAAGCACTTGCCGGCGTCCGACGCCTTCTTAACTTCGGCGGCAAGATCCGTCATGAAGGCGATCTGCTCTTCCATGTCCTTGCGTGTACCGAGGCGTCCGTTCGGGCCTGGATGACCGGGAATCATTCGCTCCCAGCCCAGTGCGAGCGTCTTTTTTAGCGACGTTTCCCACTCGGTCGGATAAGAATCGTTCACCGCGAGCCGCGATGGCACCGCACCGAGTGAATTGAAGTCCACGGCAAAGAGGACCTTCTCTTTCGGCAGCAACATCACGAGCGAAGAGTCGGAATGATTGCGACCCGTGTAGATGAGGTCGAGGGTCGTACCGCCGAGTTTGATTGAGCGCTTGCCGTCGACGACCTGGTCGGGAATGACGACATCGGGTGCCTTGAGTTCGACGAGCCGCTCCTTGGCGCGGCGATGTGAAATCACCGTTGCGCCGGCATCCTTGAACACTTTGCCGCCGGCGATGTGGTCGTAATGGTGATGGCTATAGACCAGGTATTTGATCGGAGCCTGGGTAATTTTGCGAATCTCATCCAGGTAGGCTTTCGCCGCCTGCGGCCTGCCGTAGCTGATCGGATCGGTGACGATGACGCCTGCCGGCGTAACGACGAACATCGCCTGATGGTTCTGATAGCGGAAAATATAGACATTATCGGTGCCCTCGACCTTAGTGGTCGCGAACATTGGTGGCTGCGCCGCCGGTTGTGCCGGCGCCTGTGCGAGCGCACTGGTGGCGAGACCGGCCGTGAACAGCGCAGCCGAAAGTGTTATCAGCGTCTTGTTTTGCATGGGTAATACCTCCCGTGAATCCGTACCCCATCATGCTACGTTAATTCCCGCGCCAAAACCGCGCACCCCGGGGTATCTGGGCTAAATTTCGAAGACCTCAGCAAGGACGGCCATATGCGTTCGCT
>JANWKN010000056.1 GCA_025451355.1 Pseudolabrys sp. | reverse complement strand
TCCGGGCATAAATCCGCTCCGATTGTGCCCGTCCCAGGTCATTTAAGATCGTGCTATATGATCTGCTGGACCGAAAGGGGGCGACTTTGTTGTACCAGCCGAAGCGGGTCCAAGAACAAGTGGCCGCCAGGCAACCGCGTCAACAGTGGGTCAACTGGATTGGGCTCGCTGTTCTTGTTGGTGTTGCGTATTTTCTGGCCGCGCGTCTCAGCCTGCTTCTTCTGACTAAACCTGACGGCGTTGCTGTGTTCTGGCCCGCGTCCGGGGTTGCGGCCGGCGCCATGATCGCTCTTGGATCGCGTGCTCGATTGCCGGTCGCAGTCGGGGCAGCTGTTGCGACCATTGTTGCCAATCTGATGGGCGACCGAACTCTCCTAAGCGCCGTCGTCTTCGCTTTATGCAATGCGGGGGAAGCACTGCTGACCGGTTGGTTGATCCAACGGTACTTCGGCGCGAACTTCGGTCTCGACCGGCTAAGTCATGTGCTGGGATTGGTCACCGCCGCGGTTGTGGCGACCGCTGTCTCCGGAATTGGTGGCACCGCAGGATTCCTGTACTTCCACAATTCCACCGCACCAATTCTGGCGACATGGCAACATTGGTTTGCCTCCGATGCACTCGGAATTCTTACGATCGCGCCGCTGATCATCGAACTCGCATCGGCTACCCGAGAGCCGCCGCCGCGCACCGAGCTTGTAGAAGGGACTCTCGGACTAACGGCGCTTGTCTGCATCAGCGCGTTTGTCATTTTTCTCCCCCAAGGACATTGGGGAATTGTCATCCCCATCGCTGCGCTCTTTCCGCTTTTGCTGTGGCTTGCTGCGCGGTGCCGCCCCATCTTCGCCGCCGCGGCCGCGTTCATCATCGCTATCACATTGGTCTGTATGACAACTTTTTCGATCGGTTATTTTGGAGACTCCTCGCTGTCGGTCGACCAGCGCATCATGGGAGCCCAGGCCAGCATTCTCGCGATCTCGTTGTGCGCATTGGTTCTCGCCTCGCTTTTCGCAGAAAGGCGACAGCACGAGGCAGCCCTCTTTGAAGGGCAGGCCCGGCTTCAGGAAGCGCTCGCGGCCGGAGGCGTAATGGCATTCGAGTGGAATGCCCGTACCAATGGCTCAAATCGCAGCGACAACGCTGCACAGATCTTGGGACTCGTTCCGGACAAGTCCTTTTCGGCGGTGGAATTCCTCGAACGTGTCCATCCCGACGACCGGCCGGATTTCAAGGCGCGTATCCACGCTGTCAGTCCCGAGAAGCCTTCATACAGGAAAACGTTTCGTTTCCGATGCCCGGATGGCCGGGAGATTTGGCTCGAAGAATCCTCAATAGCAGAGTTCGACCCGACCGGTAGGTTCGTGGGTCTGAAGGGGCTCACTGTCGACATCACCGAGCGCAAACAATCCGACGAACGCCAAAGCCTGCTGATTGCGGAGCTGGATCATCGCGTGAAGAATCTACTGGCAAGAGTGGCGGTCATCAGCAGCTACACGCGTCTCGGCAGCAGCTCGGTGGATGAGTTCGTGCAGGTGCTGGACCGACGCATTCACTCAATGGCCGCTGCCCATTCGCTTCTGAGCCAAAACCGTTGGAACGGCGTCAATCTTGCCGATCTTGTTGACAGTCAGCTCGCGCCGTACGCGACTGCAGCGAATATGACGATCGCCGGTCCCGACGTCACATTAGGCCCGACAGTGACGCAGGCGGTTGCCATGGCGCTTCATGAGCTTGTCACGAACGCCGTAAAATATGGTGCGTTATCGAGCCCCAATGGGCATGTCTCGGTAAAGTGGAACCGTCAGCCGGCCGATGGCGCTTCGACCCGCGTGAAGATTGAATGGCGCGAGAACGGGGGCCCGCCGGTCGTCACGCCAGCCAAGTCGGGATACGGGATGAGCCTGATACGCGAGATGATCCCTCACGAACTTGGTGGCGCGGTGGATCTCGCCTTCGTGACGGAAGGCGTGTGCTGCGAAATCGATGTTCCTCTTGAACAGCGGTGACAGACGGCAAGCCGTCAGTGCGTGTTCGTCACCAAGCGCAGTATTGCGATCAACTTTTCTTCGCTGATGGGTTTTTCAAGGATATGTGCTTTGGCCGATACCATCGGCAAATCAGAATAGCCCGAAGTCACGACAACAGGAACGCCTTGACCGATCAATCGGTCAATCAAGCCATATGATCGCTCGCCCTGCCGAAGATTGACGTCGATAATCGCGGCGTCGGGCGCGTGCTCGGAAATCAAACGTTCTGCGTCGCTTGTTGTGGCAGCGGGCCCGTCCACTTCTGCGTCAAAACTTCGCAGCAGACTTTTAAGGGCCATGCCGAGTTGCCAGGAATCCTCCACCAGGAGAATGCGCTTTCCTTTCAGATTCGGTAATCCGGCCTCGGGCGCGTCATCACCACTTGCTGCGTTCATTTGAAATCCTGACGCAACGCCCTTCAAAAACTCGGCGTTCTTTGTAAATAGTAAGTTGATACTATCGCACCGCGTCTTACGTTAGCAACCGGCGAACTTCTCGTTACGTAACAGGCTGCCTCATCGGTGCGTGGCTTTACGCGAACGCCCGCCAAAGGCGCGAGTTCGCTGCTCGGCTAACGCCAAACGTCAACCGCGGTCGCCGCGATAGCCAACGATCCCATGCCCGCAAAAGCAATGATCGCTGACGTCCGGCCAACCACTTGGCAGCAGTGATTGAATACAGGTTTGAATCGCATGAGCTAAACTAGGCCGCTCAAATATTGGCCCCGTGTGACGCAGTTCACATTGAGTGGAAAATAGTCGTTCTACCGCGATCGCGGGGTTTTCCGACCGGGTCATTCAGAATTTGCAGCGCCTAGAACTGCTTGTGCCACCAATCTTTGGCGGTCGCGCCGTAATTCGGCTCGCGCAGGGTGGCCATTGCCGGACGTCGGCGCTTTCTACTGATTGCTTTTTTTACGCGATGGCGCGTGGCCACCTTGTCTGGCGTACCCTGAGTGGTACTCGCCTGCAGCGCACGAGGCCACGGCTCTTTGGCATCCGGTGAGGCCACAGGCTCGGGCACGGATTCCGGACGCTCGACGTCCGCGACCACCTGAACCACGTGGTAGCCGCGATCCTTGAGTTCCTTGAGGAGCATAGGCAGTGCCGTGACGGTGGCGGGATGAATGTCGTGTAACAGCAGAATGCCGCGGCCCCTTGCTTTTAGCCGCCGCATTGCACGACGTACGATTTCGCGTGCCCCGATGCGCTTCCAGTCATCGGCGACAACGTCCGCGCTCCAGGTCACCAATGACTTGGAGGCGAGGTAGTCTTCGATTGCGTTCGTTCGCCCGAGACCTGGAATTCGGAAAAACGGCGCAACGGCTTTCTGATCGCCGAGTGCCGTGTCAACAGATGCAATACCGGCATCGACCTGCCGTTCGAACTTCGCTGTCGTCAGTCGCTGAAAAGCGAACGGGTGGTTTTGACTGTGAGTGCCGATGGTGTGACCGGAGTTGTAGATACGGCGCACGATCGATGGGTAGGCCTGCGCCATTTCGCCGACCAGAAAATAGGTGGCCTTCACACATTGTGAAGCCAAGGTGTCCAGAACGGCATTCGTATAAGGTGGAATAGGGCCGTCATCGAACGTGATGACAACTTCATGATCATTGAGCGGCAGCGTCTTGGCGTACTGCATACTGCCGATGCGCGTGAAATCGCTCGGGCTGATGGAAAGAACGCGGCTGGTTCCCAGCGCGTCTGGATTGCCAGGGCACGGCTCCGCTGCGGCCGCAACGAGTCCCACCAACCAAAAAAGCAACACCACTACAACGCGCATCAGGCCCCCCGACCTCGCGCCAAACTGATTTAAACTGACGGCTTCCCGACAGTATGGCGGGCGACCTTAACGGAGGATTACGTATTCTGGACCCATCATGGCCTTGTTTTCCAATGATTTTTAATGAGTGAGGTAAATGTGCGGCGTCTCAGCGCGTGTTGCCTCCCGACGATACAATATGGACGATCTGGTAGCCCCGCCTTTTCAGTTCGCGCAGAAAAGCTGGCAACATCTGGGATGTCTGCGCCTTTGTGTCGTGAAAAAGCACGATACCGCGCCCGACCTTTTCGATACGGGAAAGGATGAGACGTAGTTGCCGTTCGGGCCCCATCAGCTCCCAGTCGCTTGCCCATACATCGGCGCCAAATACCAGAAGACCGCGCTCGCTCGTGCGATCCAGCAGGGCGGAGTTTGAGGCAAATCCCGGAAACCGGAAAAAGGGCGTTGTGGGTGTCGTGCGCGCTCGGCCGTGGAGCGCGCTCTCATCCGCGGCAATGCCTTGGTCGATCTCGGCCTCGGCTTTCGCCAGCGGCATGTGATCGAGCAGGGGGTGCGAATAGGTGTGATGGCCGATGCTATGCCCTTCGGTGAGGGCGCGCCGGGCGAGCTGCGGATGGGCTGCTGTATTTCCTCCGAGAAGGAAGAATGTCGCACGCACGCATTCATTCTTGAGAGCATCCAGAATCCTCGGGGTAGTTCCGGGCCAAGGACCGTCATCGAACGTGAGCACCAGTTCCTTGGCACGCAGCGGCAGAGTTGAAGGGAATTGTTTGCGGCCGACCCGCGATGTGCTTTTGGCATCGGCTTCGAGTACCCGCTCGGTCCCGAGCGCGTCTGGATTGCCGGGGCATGGAGCGGCTGCAGCCGTTCTTGGAGCAATGGCAAGGACGATTGCTACAATAACCATTCGCGTCATGAAACATTCAATGCCGCATCACATGCTGACCGGCAAGCTCGTATCGAACGGATTTTACGCGTTAGTCATTGCACGAAGCGCACGCTCGGGCGTACAAGCGTCGCGCTTCAGTTTTTTGCTGGCAGGTCTTCGACATGCTCGACCAGGAACACGTGAACAGCACCGAGGCCGCCGCGCAACTTCCGCGCAATAAGGACGGTTCGATCCGCAAGACTTTCGTCAAGAGCGTCGCGCGCAGGATCGAGGCGTCGGATGACGCAGGATTGAAGACGCTGGTCGGTGACCTGCATGAATCCGATATGGGCGCGCTAATCGAGGCATTGCCGCCCGACCAGCGGCCGCGACTCGTCGAGCTCCTGGGTATCGATTTCGACTTCGCCGCCCTGACCGAAGTCGATGATACGGTGCGCGAGGAAATCCTCGACGAATTGCCCTCCCAGGCCGTGGCAAAGGGCGTGATCGAGCTGGAGTCCGACGACGCGGTCGCGATCCTCGAAGACCTCCCGAAGGATGAACAGGCCGAGATCCTCGAGCAATTGCCCCAACCCGAGCGCGGCACGTTGGCGCGCAGCCTCGACTATCCGGAAGATTCGGCAGGCCGGCGGATGCAGTCGGAGTTTATCGCCGTGCCTCCGCATTGGAATGTCGGGCAGGCGATCGACTATATGCGCGAAACCACGGAGCTTCCGGATCACTTTTACGAACTATATGTCGTCGATGAGGCGGGACATTTTCAGGGGGCTGTACCGCTCGATCGCCTGCTGCGTCGTAAGCGACCCGTGCCGATTTTCGACCTGATGGAAAAAGAGCGCCCTCGTGTCAGTGCGGCGCAGGATCAGGAGGAAGTCGCGCGCCTCTTCCAGCGTTACAACTGGGTCACCGCTCCGGTGGTCGACGCCAATGATCGCCTCGTTGGAGTGATCACCTTTGACGATGTTGCCGACGTGCTCGAAGAGGAGGCGGAGGAAGACATCCATGCCCTTGGCGGCATTCCACGCCACGAAGAATTGTCGGATTCAGTGTGGACCATTGCGCGCGGCCGGTTCAGCTGGTTGCTGGTCAATCTCGCGACCGCATTTTTGGCCTCTTCGGTGCTTGGTCTCTTCGAAGGCCAGTTGCAAAAAATGGTGGCGCTTGCGGTCTTAGCGCCGATCGTTGCGAGTCAGGGCGGAAATGCGACGACGCAGACCATGACGGTTGCTGTGCGAGCGCTGGCGACACGCGACTTGAGCGACGCCAATGCCTGGCGCGTGATTTCCCGTGAGGTGATGGTTGGTCTCCTCAACGGCATAGCATTCGCGGTCATTACTGGAGCGGCCGCCTACGTCTGGTTCAGGGTACCAGGACTCGGCGTTGTGATTGGGCTGGCCATGATCTGCAATCTGGTCGCGGCTGCCCTCGGCGGAATTCTCATTCCACTGGCTTTGCACCGCCTCAAATTCGATCCGGCGGTAGCTTCAAGTCCATTCGTGACCACGGTGACCGATGTGGTGGGGTTTTTCTCATTTCTCAGCATTGCGAGCCTCTGGTTTGGGCTGCGGTGAGGGCGGGGTCGCGAGTGACCATTTGTTCACCGTGTTTGCTGACCAACACTTAAAGACCCAGCCGTAACCCTATCCGTTGCCGCCGCGCAGGCTGGGAGTACCCCGGTGCACGAGGTCAATATTGCTGCAACGGGTCTGAATCTTGGCCGCCGACTGCCGGCGTGGGCGAGACGATCCCACGCGGCCGGAGCATCGCCCGCGCCTGCGAAATGGATTTTGGCGGCTTCCCGGCCAATCCTCGTATTCACGGTATTTGCGATTGCGGCAATGCTCGTCAGCGCCGCCATCGGATATAGCCTCGCCCATCAAAATGATGCACAGCTCGTGTCGGAGCAGCATTCGGCCTTGCGCAACGCGGCTGCCGAATTTCGCTCGCCTATCAATACGTCGGGCGACATCGATTCAGGCCTCGTCCGCGTGGCAGAGCATGTAGTAGGCGTGAAAAATCTAAAGTTCGAGCGCGATCCGGATACGGGCGAGCGGGAAATACGCCCGGTCATGGACGCCACTGGCCGGATCGCCGGCTTTTTCACATGGGACAAAACGAAGCCTATGATGCGGGTGATGGGGCGTCTGGCTTCATTCTTCGCTGCTATCGCTGTCGTGCTTTTTGGCTTTGCCGCCTTGTCGCTGTGGCAGCTTAAACGGGCGCGGCGCGAACTAGGAGAGCGGGAGGTGCAGGCGGCCCGCGCGGCAGACGAAGACAAGCTGACCGGACTGTCGAACCACGGCAAGACCCTGGAGCTCTTGGATCTCGCGCTCGCCGAAAGGCGCGATGAAGATTGGACGACCTTCGCTCTAATCGGGCTGGATGGCCTTGAGGATGTTACGGCGCATCATGGCGTGATGGGAAGCGACGAGCTCGGTGTCGCGGTTGCACGACGCCTCAAGCAGGTCCTGCCGGTCCATGCGATGTGCGGTCACAACCTCAAACGATCAGAAGTTCATTCATCGCGAACTTCCGCGGGCGATCAGCGCAAACGAGCTCGAGGTGTATTACCAGCCGATCGTGTCATCGCAAGGCGGACGGATGGTTGGCGTCGAGGCCCTGCTGCGCTGGACGCACGCCACGCGCGGTGCGATTGAGCCGACCACATTCATTCCGGCTGCCGAGCAGATGGGCTTGATGGACACAATCGGCACGTTCGTCTTGCGTCGAACCTTGCAGAACGCCCGGCGATGGCCCGACGATCTCTATGTCGCGGTAAACCTTTCGCCTTTGCAGGTGCGCGATCGTACCATTGTCGACACGGTTCGTTCGGCGTTAACGGAGAGCGGCGTTGCCCCGTCGCGGCTGGTTCTTGAAATCACCGAGGCCGTGCTGATCGATGATCCGGATGAGATGGTCAAACGCATTAGCGATCTGCATGGACTGGGGGTCCGCGTCGCATTCGACGACTTCGGGTCCGGCTATTCCAATCTTGGATATCTGCAGCGCTTTCCCCTCGACAAGCTCAAGATCGACAGAAGCTTTGTTTCGGCGCTTGGCCGATCGTCTAATGGTGGCGTAATCATCCAGGCGATCGTGGCGCTTGGGCGCGCGCTGGGCCTGTCAGTGCTGGTAGAGGGCGTTGAAACCGAACACCAGAGGGTTTTGCTGCGCCTGGCCGGCTGTGACGAGATGCAGGGATTTCTGTTCGCCAAGCCCGGTCCAGCTAGAGTTATCGACAAGCTTCTGGCACAAGCAAAACAGGGCGGCAAACCTCTTTCCGCCGCGGACGAGGCGCTGACAGCGTGACTTTCAGATTATAGAGTCTGCTTTCGAGCGGAGGGCCGTGCATGATCCCCAATGCCTGGGCGGGCTTCGACTTCGGCCTCGGTGCCGATATCGACATGCTGCGCAAGTCGGTGAGCGGCTTCGCACAAGACCGGATCGCGCCGCGCGCTGACGCTATCGATCGCGAAAATGTTTTTCCCCGCGATCTCTGGCCTGAGATGGGCGCGCTGGGCCTGCATGGGATCACGGTTGAGGAGGAATATGGCGGCTCGGGGCTCGGTTATCTCGAGCATTGTATAGCCATGGAAGAGATTTCGCGCGCGAGCGCGGCGGTTGGATTGTCCTATGGCGCGCATTCAAATCTCTGCGTCAACCAACTCCGGCGCAATGGCAGCGATGCGCAGAAACGCAAATATCTTCCGCGACTGATTTCCGGCGAGCATGTTGGTGCATTGGCGATGTCGGAGCCGGGCGCCGGCTCGGACGTCGTTTCCATGCGTACCCGGGCGGACAAAAAAGGCGACCGCTACATCCTCAATGGCTCGAAGATGTGGATCACCAACGGGCCGGTTGCGGACACCATGGTGATTTACGCCAAGACCGATCACACCGCTGGTGCGCGGGGCATCACGGCGTTCATCGTAGAAAAGGGGTTCAAGGGTTTTGCGCCGGCGCGGAAGCTCGACAAGCTCGGTATGCGCGGTTCCGATACAAGTGAACTGGTGTTTACCGACTGCGAGGTGCCGGAGGAGAACGTACTTGGCGCCGTTGGCAACGGCGTGAACGTACTAATGTCGGGACTCGACTACGAACGCGTCGTACTGGCGGCCGGGCCTTTGGGCATCATGCAGGCGTGCATGGATGTTGTCGTTCCTTACGTGCACGAACGCCAACAATTCGGCCAGCCGATTGGGCGCTTCCAACTCGTGCAGGCCAAGCTCGCCGACATGTATGTGACGATGAATGCCGCCAAGTCATACGTTTATATGGTCGCGCGCGCCTGTGATGAGGGGCGCACCACGCGTGAGGATGCTGCGGGCGTCATCCTCTATGCAGCCGAACGGGCCACCTGGATGGCTCTTGAGGCTATCCAGTGTCTCGGTGGTAATGGCTACATCAACGAGTATCCGACCGGCCGTCTGCTACGAGACGCCAAGCTTTACGAAATAGGGGCGGGTACGAGCGAGATCAGACGCATGCTGATCGGCCGCGAGATTTTCGAAAAGTCGCGATAGCGTTGAACATCGCGGCGCGACTTCCCTAAGCATTATTAATCATTCGGGCGCAATTTTGGGCGGAACTGCCGAAGCTTCCTATTAAGGCGGCATGAGTAAGCTTCGGCGCGCTGCGTGCTTTCGATGTCGGTCGAAATCAAAGCTCCGGATGATTGGCGAATGTCCACCAACCAGCGCCCGATGCGTTTCCGGTTCCTGGACGCTTTGCGTGGCTGGGCTGCGGTTGTCGTTGTTTCACCACATTTTTGTCGACCCCCGAGGGGGATTTTCAGAAAAGGCAGGTTTGCAGGCACAAAAATTTGTGAATTTCCCGAAAGCAGAGGAGATTGCCGGAGGGGCCTTTGATACTGATAGCAAAGAGCTTGGCACGTTCAAGGATGCCGACCTCGCCGCACAAGCACTACTCGATCAACAATCAAACAATCCGCACAGGCCGACGAATTCGGGTTCCGGTAAGGGCATTGGAGCGGAGGATGGCAACCCGAATGGCAATTCGATTGGCAGGCACTAGCGGAAATTCTTTGCTCATGTGAAAACCCTGTTCAGTCCTATTTTTCCACGTCACAGAGTTGAACGGTCAGCGCGTCAAACATGGCGACCGTGTCAGCTTCGAGACGGCACCCGACAAACGCAACCCGGCTAAGTTTTGCGCCGTGGCGGTCCAGGTCGGGTCTCGCGGGATAAATGACCACGCTGATACGCAGTGATCTAGCCGCGCTCCTGGTGCTGGCCTTTATTGCTGTGGCCATTTTACTCTGACATCAGATACGTCGAGCGATTATCTCTCGCTCGCGTGTCTGTTTTTGGAGGTAAAACGGGCGTCATCCGCACCTCAAGGTCATGTCTGCTTTTGACCCAAAGCGGACATCAAAGGGATTGCCCCTAAGGCCAATTTTTGCCAGACAACCGCCTTCGACAGATTTGGGTAAGCGGACACATCGGCGTGCCGAGCGCCCTACGGCTTGGTAAAATCTAAGAGGAGCAAGAAAATGAGGCTTCGATTGATTTGTACTGCGTTTGCAATCTCACTTCTTCCGGTGACTGCAAATGCACAGATCACCATCGATATGGGCGCAATTAGATGCGACCAATATTTGGCTATGTCGCCGGCACAGTCGCGTGATTTCTCTGCGTGGATGAGCGGCTGGTTC
>JANWKN010000055.1 GCA_025451355.1 Pseudolabrys sp. | reverse complement strand
GTGCGGCATTTGTCGGAAAGGTCAAGGACGATGAACTCGGCCGCGCATTCGCCCACGACATCCGCGCGGCGAACGTCGCTTTCGATACAAAGTTGGCCGACGCCGGGCCGTCGACGGCGCGCTGCTATATCATGGTGACGCCGGACGGTGAGCGCACCATGAACACGTATCTGGGCGCCGCACAGGATCTGAAGCCAGACGATATCGATGAGGCGCAGGTGGCAAGCTCTGCGCTGACATATCTCGAGGGTTATTTGTGGGACCCGCCGCGAGCGAAGGAAGCTTTCGTGAAGGCAGCAAATATTGCCCACAAGAACGACCGGCGTGTCGCATTGACGTTGTCCGATGTTTTTTGCGTCGATCGGTATCGTGGCGAGTTTCTCGATCTGATCCGCAAGGGCACCATCGATCTCGTGTTCGCCAACGAGAGGGAGCTGCTCAGTCTCTATGAGACCTCTGACTTCGACAGCGCGGTGAAGATATTGCGCGAGGACGCCAGGATCGCTGTGGTGACGCGCAGCGAAAAAGGCTGTGTCGTCGTGTCGCGTGATGCGGTCGAGACTGTGACGGCAGAACCAGTCGCGCAGGTTACGGATGTCACCGGCGCCGGCGATCTTTTTGCCGCGGGATTTCTGGTCGGGCTGGCGCGCGGCAAGGATCATCGTACCGCCGCGCGACTGGGCGCGCTCGCGGCCGCGGAAGTTATTCAGCACATCGGCGCACGCCCTGCGGTGTCATTGAAAGCGCGCGCGGCCCAAAGTGGGCTGCCTGTATAGAGAGTGTTTTCGAAATCGGCGGATGAAATTGCGTGAGATGCCGATAAAGACACCTCACGCTGACCGCTGTCGCCCGCTGCGACGTTATACGGGCTGCAAGGTCGACGATTCATAGATGTGGCGCGTGGCCAGCGACAAGCGATCGGTAACCAATTGGTAACCGAACGTGGTTACCGATTGGTGAACGACCAATCGGGGACGTATGGCCATGGAAAAGCGTAAGTCGAACGAGGCTACCGATGGCGAAGCGGTAGCAAATCCGGATAGCGGATCACAACAGCCGCAGCGCAGGATCGAATTGCCTGCCGTTGAATCTCCTTCGATCTCGCCGGTAGACGCAACCGACACTGATACGGCTCCTCCTGAGGCGACCGACGCATCGACTACAGGGGCCGCGCAGCAGAATACGTCTTTCAGACTAGTCGAATTCACGGCGCCCAAACGTCCACGCTTCGTCATCCGTCCGCGCCACAAGCGTTATGTGCTGCTCGCCGCATCGGTGGCGATCGCGGCGGTGGTTGGAGCGGTTACCGGCGCGGCGACAAGTAACGGCCTCTCAAAGGCGCCGCCTGTCGACGTTGCCGCCGTCGAAGAAAATAAGGCCATGCAGCAATCTGTTGCGCGCCTCACGAAGGAAATCACCAGTCTGAAAGCGAGCCTCGACGCCGCCAATCGCTCGGCGTCCAATCAGATTGCCAAGATCAGCGAACGGCTGAACCGCGAGACCGCGAACGTCACCGGCTCCGTTACGCCGCAGGCATCACAGGCAGCACTAACCGCACCGCTTCCGGCCGCGCGGTCCGAGCCTGCCGCCGCTGCAATGCAGTTGCCACGTCTGTCAATCGTGCCCGACTGGACAATCCGCGAGACTCGTGACGGTTTCGTCTACGTGCAGGGACACGGCGACGTTTATCAGGTCGTGCCTGGCGCGCCATTGCCCGGCCTCGGTCCGGTCGAACAAATCAAGCGACAGGATGGACGCTGGTTGGTGGTTACGCCCAAGGGCATCATCGTATCGATGCGCGATCGCCGTTATTTCGAACAGTTCTGAACGCTTGGCTTGAGGGGACGGCAATGAGCGGCGCCTTCGGGCGCCGCTCATCATTTGCGCGTGGGCCCGGTAGCAAGCGTTACAAAACCATGTCAGATTTCCTGCGGCTCATTGCGCGAGTGTTGTCATGCATCACGCATCATCAATCCTTGCCGCGGCGGTTGTGGTCGCAACCGCGACGCTGGCGCAGGCGCAAGGCGCCGCTCCTCCGCCGGCGAAGCCTGAGATGATGCAAAGCTGCCCGGGTTTGGTGGCGGCACGACCGCCTTTTCTACAAAACGCCGCACTGCGGCTCGCGGCGCTCGAACGCGATCAGGCTCGCCTGACATATGTCGGCCATTCGACCTTCCTGATCGAAAGCCCGCAACTCGTGCGCATTGCCACCGACTACAATGATTATGTGAGGCCGTCGCTGTTGCCCGACATCGCGACGATGAACCAAGCTCACTCGACGCATTACACATTGTCACCGGATCCGAGCATCAAATACGTGCTGCGCGGCTGGGCGGATGACCAGAAGCCGGCCCGAGTCGACCTGCAATACAAGGATGTGCGGGTGCGCAACGTGCCGACCAATATCCGTACGTTCGAGGGTGGTACCGAGCGACATGGAAATTCAATCTTCATTTTCGAGATTGCCAATCTGTGCATCGCGCATCTTGGGCATTTGCATCACACGCTTACGCAGCAGCAGCTCAACGAGATTGGCCGTGTGGACATTGTCCTGGTGCCAGTCGACGGGTCCTACACGCTCGATCTCGATGGCATGGTCGAAGTGCTACACGCGCTCAAGGCGCCGCTGATGATCCCGATGCATTTTTTCAGCGCTTACACGCTCGATCGCTTTCTCCAGCGGGTCCGGCAGGACTGGGATGTGGAACTCGAGCAGGTCCCATCACTGGTAGTATCGAAGACGACGCTTCCGGCGAAGCCGAAGGTGATTGTTCTGCCGGGCCATTAACTTACGTCGTTAATCGCTTGGTTCGAGCAAATTTACCAGCCGCCAAATTGCGGCCGCTATTAGCCATTTATCAACAGCGACAGTTGACCCAGCGGAACGAATGATTACTTGTCGCGTGGTTGGAACGGTCTTTTTTTGACGGGTATTAAGGGATTTTCATGGTGCAGACTTGGAGCAACTGGAGACGATTTCCCGACGCGCAAAGCGGCGAACATGTCGAAGCGCCGATCGGTCCCGGGGTTTATGAAGTTCGTCATACGATGACAGGCCGCGTTGTCGCTTTCGGTCATTCCGCCAACGTCGCAAATGCTCTCGCCGACCTGAAGTTGAACGATGGTGTCGGCGCTTTCAGCCGGCTCTTCCGCAAACAACCACTCGTTTCACGCGTCGCCGATCTCGAGTATCGCACCTGCGCGGCGACCAGCCGCGCCGAAGCCAAGACTGCCGCGCAGCGTCTGATTGGTCTGCGCCAGACCGCTTGGCGGCGCCGCATGGACACGGGCTGGGCCACGCGCCCCAACTGATCTTTCCACCACTGCATTTGTGGCCGGCCATTGCGCCGGCCGCTTCATTTTCGGGGTCTCGTCGAGGGTCCACGCTTCCTGTCGTCCGCCGACTTCGTATAGTCTGCCCTCGTAAGGAGGGACGACTCACGATGTTGAGTATCCAACAGAACGATCTCATTACCCGGACCGGTGCCGGCACTCCGGCGGGAAGCTTGCTCCGGCGCTATTGGCAGCCCGCGGCGCTCGTCGACGAAATGTCCGGCAATCGGCCCATAAAGCCTGTGCGGCTATTGGGGGAAGATCTGGTTATCTTCAGGGACGAGCGTGGCCGCTATGGGCTGATTGGCCGCCGCTGTCCGCATCGCGGCACCGACCTCGCGTATGGCCGCCTCGAAGATGGCGGCTTGCGCTGCGCGTTTCACGGCTGGCTGTTCGATATCAACGGCAAATGCCTCGAGACGCCGGCTGAACCCGACGACAGCAATCTCTGCTCCAACATCAGACAGAAATCTTATCCGGTGGTCGAGAAAAGCGGAATTCTGTTCGCCTATCTTGGACCTGGTGAACCGCCGGCCCTGCCACACTTCGACTGCTATGTCGCGCCCGACAGCCACACATTTGCATTCAAAGGAATGATCGACTGCAACTGGCTGCAGTCGCTCGAGGTCGGCATCGACCCGGTCCACACGTCGTTCCTGCATCGCTTCTTTCACGACGAAGACCCGAGCCAGGCCTACGGAAAGCTGTTCCGCGATACTTCGCGTGACTCCGACATGCCGATGTCGCGCATCATGCGTGAGTTCACGCGCCCCCGTATCGAAGTCGAGCCGACCGCGTTCGGCTTCCGGCTGGTGACGCTACGACAAGTCAGCGATCGCAGCACGCATGTGCGCGTTACTAATCTTATGTTTCCCAATGCCTTCATCCTCCCGATGAGCCGGGAGATGACGATCACGCAG
The DNA here is from genome assembly GCA_025451355.1 of Pseudolabrys sp. Lineage (GTDB taxonomy): Bacteria > Pseudomonadota > Alphaproteobacteria > Rhizobiales > Xanthobacteraceae > Pseudolabrys. The sequence goes on along the minus strand of JANWKN010000055.1, from coordinate 20,271 downwards.
TGGCACGTGCCGATCGACGACCAGAAGCACTATTGGTATGCGATCTTCACGAGTTTCGGTTCGCCGGTCGACAAAGACGAGATGCGCCGACAGCGCCTCGCGCTCTATCAGCTGCCCGACTACATCCCCAACAAAAACAAGAGCAACGATTACGGGTTCGATCCGCACGAACAGGAACACGAGACCTACACCGGGATGGGCGCCGACATTAACGTGCACGACCAGTGGGCCTGCGAGTCGATGGGCGTAATTCAGGATCGCACGACCGAACATCTCGGCATGTCCGACAAGGCGATCAGCGCTTATCGCAAATTGCTGCGCGAAGCGATCGAGCAATTGGGCAAGGGCGAGAGGCCGATCATGGTGCTCAATCCGAAACAGGCCGCGAGCATCACGGGTCCGGCAGCGATTGACGGTATCGGCCCCGCCGACGACTGGCAGGGCTACTGGCAGAAGAGCGAAACGAGCAAGCGCCAGGCGGCGAGCTGGACGAACGGAAACTGAGATGTATTGCAAACCCGGCCACCACGATTGAAGGGCCGGCGATGAACCCGCGTCAGCGTAAATCTTCGAGCTTTGTCGATCGCCACAATCTGTGGACCCGCGCGCAGGCCAAGGCCGCCGACGAGGTCGAGAGGATCATCAAGAAAGAAAAGCTGGAGCTCGTCCGCTTCTCATTCGCCGATCAGCACGGCGTATTGCGCGGCAAGACCCTGCTGGCATCCGAAGCCGCAAGCGCGATGCGTGCCGGTATCACAATGACAACAACGCTGCTCGCCAAGGACACCGCGCACCGCACGGTTTATCCGGTGTTCACGCCCGGCGGCGGCTTCGCAATGAGCGAGATGCAAGGCGGCGGCGACTTTTTGATGGTCGCCGATCCGTCGACATTTCGTGTCCTGCCATGGGCGAACAAGACGGGCTGGATGTTGTGCGACATTTATTTCGGCAACGGGAAAGCGGTTCCGTTTTCAACTCGCGCGCGCTGCCGGGATGCCGTGAATACCCTGACGAAAGCCGGATTTACTCTCCGGGCAGGGCTGGAAGTGGAATTTCATCTGTTCAAACTGGAAAATCCTCGCCTCGCGCCTGCCGATGCCATCTGGCCACCCGAAGCACCACAGGTCAGCCTGCTGACGCAGGGCTATCAATATTTGACCGAGTCCCGCTTCGATATGCTCGATCCGGCACTTGAGATTCTGCGCCACGGCATCGCAAAACTTGGCCTGCCGCTGCGTTCGGTCGAGATCGAACTTGGTCCGAGCCAGTGTGAATTCACCTTTCGTCCAGAGGATGGCCTGGCCGCCGCCGACAGCATGGTTTTGTTTCGGGCTGCGACAAAGCAGATCGCCCGCCGCAACGGCTATCTCGCGAGCTTCATGTGCCGGCCGGCGCTCCCGAATGTCATGTCGAGCGGGTGGCACCTGCATCAGTCGCTGCTCGAAAGCAAAACCGGTCGAAACGCATTCGCATTCGACCATCCGGACGCATTGTCGACCGTTGGCCGCTATTACCTCGGCGGTCTACTCGCCCATGCGCGCGCCGCGACCGTCTTCACCACGCCAACTATAAATGGCTACAAGCGCTATCGGCCGAATTCGCTCGCTCCCGACCGCGCCGTCTGGGCGCGTGACAATCGCGGTGTGATGATTCGCGTACTCGGACAACCGGGCGAGCCTGCAACGCGATTGGAAAACCGCGTCGGCGAACCTGCCGCCAATCCCTATCTCTATGTGGCTTCGCAGATCTATTCCGGGCTCGATGGCATCGCACGCCGGCTCGATCCTGGTCCGTCGGCGGACACGCCTTATGAAACCATTGCAGCGTTGCTGCCGAAAAACCTCGATGAGGCCCTGACTGCGTTGCGCGCCGATGATGTTTTCCGCGCCGGATTCGGCTCGCCGTTCATCGACTACTATGCACACATCAAGGCTGCCGAGCTTGAGCGTTTCCGAAAAGAGGCCGGGGACCAACCGGAGGTCACAGCCTGGGAACAAAAAGAATATCTGGACTTATTCTGATGGCTTTTGCAGTTACGTCGGATGGTTTGAAGCTTTATTTCGAGGAAGTCGGACAGGGCGTGCCGATCCTGTTCGTGCACGAGTTCGCCGGTGACCATCGCAGCTGGGAACCGCAGCTGCGCGCGTTCGGTAAGCGCTATCGCTGTATCACCTACGCGGCGCGCGGATACAAACCGTCCGACGTTCCGAGCAATCCGGCGGCCTACAGCTACCTGCACGTCATGAGGGACGCAGTCGTGGTGCTCGATCATCTGCAGATCGAGCAAGCCCATCTTATCGGGCTCTCCATGGGCGGCTATACTGCGTTGCAGGTCGCACTTAATCGCCCCGGGCGCGTCCGCTCGTTAGTCCTTGCCGGCACGGGCTCAGGCAGCGAGCGCTGGTATACGGAGGACTTTCACAAGCGCTCCCGCGACCTCGCCGCGCAATTCGAGAAGGACGGCTCGGCGGCGGTGGCACAGACTTACGGCCGAAGCGCAAGCCGCATTACGTTCGAGCTCAAGGACCCGCGTGGCTTCGCCGAATTTTCCCGCCAACTCGCCGAACACGACGCGCAGGGCTCCGCGCACATGTCGCGCGGATTTCAGGGTGCACGTCCTTCGCTTTACGATTTCGAAGCAGAAATCCGAAAGCTGTCGGCGCCGGCCTTGATCGTGGTTGGCGACGAGGACGAGCGGTGTATCGAACCGGCTATTTTTCTCAAGGATGCGATTTCCGCCTCCGGACTGGCGCTTCTTCCAAAGACTGGTCATGCCGTAAATCTTGAGGAGCCGGATCTTTTCAACCTGCTGGTCGGCGATTTCCTCGCACGCGTCGATAGAGGCAATTGGTTACCGCGCGACCCGCGCACGCGTGCGCCGAAGCCGCCGCCAAAGACCTCTTAACGTGGAACTCCGTGGCGGTCCCGCCCATTTTATCGGCGAGCAAAACTGGTTAAGGAGCGTCGCCGATGCTGAAATGGGCTCTGATTTTCCTCATCATTGCTGTGGTCGCAGGCATCTTTGGCTTTACTAACGTTGAGGCAGCCTCGGCTACCATTGCGCAATGGCTGTCCGGGATATTCGTGGTGCTGTTCCTTGGCGCGTTAATCATTGGCCTGACCCTCGGCGCCAAGCTCAGGTCGTAAGGTAAATTTTTTGGCGATAACTACGCCGGGATTTCCGGCTACCTCCCGCAGCTTTCCGGATATGATCGCTACCAGTTTTTCACCAGGGTGCACTCATGCGTAAGATCGTATTGGGAGTACTGGCGCTAGGGCTGTTTGTTTCGCTGGCCGGCACGGCCAACGCTGCTGACCTCTATCGCGGTGCGTATGGTTAGCGATCCCATCATGTCTGGTATGGCAGCGATTGCTGCCGTCGCGGGCAGCCCTTCGGCCCCGGCATCCGCGTCGTTGAGCAGGTCCCGTATTGCGGTGACTGCGACAACCTCATCGGTCCAAACTTTTTTTATAATTCCCAGATCCGCTATATCGGCTACCTGCCCTGGACGCGGGGCTGCGCGCTCGGCGGCTGCTACGGCAACTTCGCCGGCTACGGCGGCTGTTATTGGCGGGAAACGCGAGTTCCCGACGGATACGGCGGCTGGGTCGTCGAGAAAATCTGCAATTGAGCGATCGCCTCGGCGTCGACGTCAGACGTCGACGCTTGCCGTCAGTGCGTTGTCCTGGATGAACTGCCGGCGCGGCTCGACGAGGTCGCCCATCAATTGGTCGAAAAGCACGTTAGCTTCGTCGACTTCCTTGATTCGCACTTGCAGCAATGACCGCGCATTGGTGTCCAGCGTGGTCTCCCAGAGCTGTTCCGGATTCATTTCGCCCAGACCTTTGTAACGCTGCAGCGTAAGGCCCTTGCGCCCGGCGGCAACCAACGCTTCGAACAGGCCGACCGGTCCGTGGATCGCAGTGGTTTCGTCCTTGCGGCGAAGCATGGCAGGGGGCGTCGGCCGCGGAAACACCTGCTGCAGTGCAGGCGCAAATTCATCGAGCTTGCGTGCATCGGCCGAACCGATCAGGGCCTGATCGATGACGGCAGCTTCCTTGACGCCACGCACCGTGCGCTCGAAATGGAATCCGTTCTCATCGAACGTCGCTGTCCAGCCACGCTCGGTCTCGTCTTCTAGCGCGTCCAGCCGTTTGGCAATGTACTCAGCCGCGGCGGCGCCCTTCTTTACGTCGCTGGTGATGCCGGGGTTGAGTACACCGGCTATCGCTGCCTGTTCGATGACCTTCCGGTTATAGCGGCTGTGCAGACCGCCCAGGATGCTGCGGATCAGCCGCGCATCGTCGATCAGTTTTCGCAAATCGGCCCGCGCCCGCTCTTCACCCGATGCGAGCCGAAGCACCGCATCCTCGAGGCCGGCTGTGATCAGGTAATCTTCGAGCGCTCGCTCATCCTTCAGGTATTGCTCGGACTTGGCGCGTGCCACTTTGTACAGCGGCGGCTGTGCGATGAAAATGTGACCGCGCTTGATCAGCTCTTCCATCTGCCGGAAGAAGAAGGTCAGCAGCAGGGTGCGGATGTGCGAGCCGTCCACGTCCGCGTCGGTCATGATGATGACCTTGTGGTAGCGCAGCTTGTCCGGATTGAATTCATCGCGGCCGATCCCGGTGCCGAGCGCCGTGATTAACGTGCCGATTTCCTGGCTCGATAGCATCTTGTCGAAGCGCGCTCGCTCGACATTCAGGATCTTGCCACGCAGCGGCAACACCGCCTGGAATTCCCGGTTGCGGCCCTGTTTGGCGGAACCGCCGGCGCTGTCACCCTCGACGATGAACAACTCCGACTTGGCGGGGTCGCGCTCCTGACAGTCGGCGAGCTTGCCGGGCAATGACGAGACATCGAGCGCGCCCTTGCGACGGGTCAGTTCGCGCGCCTTGCGCGCGGCTTCGCGTGCCGCTGCCGCTTCGACGACTTTGCCGACAATAACCCTGGCTTCCTGCGGATGGATTTCGAACCAGTCCTGCAAAGCCTGATTGATGACATTTTCAACGACGGGGCGCACTTCCGAAGAGACGAGCTTGTCCTTGGTCTGCGACGAGAACTTGGGATCGGGGACCTTGCAGGAGAGAACGGCGGTCAAGCCTTCGCGGCAGTCATCGCCGGTGAGCGCGACCTTCTCTTTACGAGATGTGCCGATCGTCTCTGCGTACTGGGTGACTTGACGCGTCAGCGCGCCACGGAATCCTGCGAGATGGGTGCCGCCGTCGTGTTGCGGAATGTTGTTGGTAAAGCAGAGGACGCTTTCATGGTAACCGTCATTCCACCATAGCGCGCACTCGACCGTTATGCCGTCGCGTTCGCCCTTGACCATGACGGGGCTCGGGATAAGCGAAGTCTTGTTGCGATCGAGAAACTTCACGAAGGCTTCGACGCCGCCCTCGTATTTCATTTCTTCGCGCTTTTCGACGGCGTGACGCTGATCAGAAAGGACGATGGCGACGCCGGAGTTCAGGAATGCGAGCTCGCGCAGGCGGTGCTCGAGTGTCGCGAAGTCGAACTCGACCATGGTGAAGGTTTTGGTCGAGGGGAGGAACGTGACCTCGGTGCCGTGCTTGTCCTTTGCGTCGCCTTTCGCCTTCAGCGGAGCCTTCGCGACGCCGTCGCGGAACTCCATGAAGTGTTCCTTGCCGTCACGCCATATCGTGAGTTTCAGCCAGGTAGAAAGCGCATTGACCACCGACACGCCGACGCCGTGCAGTCCGCCGGAAACCTTGTAGGAGTTCTGGTCGAATTTTCCGCCGGCGTGCAGCTGAGTCATGATGACTTCGGCCGCCGATACGCCTTCACCTTTGTGAATGTCGGTTGGAATACCGCGCCCGTTGTCGCGGACTGTGCAGGCCCCGTCGGGGTTAAGTGTCACTGCGACTTCGGTGGCAAATCCCGCCAGCGCTTCGTCGATGGCGTTGTCCACCACCTCGTAGACCATATGGTGGAGGCCTGAGCCATCATCGGTGTCACCGATATACATGCCCGGTCGTTTGCGAACCGCATCGAGGCCTTTGAGGACCTTGATCGACTCGGCACCATACTCGGACGGGTTTTTGCGGGCTGGTTCAGCCATAAGCGACACCCTCGAATCGGGTGAAAAATGAGTCGGAATGAGTGATTGGTCTGACACGAATTGGGGGGCCCGTACAGGACAAAGTAAGTAGCTTTAATATGTTGATCTAGCAGCGTTTTTTAAAGAGGGGCCGCCTCAAAAATCCCCACTTTTTACACCCTGTTTTCGCGCCGAATCAGCGGCCGCTCGCGCGAAGGCCAGCGGGCTGAGACCGTGCGCGAAAAGAGGCAGGCTAGCGGCGAGATTTCTGGCCCGACGACAGCTCGCGTGCGTTGAGATTGGGTCGCCGCAGGTGATGGAATCGCGGCTCATAGCTCGGAATCGGCGCGCTGAACCCAGCAAGGCCGGCCGCCAGAATTTCAACGCGCTCGAGATCGGCCCGCGTCATTTCGAACGCGCGCTTGAGGTCGTTCTTTACTTGGTCAACTGCTGCGTCCGTACTCATAACGGCCCCTAACTGGCTACGTAAGAGTAAAGGCGCACGCTCCGTGATGGTTCCGATTATCGAAGATTTGATCTTGTTGCGATTAACAAAACGTGAGGTCTAGTTTTGGAACCCAGTGGGCGCCGGTTCCACTGCGCCATTGCGAACGACGAACACATTCGCACGCCCGACAATGTCGCCAAACGCGGCAGGGTCCGCACCGGTCATCCAGACCTGCGCGCCCAATGAGGACAGCGCGTCGTAAAGTGCCGCGCGCCTGGTCGGATCGAGATGCGCCACGACTTCGTCCAGCAACAGCAGCGGTGCAAAGCCGGTCATCTGTTTGATCAAGCCGGCGTGTGCCAGGACGAGGCGAATGAGAAGCGCTTTTTGTTCGCCCGTTGAGGCGTCGGCAGCGGGAATATTCTTGGACGCGTGGCGCACGGTAAGATCGGACAGATGCGGACCATCGAGCGTGCGCCCGGCGGCGGCGTCGCGTAAGCGATTTTCTTTCAGGAGCGTGCGATAACGGTCCTCGATCTCAACCGCGCTGTGGTCCGACAGGAGCTGTTCCATCCAACCCTGCAGTCCGATCTCCGCCCGCGGAAATTCGGGCGCCTGTGCGCGGGCGGCACCAAGCGCAGCGGACAGACGATTGACGGTTTCCGCACGACCGGCGGCAACTGCCACCGCCACCTCGGCGGTTTCATGCTCGATGGCATCGAGCCAGTGGGAGTCGCCGGGGGAATCTTCCAGAAGACGGTTGCGCGAACGCAGCGAGCGCTCGAGCGCCGCGACCCGGCTCGAATGTTGCGCGTCGACCGCCAGAACCAGTCGATCCAGAAAGCGGCGACGTTCGGAAGCGGGGCCATTGAACAGCGGGTCCATGGCCGGTGTCAGCCACACAACGCGCAGGTGTTCGGCGAACGCCATCGCCGATCCAACGCTTTCGCGATCGATCCGGCAGCGACGCGCGGACGCCGCTTCTTCACCCGTCGGCGGCTCGATGCCTGTGCCGAGTGTTGCAAGCCCCATCATGCCCTCGATTTCCGCGGAGGCCGCCCAGGCGCCGTCACCCTCGGTAAAGGCGAGTTCTTCCATGGTTGCACGGCGAAGCCCGCGGCCTGGCGCTAGGAGAGAGATGGCTTCGATCAGATTGGTTTTGCCGGCGCCATTCGCGCCCGTGAGCACGATCGGTCCGGCACGATCAAGCGCAACTTGCGCGGCGTGGTAGCTGCGGAAGTTGGTCAGCATCAGACGTCGAATAAAGGCGGCGGCCATCGATACTCGTCATGCCGGCCTGTGCCGGGCATCAGTCATCGTTCAATGCGCAATATCAAAGACGCCGATGGCCGGGACAAGCCCGGCCATCGGAATGCAGATACGCGCTTTGACTGCTCTACTACACCCGCATCGGCATTAGCACGTACAGCGCGCCTTTGGCGTCCTTATCCTGGATCAAGGTTGGCGAGCCCGGATCGGCGAGCTTGAGCACGGCGACTTCGCCCTCGATCTGGGCAGCGATATCCATCAGGTAGCGGGAGTTGAAACCGATATCGAGCGGCTCCGCGCCATATTCGACCTCGATCTCTTCGGTGGCGCTTCCGGAGTCGGGATTGGTCACCGACAACACGAGCCGCCCGCCGGTGATGGACAGCTTGACTGCGCGCCCACGTTCGCTGGACACCGTCGAGACTCGGTCGACGGCAGCCTCAAAATCCTTTTTGTCAACGACCAGCCTCTTGTCGTTGTTCACGGGAATCACACGGGCATAGTCGGGGAACGTGCCATCGATCAGCTTTGATGTGAGCACCACGTTGCCGATGTTGAAACGGATTTTTCCGGTGGAAAGCTCGATCGCGACTTCTCCTTCCCCCGTCTCGATCAGCCGCTGGACTTCGCCAACCGTCTTGCGTGGCACGATGATGCCGGGCATTCCGGTGGCGCCCTGCGGCAAAGGGAGATCCACCTGAGCGAGCCGGTGGCCGTCGGTCGCAACCGCCCGCAGGGTCGGAGACTTCGACGTGCCCGCCGTGTGCAGATAGATGCCGTTAAGGTAGTAGCGCGTCTCCTCGGTCGAGATGGCAAACTGCGTCTTGTCGATCAGTCGCTTCAGATCGCCAGCCGCAAGCTTGAAAGAGTGGCTCATTTCGCCGGCGGCGAGATCCGGGAAATCGCTTTCCGGGAGCGTCTGCAACGTAAAGCGGGAGCGGCCCGCGCGCAGCGAAAGCACGGCACGGTCGCCCGATCCTTCGAGAACGATTTGCGCGCCGTCGGGAAGCTTGCGCACGATCTCGTAGAACATGTGCGCGGGCACGGTCGTCGAGCCGCCGGGCGAGACCTCGGCGGCGGTCGAGTCAGTCACCTCGAGATCGAGATCGGTGGCCTTGAGGCTCAGTTTGCCGCGGTCGGCCTTCACCAGGACGTTCGCGAGAATTGGAATGGTATTGCGTCGCTCGACCACGCGGTGGACGTGGCCCAGCGACTTCAAAAGCTCTGCACGCTCTACGGTAACTTTCATGAAAATCCCGCTCCGGCGCCTTCGAAACGACCTGAGACCAGGCGCAACGGCAAGCCGGCGCTCGCGGAATGCGAAGCCGGGGAGCAAAGGTGGCGAAAGCGCGCGTTTTTCGCAAGGGCGGGTTTGGGGTGCCGTGGCATATCCCCAGGCGTCCACAACCCTCCACAAAGCAAAAGGCCCCACCCGAACCGCGGATGGGGCCTTTCTCCGATTGTAGGCGCCAGCCTATTCCTGCAATTGCCGCTTCAGAATCTCGATTTCCTCCGCGAGTGCCATGTCGTTGCCGACCAGGCCTTCGATCTTGCGGACTGCGTGCAGAACCGTCGTGTGGTCACGCCCGCCGAAACGCCGGCCGATTTCCGGCAGCGAACGCAAGGTGAGGGTCTTCGCGAGGTACATCGCGACCTGTCGAGGCCGCACGACATTCGCGGTGCGTCGCGACGACAGCAGGTCGGAACGGCTCACATTATATTGCCGCGCGACGACCCGTTGGATGTCCTCGATCTTGACCCGCTTGGGTTCCTGCGGCCGGATCAGATCGCGCACCTCGCGCTCGGCCATCTCGAGCGTCACGGCATGACCCGTGAGCTTGTTGTGCGCGAGCAGTCGATTGAGCGCGCCTTCCAGATCGCGACCATTGTGCGTGACGGTTTTCGCGATATAGCCGAGCACCGGCAGGGGCACGTCGAAAGCCGGATGGTGTGTACGCGCCGCCAGTACGCGGGCTTTGAGGATTTCAAACCGCAGCTCCTCGCCGAGCGGGCCCATTTCGACGACCAATCCACCGGCCAGCCGCGAGCGCACGCGATCGTCGAGACTTTCGAGGTCCGACGGTGGACGATCGGATGCGATGACCACTTGGCGGCCGGCGTCGATCAACGCGTTAAGGGTGTGGCAGAACTCGGCCTGGGTCGACTTGCCTTGCAGGAACTGCAGATCGTCGATGACCAGCACGCCAATTCCGCGCAACGCTTCCTTGAAGGCGAGCGCGGTCTGCGTGCGCAGGGCCGAGACGAAGCCGTACATGAATTTCTCGGCCGTGAGGTAGAGCACCTTGCGCTCACCCGCTGCGTTGCCTGCCCAGGTCACCGCCTGCAGCAGATGCGTCTTTCCGAGGCCAACACCCGAATGGATGTAAAGCGGATTGAACATCACCGGGTCGCCACGCTTGGCGCTCGCCACCTGCTTCGCTGCCGCATGGGCGAGGGTGTTGGAGCGGCCGACAACGAATGTGTCGAACGTTAGTCGAGGGTCGAGCGGCGAACCGCCGAGGGCCTCGTGTACGCTCGGGTCGCCCACTATCAGGGACCGTCCAATACCGTTGCCATTCGTGTAGCGCGTGCCGAGTTCACCGATCCCGACATCAGGTTTCACCTTGGGCAGCATCGCGGACTTCAGCACCGCCGAGCGCACAATCAGCTCGACCCGGGTGACCTTCCCGTCCTGGGCCTGCCAGCAGGCCAGAACGCGTTCCGCATAGTGCGATTGAATCCAGCTCTTGAGGAAACGGGTTGGGACCGACAGACGGACCGCACCTTCCTCGATTGCTTCCAGGTCCATCCGTGCAAACCAGCTCGAATAGACGTCGTCACCGACCTCCGCGCGCAAGCGCTCTTTGACCCGTGACCAGCTCTCCTGCTCCCCGTTCGACATCAATTTGTTCTCGATCCGATTTATAGGGTTGGGCGGACTCGGTTACTCCGGCTTGCCAGCAGACGGCCAACACGTCGGTAACAGGACACAACAGCACTCACTTGATGATCTGGAGATGCGTTCCCCACCGCAGTAGCAGAGTCCGGCGGAGCGCATCGACGACAGTCGAGGAGCGTTGCGCCTTCAGCCCACGGGTGGCGGAGTAGCGCCGCAGGTCCCGATCGCGAAAATGGACGCGGTACGAGACATATGACGGCTGAAATCAACGATGTATGACAGCAAAGCTGACTGACCGGAAACGCGGGTCGCAGCGACGAATGAACATGTATTGGACGACACCCATCCGACGCCATCAAAATTGGTCGCCGACTCTGTCTCTGCGCGTGTCATGACATCACCCCTCGAATGACTTCGGGCTTCCGCCCTGTGGTTTTGTTTTTACGCCTATCGGTGCAGGCCGGTTTATTTTGATCTGCTGCTACCGAACTCACTCTCAAAAATCGAATACCGGATTTTTCCAACGCTTTACACAAACTGACTCAATTCGTACGCCGGGCAAACCAATTGCGTTCTCATCCACCGATGAGCGTGAAGTGGAACCCTGTTTCTGAGCGCGCGCGAAGAATTCCCGTGCGTGTTTTCGAAGATACACGAGCGAAGGTCGCTCGCAATGAAATTTGCGCAGGCGGCGGTAAGCCAAACCACAATTCGAGCAGGTGTGGCGGTAGCGCCACTCTCCCGTCTGACCCAACGTGTTGGAGTCTCGCGAATTTCGACGCTGAAAAACGTCGTCGGAGTCGCCAAAAAGCCAAAATAACTAAGAAATTACCGGCCGCCAAAACAGCCTGTCACAAAAGAGTTTTTTGGGTCCCTGCGTCGCTTTTCCGTTAAGTCGTTATCTTCCCGAAAAAAAATCTGTGCGAATTTTTGGGTAACTCCCATTCGAAAACCCCCTTGGCATCGGCACCGACGGGTGATGGGATGACAATTCGATCAATAAATCCGCGTCGAGCAAATTTCTCTGACGCTGCGATGACGTTTTGACTACATCGATACTCCGGCCGACCATCTAACGACCGGCGCGGCGCGCGTCTTTCTACATGATTTCTCGGCGGAATACTCCGCGATACATAAATTCTGAGCAAAAAATCTCGTCGTGCTGATATCGCCGACGCTACTTGCCGAGTTTGGCAATGCGATGGGCGAGGCGCGAAACTTTCCGGCCGGCGTTGCTCTTGTGTACGACGCCGCGTTGCGCCGCGCGCATGATAACCGGCTCAGCCGCCTTGAATGCGGCCAGGGCCGCATTGCGATCGCCACTCTGGATCGCCTCTTCGACCTTGCGCATCGAATTCCGCAACAGCGTGCGGCGAGCTTTATTCACTTCGGTGCGACGTGCGATCACGCGCGTGGCTTTACGGGCGGACTTCGTATTGGCCATTACTCTCTCATTCGCAGCTGGCGCTCCCGGCGAGCAGCGCGGAAGCGACTAGGATTTACAAGAAGTTAGCGGGCGGCGAAACCCGCCAAGGCTGAGGCTTATAGAGAGACGACACGCGGGCGTCAACGTCCGCGAACTCTTGCTCTTAGGCGACGCGCTTGGCTCGCGCCGCATCGTGTCCGGCGACGACGGATGCGCGATCGGCGGCCGAGAAGGGCGCCAACGGGGGCCTCACCCGCGCCAAGCCAGCATCGCCATGGATATGAGCGAGCAGTGCTTTGACGCCCGGGACCAGCGGCTTGCCGTCGAAAAGCTTGCGGATCGTGACGGCCGCCTCGAGTGCGGCCGTATCGCCCTCGCTCCAGGCCCGCGCGCAAAGATCGGCGTTCAGATTGGCGGTTGCGGAGATGCACCCGGCGAAATCGCCGCGGCGCGCATCCAGCAGGCATGCTTCCGTCGATGGGAATACCGCAAAATCTTTTAAGATGGCCGCGGCCGAGCGCGCATAGGCCATGTCGCCGGAGGAGTCCTTCAGGCCGACAATGCGGGAGGAGTATGAATCGAGCAGTCGACGGATCAGCGCCACGTGCCAGGGCAGGCCGGACATCGCCGGAAAATGATAAAGGTAGATCGGGATCGGCTTTTGCTCTGTCGCCTTTACCAAGGTCTCGACATAGGCAACCAATCCGTCATCCGGCACGCCTTTGTAGTAAAATGGCGGCAGAACCAGCGCACCGCCGAAGCCTAGGTCGGCCGCGTGGCGGGTGAGTGCAACGGCATCCGTGACCGAAGCTGCGCCGGTCCCAACCATCAGACGGTGCATCGGAAGGCCGTTCGGCTTGTAGGCGCTCATGACGCCCTTGCGTTCATCGACGGAAAAGGACGTCGCCTCGCCGGTCGTACCGAGCACGTTGAGGCCGTCGCAGCCATTGTCCAAAAGATAGCGCGCCAGACTGACCGCGCGCTTGAGATCGGGCGCACCGTTTTCATCGATCGGTGTGGCAATAGCGGCGATCACGCCGGACAGGGCTTTGCTCAACGTCGTCTCCGTCTTTATTGGCCTAGCCGCTGACATTATAGGCGGCAAGCGCAGCCATATTCACAAGTTGATTATCTTTGGCGCCGAGTTGCACGATCTGTACCGGGCGATCAAGTCCGACCAGCAGCGGTCCGATTACCGTTGCTCCGCCGAGTTCCTGGAGCATCTTCGTTGAGATCGACGCTGAGTGGAATGCCGGCATCACCAGCACATTAGCGGGCCCTGAAAGTCGGCAAAACGGATAAGCGGCCGCGAGCTCGGGATTGAGTGCCACGTCGGCGGCCATCTCACCGTCATATTCAAAATCGACCCGCTTGCTGTCGAGAATTTTTACCGCTTCGATCACGCGTGCAGAACGCTCGCCGGACGGATGTCCGAAAGTCGAGAACGCGAGCAGCGCCAAGCGAGGTTCATAGCCAAGCCGGCGCGCGACGCCGGCTGCTTCGATGGCAATTTCAGCAATCTCGTGTGAGCCGGGCATTTCGGTGACTGCAGTATCGGCCACCAGCACGGTGCGCCCGCGCGCGATGACAACCGATACACCGATCACCCGGTGTCCCGGCTTGGGATCAATGACGTGGCGGATGTCTTCCAGCGCGACAGAGAAATTGCGGGTGACGCCAGTCACCATCGCGTCTGCGTCGCCGAGCGCCACCATGCAGGCCGCGAAATGATTGCGATCCTGATTCACCAGCCGCTGGCAGTCGCGGACCAGGTAACCGCGCCGCTGCAGTCGCTCATAGAGGTAGTTGATGTAGGAAGCGTTGCGCGTCGACAAACGTGCGTTGACGATCTCGATCCCTTCGCCGAGTTCGATGCCGTTGTCGTCGGCTGATTGTCGCACGCGATCCTCGCGCCCGACCAACAGCGCGGTGCCGAGCCCCTGGTGCACGAAGCTTGCTGCCGCGCGGATCACCTGCTCCTCTTCGCCCTCTGCGAAGACGACACGTTTGGGCTGGCGACGCAGCCGGTCAAATACGTGTACCAGTGTCCCCGCGATCGGGTCGCGCCGTGCGTTGAGCTGATGGCGATACGCGTCCATGTCGACGATCGGCTTGCGCGCGACGCCGGTATCCATGGCCGCCTGCGCCACCGCCGGAGGGACGAATGAGATCAGCCGCGGATCGAACGGCACCGGAATAATGTAGTCGGGTCCGAATTTCGGCCGGGCGCCGTATGCGCTGGCGACTTCGTCGGGGACGTCCTCGCGCGCGAGCTCGGCGAGGGCGCGAGCGGCGGCGATCTTCATTTCCATGTTGATGGCGGAGGCGCGCACATCGAGCGCACCCCGGAAGATGTAGGGGAAGCCGAGCACATTGTTAATCTGGTTCGGATAGTCGGATCGACCCGTTGCCATGATCGCATCGTCGCGCACGGCGGCCACTTCCTCAGCCGTAATTTCCGGATCCGGATTGGCCATGGCGAAGATGATCGGCTTGGGCGCCATCTTCTTCACCATCTCCTGCGTGACTGCGCCCTTCACCGAGAGGCCGAAGAAAACGTCGGCTCCATCGAGCGCCTCGGCGAGGGTCCGCGCGGAGGTCTTGATGGCGTACCCGGACTTCCACTGGTTCATGCCGTCTTTGCGGCCCTGATAGATCACGCCCTTCGTGTCGCAAAGGATGAGGTTCTCGGGCCTGAAGCCGACCGCCTTGAGCAGTTCGAGGCAGGCAATTCCGGCGGCACCCGCTCCGTTGCAAACGAGTTTGGTGGTTGCGATCTCACGGCCTGTCAGGTCGAGTGCGTTGAGCAGACCGGCGGCGGCGATAATGGCAGTACCGTGTTGATCGTCATGAAAGACAGGAATGTCCATCAGCTCGCGCAGACGCTGTTCGATCACGAAGCATTCAGGTGCCTTGATGTCTTCGAGATTGATCCCGCCCCAGCCTTTGCCCAGAAGTTTCACGCAATTGATGATCTCGTCGGGATCCTCCGAGGAAACCTCTAGATCGATTGAATCGATGTCGGCGAAACGTTTGAACAGAACGGCCTTGCCTTCCATGACCGGCTTCGCGGCGAGCGCGCCAAGATTGCCGAGCCCAAGGATCGCGGTTCCGTTTGTGATGACCGCAACGAAATTCCCTTTTGTCGTGTAGTCGTAAGCCCGAGATTCATCCTCGGCGATTGCAAGGACCGGGACAGCGACGCCCGGCGAATAGGCAAGCGACAGGTCGCGTTGGGTTGCCATCGACTTGGTGGCAATGACTTCCAGCTTGCCCGGCCGGCCAACGCTGTGAAATTGCAGGGCTTCCTGGTCGGTAAAGGTCGGCCGCGTGCGGCCGGGGGGCTTGGCGGGCATTGTTACTCCATATACACGACCGGTTTTGCCCCGGCCGGCCGACGTTAGCGGATGCAACCGCAATGACTCAAGAGAATGCGAATACCAGCAAGGCTATGGTTGAATGAAAGAGGGGCGCGGGTTAATCGGTGGCCATCCGTACGAATGATTCTATGATTGGCGGCCATGATCCGTTTCCTGCTCCGTTTTATTGGTCTGATCTGCCTGGCCGCCGGGTTCATCCTGCTGATCTATGACGGCACGAAGTCGATCGCGGGTAACAGGCTGTTTCTCACCAGCGTGCGCGCGCTGTGGGAGTTGATCAACGCTAGCAGCCTCGCAAAACTCGAGCCGACCATTCAATCTTATGCCGGGGGCTACCTATGGGACCCCGTGATGATGACGATTTTGTCGGCGCCTAGCTGGGGTTTGCTCGGCGGGCTTGGCATCATTTTGCTCCTGCTCGGCCGCAAGAAAAGGCCCCTGATCGGCTACGCGCGGTCCTGACTGTCGCTCGCACCGGCGTGAACCCCGGATTCGGCTGACTTTCCGAGACGTGATCGGGTCGCCCATTTCGGCCGGCCACCCGCCGACATATATATTGTCGGCAGCGATTGCAGGAGAACCAAGCATGTTCGGCTTCAAGAAAGTTGCCATGCCTAAAGCCGGCGAGGCATTGCCGGGCCGCGCCAGTCCGATCCGCACTGCCGCGACGCATTTCATCAATCAGCACGCGCTGAAGGGGCCGTATCCGGAGGGTTTCGAGAAGGCCATGTTCGGTCTCGGGTGCTTCTGGGGCGCCGAGCGTAAGTTCTGGGAATTGGGCGACGGCATTTATGTTACCGCCGTGGGTTACGCCGGCGGAATGACGCCAAACCCGACCTATGAGGAAGTCTGCTCGGGCCGCACCGGCCACAATGA
Organism: Pseudolabrys sp.; assembly: GCA_025451355.1. GTDB lineage: Bacteria > Pseudomonadota > Alphaproteobacteria > Rhizobiales > Xanthobacteraceae > Pseudolabrys. The sequence goes on along the minus strand of JANWKN010000055.1, from coordinate 3,911 downwards.
GGTGGTGCTGGTCGTCTATGACCCGAAGAAGATCTCCTATGAGACGCTGCTGAAGACCTTCTGGGAAAACCACGACCCGACGCAGGGCATGCGTCAGGGAAATGATATCGGAACCCAATATCGGTCCGGTATCTACACCTACAATGCCGCGCAGCGTCAGGCGGCCGAAGCGTCGAAAGCGATGTACGGGCAGGAGCTGAAGAACAAGCGCTACGGTGCGATCACCACTGAGATCGTCGATGCGCCAGAGTTCTATTTCGCCGAGGATTATCACCAGCAGTACCTGGAGAAGAATCCACACGGCTATTGCGGGCTCGGCGGTACCGGAGTGTCTTGCCCTATCGGCACCGGCGCCAAGCTGACGCAAGGCGCGCCGGCCTGATTGCTCTGAGAATATTTCGCCGGTCTCCGTGAGAGCGGAGACCGGCGAGTGCTTGGATTGACGCGCTCCGCGAACGCGCGGATCGCGCCGCTATTTTTTCATGTGCTTTGTGAGAAATTCCTGTGTCCGTTTCCAGGCGAGGTCGCCGGCTTCCTTGCGATAGCTCGCGCGCTCGTCGCAGTAAAAGCCATGCGGCGCATCCGGATAGGTGTAGATTTCCGCCTGCGGCTGTTTCTCCTTGATCTCGTCTACGACCGACATCGGAATGCCGTCGTCCTTCTCGCCGAAATGCATCTGTATCGGGCACTTCGGTTTCTCATCGGCGAACTTGCCAATCATGCCGCCATAGAACGCAACCGCCGCCGAAAACCCGGGAATCCGGCAGGCGGCGAGGAATGCGGCGGTGCCGCCCATGCAGAACCCGACCACACCTAGCGGCCCCACGCCTTTGAGGTCGCCCTGGGCGGCGGCGATGTCCGCCATCATGTGATCCCAGTTGAGATTGCCGAGGTAGCTGCGTGCATGCGCAATTTCGTCCGGCGTGTAGCCGCTCTCGAAGTTGCGCACGAAGCGATCGAACACCGCGGGTGCAACAGCCACATAGCCAAGCGCGGCAAGCCGGTCGCACACCGCGCGGATATGGTGGTTGACACCGAAAATCTCCTGCACCACGACCATGCCGCCCTTCGGCGTTCCGGCCGGATCGGCGCGATAGGCGCCGAGCGAGTGCTTGTCGGCGGCGGTCAAAGTGAACTGCTTACTCAAAGGGACCTCCCATAATCTTTTGCGACCAAAAACCCGGGCGGCTTTTAGCATGGCCGACCGGCTTCGTCATTCCAACGCCGTGAAACAAGGCGTTTCGCGCCTGTCAGGCGAACATCTTGGCCAGCAGTTCGTACGACCGCTTGCGCGCGGCGTGATCGAACAGCATGGTCGTCACCATCAGCTCATCGGCCTTTGTCGCTTCGATCAGCGGCATTAATTTCGCTCCCACGGTCGCCGGCGAACCGACAGAAACGCGTTCGCGGTTGCGCGCGATGCGCGCGCGATCAACCGGCGTGTATTCGTAACTCGTGGCCTCCTCCGGCGAAGCAAGTGGCTGATACTCGCCCTTTGCACGGCGCACGAAGTTGAGGTCGACGGTCGATGCCAGGCGCTCGGCTTCCTCGTCGGTATCCGCGCACACCACATGCGTTGCGAGGATCGCCAAGGGCTTGTCATGCGACAGCGACGGCTTGAAGTTGCCCCGATAGAGCCGCATCGCTTCCGCGGCATCGAAGTCGGCAAAATGATGCGCGAAGGAAAAGGCGGCGCCGATATGGCCCGCAAACTGGGCGCTGTAGTCGGACGAGCCGAGCAGGTAGATCGGCGGAAGGGGTACGTCCGACGGCATCGCGCGCACATTGTGAAATGGATGACCGGCTGGGAAGGCGCGGGTTTCCAGCAGCATCAGCTCGTTGAAGCGCTCGAGGAAATCGTCCTCATCGCTGATGCCTTGCCGGCGCCGAAGCGCATAGGACGTGGCCGGGTCGGTGCCGGGCGCACGCCCGAGGCCGAGGTCGATGCGGCCCGGATAAAGCGCCTCAAGGACCTTGAAGCGCTCGGCCACCATCAAAGGCGCGTGGTTGGGCAGCATGACGCCGCCCGAGCCGACGCGCAGGGTCTTCGTCACCGCCGCAATCTGCCCGATCATGATATCGGGGGCCGAGCTCGCGATCGCCGGCAGATTATGATGTTCGGCCACCCAATAGCGCCTGAAGCCCAGGCCATCGGCGTGTCGCGCAAGGTCGAGCGAATTGCGTAAGGCCTGTGCGCCGGTCGAATTGGCGGAAACGGGGGATAGGTCGAGAATGGAAAGCGGGATCATGGAATGAAGCTCACACTAACATGTGAGCGCCGTCTTTTCGCCCGCATGATCCGGCGTATGATAAACGGAACCTCTTGGGAGCGCATCTTGGGAGCGCATCGATGGCGTCGTTGATTGAATGGAAAGTGCCGCAGGCGGTGCAACCACGAGCGGAGGATTTCTCCTACGATCTCGCGCGCGCTCTTTCCTCCGTGGTCGGCCTGCATTCGATAGTGCCCTCCGATGCCTTCACGGCCGATACGCTGGGTATCGAGCGCGCCGGCAATGGCGTGCTGATCGACGATGGCCTCGTGCTCACCATCGGCTATCTGATCACCGAAGCCGAGACCGTGTGGCTTCATCTGATCGATGGACGTGTCGTGCAAGGTCATGCCCTCGGCTTCGATCAGGAGACCGGTTTCGGTCTGGTGCAGGCCCTCGGCAAAATCGATTTCCCGGTACTTGAAGTCGGCTCCTCGAAAACCGCCGAAGTCGGCGAACGCGTCGTGGTCGGCGGGGCGGGGGGCCGGACACGGTCGCTCGCCGGGCGGATCGCTGCAAAGCAGGAATTCGCCGGGTATTGGGAATATGTCCTCGACGAAGCGATTTTCACCTCCCCCGCGCATCCCAACTGGGGCGGCACGGCGCTGATCTCAGGCGCGGGCAAATTGATCGGCGTCGGTTCACTGCAGCTCGAGCGCGCGCGCGAAGGCAAGAACGAATATCTCAACATGATCGTACCGATCGATCTGTTGTCGCCGGTGCTTGACGATCTCCGCAAGTTCGGCCGCGTCAACCGGCCCGTGCGGCCGTGGCTCGGGCTCTATTCAACTGAAATCGAAGACAAGATCGTCGTGGTCGGTATTGCGCCGAAGGGACCCGCTGCACGCGCCGAAATCAAGACCGGCGATGTCGTGGTTGCGGTCAAAGGCGATCGGGTTTCCACGCTCGCCAGGTTCTATCGCAAGGTCTGGGCGCTCGGACAGGGCGGCGTCGAAATCCCGCTCACGCTGTACCGTGAAGGAGTGACGTTCGACGTGCTGGTGAATTCATCCGATCGCGCGAAATTCCTCAAGGCACCACGATTGCACTAGGCGAACCGTCAACTCTCTTCGATCTTGTCCACGCGGTTCGGATAGAAAGCTAGGTAGTCCTTGATCTGCGCCATCGCCGGGTACGGCTGCTCGTAACTCCACACCGCGTTTTCAGCGCTGCGACCATCGGCATCAATGCTGAAGTAACTTGCATCGCCTTTGTAGGGGCAATGCGTGCGGTGATCGGTGGGACGAAGCGCGCTCATGTCCGCGTCGCTGCGCGGAACGTAAACGACCGGCTTGTAGCTCGCTTCGGTCAATGTGAGCGCGTGTGTGGAATCGGCGATCACGCGGCCCGCAAAGGTCACGCGCACATGCTTGCCATTTTTTGTGATGGTAATCGGATGATCCGGTCCGGGATGTTTTATGACGCCTGCTGCTGATTCATTCATGGATAATACCCTGTAAACATGAGCGCTGCGCATCAGCTAAGCGTTGGATCTGCCGCTGTCACCGTCGATTGCGAAAAGTTGAACAATTGCCTCAACCGAACAACAGAAACTTCTATCTAAATTGCCTGGTGCTGACGCAACGGTCCCGCGGGTTTATGGCAAACAAGCAAATCGAAAAGATGCTCCAGGGCCTCACC
>JANWKN010000054.1 GCA_025451355.1 Pseudolabrys sp. | reverse complement strand
GGTTGGCATGGGCCACCCGCGTCGCTAGGGTCCGCTCATCCATGTGACTGAGCCGGTGCAAATCTTGGCGCACCGGTTTTTAACTGAGAGCCTCGGGGAGGCGATGGGATGTGACCAGCCAGTCAAGGGTGGCAATAACCCCGCAACGCGGCTCAGGGAGGGCGAAAGCCCTCCCTTTTTTCGACGGATCTGTCTTGCGGGTGGCGGGCGAAGCTGCGTAACTCCAGCTTTCCCATCGGATCCTCTCGTGAAACGCGAACCCATCTTCAATATTCCTCCTGTGATCATCGCTGTTCTGGCCGTGCTCGCGCTCGTTCACATCTTGCGCACCTACATGCTCAACGAGCGGCAGGACGTCGAGTTTCTTCTGACGTTCGCTTTCATTCCTGTGCGCTACGACACCTCGGTCATGCTCGGTGACGCGCTTCCCGGCGGCGGCGCGGATATCTGGACGTTTGTCACCTACGCTTTCATTCACGCGGACTGGACGCATCTTGGCGTGAATGCGATCTGGCTTTTGCCATTCGGCAGTGCGGTCGCGCGCCGCTTCGGTACGATCCGTTTTCTGGCATTCTTTGCGGTGACGGCGGCAGCGGGCGCCGCCCTACATTTGGCCACCCATGCCGGCGAACAATTTCCAATGATCGGTGCATCGGCTGCCATCTCCGGCACGATGGCGGCGGCGATGCGTTTTTCGTTTCAGCGTGGTGGACCGCTGGCATTGTTGGGTCGGGCCGACGAAAATGCGTATCGCGTACCGGCCATTCCGCTGCGCAATGTCTTGTCAGATGGGCGCGTTGTACTTTTTGTCGCAGTCTGGTTCGGCATCAACCTTCTATTCGGACTGGGGTCGCTTCCGATCACCGGCAGCAGTCAAACTGTGGCTTGGCAAGCCCACATTGGCGGCTTTCTCGCCGGGTTGCTGCTGTTTTCCTGGTTCGATCCCGAGCCGAAATTTCCGCCGGTCGACGATCCTGCTGCAATGCCGCATTAGCCGCTGCGGTAAGCGGGTCTGCCAATTCACAGAATTTCGTCTTGACGGAACTGCCGCGCCGGCAGGATCGTTCAGTAAGCCCGGCCGCGCCCAGCGCGTGGGCTGGGGTGTATGTTTGTGCGCATGAGCCACTTTAAAAATATTCATGCGCCAGGGAGGCTGCCATGAACGTCAAGGCGATTCTGGCCGCCAAGAAACGCAACTTGGGCGGCGACATTGTTTCCATCGAACCGACGGCCAACCTGGCGGCGGCGGCGAAATCGCTCTCCGCGCACCGCATCGGTGCCGTTCTGATCCGCGGTGCGGCCGGACGTCTCGCCGGAATATTATCGGAACGAGACATCGTGCGCGCACTGTCCGAACACGGCGCGGATGCGCTTGCCTTGCCCGTCGGTCAAGTGATGACACGCGAGGTCACGACGTGCGGGGAGGACGATTCGGTCGCCAGCATCATGGAGCGCATGACGGCCGGAAAATTCCGTCACCTGCCGGTCATCGCCAATGGACAGCTGGTTGGGCTTATCTCGATTGGCGACGTGGTCAAGCAACGCGTCGAGGAGATCGAGAGCGAGTCCGAGGCGATGAGGGACTACATCCAGACCGCTTGAGCGTCGGAGCTAGTTTCCGCCGTTGCTCGGCTGCGACAGCGCGGTCACGGCCTCGTTGACCGCGTCGATCGATTTCTCGGTGGCGTCCATGCCGATCTGGATCGCCTCGGCGGCGCGATGGAATTCGAACCAGCCGACGGTGCCAAGGCGCGGACTGATCAGGACGTCCGGCGGATCGCCCGCAAGCCGTGCGCGCGTGATGCGGTCCTGCATGACGTTGAAGGCTTCGACCATGACGGTCGGCAATCCGGGGCGCCCGCGTCGTCCCATGAATTGCCGGCGCAAGGTTCGCTCGCCCTTGAACATCCCGCGGATTCCATTGGATTTGGCCGGCACATTCACCGCATCTGACTCGTCAGAGCCATGGCTGGCGATGATCGTACCGCGGCCGAACAGGTCGGCATTGAGATTGACGGCGATGACAAGCCGCGCCCCGAGAGCGCGCGCGGCCGAGACCGGCACCGGATTGACCAGCGCTCCATCGACCAACCAGCGTCCACCGATCAGCACTGGCGGAAAAATTCCCGGCAGGGCGTAGGATGCACGCAGCGCTTCGCTCAATCGTCCGCGTGTCAACCAGATTTCATGACCGGTGTTGAATTCGGTGGCGATCGCGGCAAAGCGGATCGGCAAATCGTCAATGCGCGTGTCCTTGAGTCCCGTTTCTAGTCGGTTGGCGAGATGACCGCCGCCGATCAGTCCGGAGCCTGCAAGGCTGATGTCGAGATACCCGAGTATGCCGCGAACGGTGAGAGTGCGTGCCCAGGTTTCGAGATTGTCCATTTCTTTGGCGGCATAACAACCGCCGACCACGGCACCGATCGATGTGCCGACGATCACGTCAGGCACGATGCCATGCTCGAGCAATTTGCGCATGACACCGATATGCGCAAAGCCGCGCGCGGCGCCTCCGCCGAGCGCCAGACCGATCGTGGGGCGGGTAACGGTTGGCTGCAGTTGCGGCGTTGCTTCCGCGGCACGATCGCCATTGCGCGTTCGCGCGAATAGACCCTCGAATACCAAACCTTGTCTCCGTCTCCTTGTCCGCGCTCAGTTCAAGACAGGCCCTCGCACGAGCGCGTCAGACCTGACATGACCAGAGTGCTGGCGGAGTCTTGTGACCGAAACGTGACAGGGAGCGTGCGCCCGCGGCCTTACATAAAGGTTAAATGTCACGCCGACGGATTGGTTCCTACCGCCCAAATCGTGTGACGATGGAGTCGAGATTGGGGCGTTCGCGGTCGTCCGGGGGCTTTGCCGGGCGCCCGATGTGCACAAACCCGGCGATCCGCTCATTCGACGAAAGTCCGAGGGCGTCTAGCACGCGGCGATCATAGGCATACCACTCGGTGATCCAGCTTGCGGCATAGCCCATAGCGTGGGCGGCAAAAACCAGGCTCATCGCCGAAGCGCCGGCGGAGAGCTGCTGCTCCCATTCCGGGATCTTCACATGCGGGCCGGCGCGGCTCACGACTGCGATCACCAGTGGCGCGCGCGCGAGCCGGTTGCGCTCGAAATTGATCTGGTCGGGGCTTGCATCGGGACGGTCGGCGCGAAATGCGGAAGCGATCGCTTCTCCGGCGGTGGCTCGGGCATCACCTTCGAACAGGATGAACCGCCAGGGGGCGAGTTTGCCATGGTCGGGCACGCGCGAGGCGACCCTCAGAAGTGTCTCGATTTCGGATGGCGTCGGACCGGGCCCGGCCAGTTCGATTGGTTTGACCGAGCGGCGAGTCTTAAGCAGTTCAAGGGCGTCGGGCATTGTTGGTCTCTGAAATCGTGAGCGGTTGCGCTACCACAGCGTTAATCAGGTCTCAAACTGGCTCGCCCCCTCGGCTTGAAATCGCCTCGATTTCAGCCGAAAACAACCGAGTCATGACCAGGGCATCCGCAACCGCCGCCTTGCGAGGCCGGCTAGGGCCGCCCCTTGTATTTGCAGCTATCGCAATTGCGCCGCAGGCGGCCCCCGCGCAGAACTCGCTGTTTTCGGCGACCCCGTCGACCGGCCTGATTTCGCCTGTTCCGGCCACGCGCGGTGACATATTCGGACCGAGCAACCTGCCGACCCCCTCGACGCCGCCGGTGCAGACACAGCAGGCGCCGAACGCGGCCAATACGACCGCCTCGATCCCGCTTGTACCGGCCGGGCAGGTGGCGCTCGCGCTGAGCGCGCGCTTCGGTAAAGACGCAGTGCCAATTGGCGGCGGCCTGACCTGGCGCGTCTATGGCGCCAAGGCCGACACGAATGGAAATTTCAAACTGGTGAAGGAAGACAAGTCTCCGACACCGACACTTGTGCTCCCGGCCGGGACTTACATCGTTCATGTCGGATTTGGATTGGCCACGGCCGTCAAGCCGGTCGATTTGCGCGGGACAACCGTGCACGAAGATTTCGATCTGCCGGCCGGTGGGTTGCGCATCGAAGGCAAGGTTGGAGATGTGCGCATTCCGCCCAGCCAGATCTCGTTCGATGTCTATAAAGGTAGCCAGTTCGAGGCCGGCGATCGTCGTCCTATCGCCGAACACGTCACGACGAGTGATGTGGTCGTGGTGCCGGAGGGCACTTACTACATCGTGTCGAACTACGGTGACGCAAATTCGGTCGTGCGTTCCGACATTCGCGTGCAGCCCGGAAAACTGACCGACATCACGGTCACCCATCGTGCCGCCGCGATCACGCTCAAGCTCGTCAGCGACAAGGGTGGTGAGGCGCTCGCCAACACGGCCTGGTCGGTGCTGACACCGGGCGGTGACGTCATCAAGGAATCGATCGGAGCGTTTCCGCGTGTGATTCTCGCCGAGGGCGAATATCGCGCTATTGCTCGCAACGAAGGCAAAGTTTACGAGCGCGAATTCAAGGTCGTTACCGGCGTCGATGGTGACGTCGAGGTGATGGCGCGCTAAACACGGCCGTTCTGCCGAACCTTCTTGCAGCGTACGGATTATAGTAGTGCCGCCGATTGCCAATGACCCCATGGATGTTTTTGCCAAGCTTGATTTGAAAACGATTGCGCTTTTGCTCGACGTGGATGGCACGATCATCGATATCGGTCCGTCGCCGAGCGAAGTGCATGTTTCGGACGCGCTGCTTCAATCGCTCAAGCGCCTGTTCGATCTGACCGGCGGAGCCGTTGCGCTGGTCAGCGGCCGTCCGATAGCTGATCTCGATCGTCTGTTTTCTCCGTTGCGTTTGCCGTCGGTCGGCGGGCATGGCGCCGAAATGCGTCTGGACGAAAACAAGGTGTTCTTCTTTGCAAAACCGCTGCCGGAGGATTTGCGCAAGCGCCTCGCCGATCCGGCCGCTTTGAGTCCGGGTGTCCTCGTGGAAGACAAGAAGTACTCGCTTGTGCTGCACTTCCGAGGCGCGCCGAAGGAGGAAGAGCGCCTCGGCCGCCACATGATGGCCTGCCGCGCGGCGTTTCCCGGCGAACCGACCGAGTTGCTGTTGGGCAAGGCGATGTTCGAGATCTTGCGGCCCGGCATCAGCAAAGGCGAAAGCATCCGCAAATTGATGGCGCATCCGCCGTTCAGTGGCAGGATGCCGGTCTTCATCGGTGACGACGTGACCGACGAATCCGTTTTCAGGGTGTTGCCCGAGATCGGCGGCAAGGGCTTCAGCGTCAATCGTCACTTCCCGGGCCTCACCGGGATATTCAAAAATCCGGCGCAGGTGCGTGACGCTCTGAATACCCTCGTCGCCAATGGACAGACGGCCGCATGACAGATTACGGACTCGATCTCGCGGTCATCGGCAATGGTCGAACTGCGGCACTGCTCGATCCGTCGGCGCGCATCGTCTGGTGGTGCTTGCCGCGCTACGACGGCGATCCCGTGTTCTGTCGATTGCTCTCTGGCAACGATGAGAAGGGCTTCACTGATGTTCTTCTCGAAGGCCAAGTCGAGACGCGATCTGACTACGTCCGTAATACCGCGACCGTTGTCACGGAGCTGATCGACAACAAGGGGGGCGCCGTCCGCGTCACCGACTTCGCGCCGCGGTTTCAGATTTACGGCCGCACCTTCCGTCCTCCGCAACTCATCCGCATCATAGAGCCGATCAGCGGGATGCCGCGGGTCACGATCCGCTTCCGTACGACCCACCGTTATGGCGAGCCGGTACATTCGCGGTCCTCCGGTAGTAATCACGTTCGCTATTGGCGCGACGAGGTGCCGGTGCGGCTCACCACCGACGCGCCGCTCTCCTATATCGAGAACGAGGCGTCGTTCGTGTTGACGCGTCCGGTGCACATGGTGTTCGGCACCGATGAGCCGTTCGAAGGCTCGCTCGAAAGCACGTGCCGCGATTTCTGCGACCGCACGCGCGACTACTGGCTGGAATGGGTGAGGCGGCTCGCGTTTTCCATCGATTGGCAGGACGAAATCATCCGCGCCGCCATCACACTCAAGCTGTGCAATTACGAAGAGACCGGCGGGATCGTGGCCGCACTGACCACCTCAATTCCCGAAGGCCCAGGATCGGGGCGCAATTGGGACTATCGATTTTGCTGGATGCGCGATGCCTTTTTCGTCGTGCGGGCGCTCAACCGTATCGGCGCGACACGCACCATGGAGGATTTCATCTCCTACATCCTGAGCGTTGCGGCAGGTCGCGACCCACAGGTGCGGCCGCTCTATGGCGTCGTGCACACCGATACGCTTGAAGAACGGACGGCTCCTGCGCTTGCCGGCTATCGCGGCGATGGACCGGTGCGGATCGGCAATGCGGCGGTCAATCAGAACCAGCACGATGTCTATGGCAGCATCATCATGGCCGCGACGCCGATGTTCTTTGACCGCCGGCTGCCCCGCCCGGGCGATGCGGCGCTGTTTCATACGCTCGAGCCGTTCGGTGACCAGGCGGCCAAGCTCGCGCTCGAGCCGGACTCCGGTATCTGGGAATACCGGGGCCGCCAGCGTGTGCACACACATTCGGCAGCCATGTGCTGGGCCGGTTGTCAGCGGCTAGCTGCCATTGCCAACCATCTTAATCTGCCGGAACGCGCAGCCTATTGGGGCGGGATTGCGGATCGTATCGGCGAGCAGGTGCTCAAACACGCATGGAATCCGAAACGGAAGGCATTTTCGGCGGCTTTCGACAGCGATGATCTCGATGCAAGTGCCCTTTTATTGGCCGAGCTTGGCCTGGTCGCGCCCGATGACCCCAGATTTGTGTCTACTGTCGAGGCGATCGGCCATGAACTTCGACGTGGTTTCAACGTTATGAGGTATGTCGCTGCCGACGATTTTGGCCAACCGGAATCGGCCTTTTTGATTTGCCGCTTCTGGCTGGTAGATGCATTGTGGGAAATAGGAAGGCAGGAAGAGGCTCGCGACATGTTTGTCGACGCCCTTCGAATACGGAATCGATACGGCCTGTTGTCGGAGGACGTACATCCGGTGACTGGAAAATTGTGGGGCAATTTTCCGCAGACCTACTCGATGTCAGGATTGACTTTGACGGCAATCAAGCTGTCGCGAAGCTGGGGAGACCGGTATTGGCGCGGCTCGTCATAGTGTCAAACAGGGTCGGCATTCCCGACCGCGGCGCGAGACCCGGCGGACTTGAAGTCGCGATCCGCCCGGCGCTCAAGCGTCACGGAGGACTGTGGTTTGGCTGGAGCGGTCGCGTTGCGGAAGATGTGCCGCAATCCGTCAAGATCGCGGCGCAAGACAATATCACTTACGCCACTGTTGATCTGGCCAAGGACGACTACCAGGAATTCTACAACGGTTTTGCGAACCGTGTGCTGTGGCCAATTTTGCATTATCGGCTCGATCTCGCCGAATTCACACGTCGCGACCTCGGCGGCTACGTACGCGTCAACCAGTATTTCGCCGGTCATCTTGAAAAGCTGCTGCGGCCCGACGACGTCATCTGGGTCCACGACTATCATCTGATGCCGCTCGCCAAGGCGCTGCGCGATCGCGGGCATCACAACAAGATCGGGTTCTTCATCCACATTCCATTCCCGCCGCCAGAAATCCTCACGGCGTTGCCAAATCACGATCAACTGATCCCAGCGCTCTGCCATTACGACCTGGTCGGTTTCCAGACCGAAGTCGATGCGGCGAATTTCGCCCGCTACATCGCCAACGAGTGCGGCTTGCCATGGGCGAGCGGCAACAGCTTTCACTTCGGCAATCGCATCGTACGCATCGGCACCTTCCCGGTCGGGGTGGAGACAGAAGCTTTCGCGCGCCTGGCGCGGCGGGCGGTCGAGACGCACTTCGTACGCGAAGTGCTGGGCAGCCTGTCGGGCCGTTCTATGATCATCGGCGTTGATCGGCTCGACTACAGCAAGGGCATTCCCGAGCGCATGAGTGCGTTTGAGCGCTTTCTCGCCAATTTTCCCGATTGGCGCGGCAAGGTGACCTATCTGCAAATCACACCGCGCAGCCGGACTGGCATTCCGGAATATGCCGACATGGGACGCGAAGTCGGTGAAGCGGTGGGGCGCATAAACGGCGCGTACGGCGAAGCATCATGGACGCCAGTGCGTTACATCAACAAGGCGCACAGCCGCACCGCGCTCGCGGGACTTTATCGTGCTGCACGGGCCGGATTGGTCACGCCGTTGCGCGACGGCATGAATCTCGTGGCCAAGGAATTCGTCGCTGCCCAGAACGCGGAGGACCCCGGCGTTCTGATCCTGTCACGCTTTGCCGGGGCGGCGCATGAATGTGCGGCCGCCCTGCTGGTCAATCCATACGATCCGGAAGGCGTGGGCAATGCCATCAACCGTGCCCTGTCGATGCCGCTGGAGGAGCGGCGCCAGCGGCATTCGGCCAATTTCAAAGTGCTGGTGCGCAATGATCTCAGCCATTGGGCCGGGCGCTTCCTGCGGATGCTTGAACCGCCCGAGGATGAAATCGATTCGCGCACGCTGGTGCGCGCGGCGGGCGCCCGCTGAG
>JANWKN010000053.1 GCA_025451355.1 Pseudolabrys sp. | reverse complement strand
TTTCGGGTAATGACGCAAGCGGCGAAGGCGCAAGAGCCAACGATGGAGGAAATCCTGGCCTCCATCCGACGCATCATTGCCGATGACGACGCCAGCAAGCCGGCTAAGACGACCGAGACTGCGGCGCCACCGAGCCAACAACCCGCGGTAACGGCAGCTCCGAGCCGTCCTGCGCCGCCCGCCGCGCCAGCGAAGACGGCAGCGCCGCCGCCCGCGCCAAAGCCCGCGGCGCCGGTTCCTGCGACGGCCAACAGTCAGGATGAAATTGACGCGATGCTCGCAGAACTCGATGGGACACCCGCGGCTGAAAAGCCATCAACTCCCGATGTGCTCGATCTGACCGAGGCGATGGCAGCGCCCGCGATGCCGGCACCGCCTCCGCCGTCGCCCAAACCGGCGCCGGGCTTTCGAACGATTGATGGCGCATCCGATGTTGTCTTCTCCATGAGGCCATACCCGCAGCCTCATCCTCAGCTTGATCGAGCACTGATTTCGAACGAGACGATCGCTGCTGTCGACAGCGCTTTCAACACGCTGGCGCACACCATCATCGGACAGAACGCGCGCACGCTTGAGGATCTGGTGAAGGAAATGCTGCGGCCAATGCTCAAGTCATGGCTGGACGACAACCTGCCAAGCATGGTCGAGCGCATCGTGCGCGCGGAGATCGAGCGCGTCTCGCGCGGCAGGCCGTAAATTTAGAAACCCGTCACATTGGGCGTCGTGCGCGGGCTTGACCCGCGCATCCATGATGAGCGGCAAACTGGGAAGACCTTACGGAAATTCTGTCTTTGCACGGCGTCATGGATTGACGGGTCAAGCTCGGCTATGACAGCGGATAGGGTGAAATCCTAAATTTAAATTTCCTGGTTCTGCCGTTGCCGCAGCGCGCGCGCGAACCATAGGCCCAATCCCAACAAACCAGCGGCTGCGGTCACAAACACGGGTATCGCACCGAAGCGGTCGAACACTATTCCATTCATGGCGACGCCGAGCGTCTGCCCGAGGTAAAGTGCGGAGGAGAAAATCGCCACCGCGGTGCCGCGCGCTTCGGGCGTCATTTGCGTAGCGTTTGTCTGCAACGTGTTGTGCAGCATGTAATAGCCGAGCCCGATTGTAGTAATGGCGACGGGCGCGAGATAGGTGTTCGGCGTGAACGCAATTGTCAGATAGGCGAGGGCGAGCATCACAGCGCCGCCAGTGACAAGTCCGACCTGGCCGAGGCGGTTGACAAGGCCGCGCACCGAGAGGCTGTAGATGAGCCCGCCGATCGCAAAGGCGCCGACGAAGATCCCGACCAGTGCGAAACTGACGCCGAAGCGCAGATGAAGATCGGCTCCGACAAATGCGAAGGCGCCGAACATGAAGAGGCTTTCGATGAAGCCCATCACGATCACCGCGCGCGCCCACGGCACGCGCAGCACGGTCGCGTAGTCTTTCGCAAAGCCGCGCGAGCGTGTGGCCGTGGCGTGTCCCGCATGCGTGATCGGATTGCGGAAGAATTCGATCGGCAGTGGAACGGTCGCAACCGCAAAAAGTGCGGCGAGAAAAAAGAACACGTTGCGCCATCCGAAGAGATCGCCGAGGACGCCTCCGGCAGCCTGGCCGAACAACTGGCCAAGAATCTGCCCGGACAGAAACGTGCCGAGCACCTGCTGACGACGCTCGTATGGGATGACATCGCCGAGGAAGGCCATGGCCAATGGAATGATCCAGCCGGCGGACAGGCCGCAGGCAAGGCGTGCGGCGACAAGCATCGGCAGCGACCCTGCGAGGCCGCACATCAGCACCAGCACGGTCGACATTGCCGCCGCAGCCGTGACGCAGGCATACTTCCCGAAGCGGTCGCCGACGGGACCGACGATGAGTTGTACCGAGCCGTGCGCTAGGGCATAGGCGGTGACCACGATCGAGGCGGCACCGACGCTGACCCCGAAGTCGGCGGCGATCTGCGGCAAAAGCGAATCCGAAACCCGAACCATCGACTGGCTGGCGAAGGAGGCCAGTGCCAGCAGCGTGATGGCGGACTTGGCGCTGCCGCGCGAAACGGGTGTGTCGGGGGACAAAGTTGACTCTCGGTGGTGCGGTAGGTTTTCTAACGCGCCGACGGTGCTCCACGCAAAACGATGACGATCGACAAAACCTACCAGCCCTCGGAGGTTGAGGGCCGCATCTACCGGACCTGGGAACAGGCGGGCGCCTTCCGCGCCGGCCGCCCCGAGCGTGCCGGTGCGAAGCCTTACTCTATCGTCATTCCGCCGCCGAACGTGACCGGCTCATTGCATATGGGCCATGCGCTGAACAATACGCTGCAGGACATCCTGTGCCGGTTCGAGCGCATGCGCGGCAAGGATGTGCTCTGGCAGCCCGGCACCGATCACGCGGGTATCGCGACGCAAATGGTGGTCGAGCGCCAGCTGATGGAGCGTCAGGAGAAGGGCCGACGCGAGATGGGCCGCGAAGCCTTCCTCAAGCGGGTCTGGGAATGGAAGGCCGAGAGCGGCGGTACCATCGTCAATCAGCTCAAGCGGCTTGGCGCGTCATGCGACTGGTCGCGCGAGCGCTTCACCATGGACGAGGGGCTGTCGCGCGCCGTTCTTAAAGTTTTTGTGGAACTTCATCGCGCCGGCCTCATCTACAAGGACAAGAGGCTGGTCAACTGGGATCCGAAGCTGCTGACCGCGATTTCCGATCTGGAGGTAATCCAGGTCGAGACCAAAGGCCACCTCTGGCATCTGCGCTATCCGATCGAAGGCAAGAGCTTCAATCCCGACGACCGCTCGACGTTCATTGTGGTGGCGACGACGCGACCGGAGACCATGCTTGGAGACGCGGCGGTGGCCGTGCATCCGGACGACGAGCGATACAAGATCCTGGTCGGCAAGAACGCGATCCTCCCGCTGGTCGGGCGGAAGATTCCGATCATCGCCGACGAGTATTCAGATCCCGAAAAAGGCTCGGGCGCGGTGAAGATCACGCCGGCGCACGACTTCAACGATTTCGAGGTCGGCAAACGGCATAACCTGCCGCAAATCAATATCTTCACCGCCGAAGCCAAGCTTCAACTGAAAGATAATGCGGACTTCGTGGCGGGCATACCGAACTCTGCGGATCTCGATGCCACACTCGCTATGAATGGCACGGACCGGTTTGCGGCACGCAAGGCGATCCTTGCGCGGTTGGAAGAAAAAGGCCTCGTCGAAAAAATCGAGCCGCAGTCACACGTCGTGCCGCACGGCGATCGCTCGAACGTTGTGATCGAGCCATTCCTGACCGACCAGTGGTACGTCAACGCGAAAGAGCTGGCGAAACCAGCAATCGCGGCGGTGCGTGCGGGCAAGACCAAATTCATTCCCAAGAATTGGGAGAAAACCTATTTCGACTGGATGGAAAACATTCAGCCGTGGTGCATCTCGCGCCAGCTCTGGTGGGGCCATCAGATTCCCGCCTGGTACGGGCTCGACAACAAAGTATTTGTCGCTCTGACAGAGGCCGAGGCGCAGACGGACGCCGACAAGCACTACGGAAAAAAGACGAAGCTCACCCGCGACGAGGATGTGCTCGACACATGGTTTTCGTCCGCGCTGTGGCCGTTCTCGACGCTCGGCTGGCCGGACAATACGCCCGAGCTCAAGCGCTACTATCCGACCTCAACGCTGGTGACGGGCTTCGACATCATCTTCTTCTGGGTCGCGCGCATGATGATGATGGGTCTCCATTTTATGAAGGAGATCCCGTTCCACGACGTTTACATCCATGCGCTCGTTCGCGATGCTTCCGGCGCCAAGATGTCGAAGTCGAAAGGTAACGTCATCGATCCGCTGGCGCTGATCGATGAATATGGCGCGGATGCATTGCGCTTCACGCTCGCCGCCATGGCGGCGCAGGGACGCGACATCAAGCTCTCGACCCAGCGCGTCGAGGGCTACCGTAATTTCGCGACCAAGCTGTGGAACGCCGCGCGCTTTGCCGAAATGAACGGTTGCGCAAGCGTCGCCAATTTCGATCCGAAATCGGCCAAGGAAACGCTCAACCGCTGGATTGCGCACGAAACGGCAAAAGCTGCGACCGAAATTACCGAGGCGATCGAGGCCTATCGCTTCAATGACGCCGCCGCTGCGGTCTACCGGTTCGTCTGGAACATCTACTGTGACTGGTATCTTGAGCTGGCTAAACCGCTGCTCACCGGCGCAGATGGCGCCGCCAAGGGCGAGACACAGGCCATGGTGGCCTGGGGGCGCGATGAAATCCTCAAGTTGCTGCAGCCGTTCATGCCTTTCATCACCGAAGAATTGTGGACGGTGACGGGGAAGCACGACGCTTTGCTGGCGCTAGATAAATGGCCGCAGCTTGCCGGTCTTTCCGACGACAAAGCCGAAGCGGAAATCGGCTGGGTCATCGATCTCGTTACCGCCATCCGTTCCGTGCGCGCCGAAATGAACATCACTGCGGCGATCCCGCTGGTGCTTGCGGGCGCTTCGGCGGAGACGAAAGCGCGTGCCGAGCGCTGGGCCGAGTTCATCAAGCGGCTGGCGCGCGTGTCTGACATCTCATCCGCGGCCACACCGCCGCAAGGCTCGGTGCAACTCGTGGTTCGCGGCGAGACGGCGGCGCTGCCGCTCAAAGGCGTGATCGATGTCGCGGCCGAACGTGCGCGGCTCGGCAAGGAGATGCAGAAGGCGGACGCAGATATCGGTCGCGTCGACGCAAAGTTGAACAATCCCAACTTCATGGCGCGGGCGCCGGAAGAGGTGGTCGAAGAAGAAAAACAGAAGCGCGAGGAGGCGGTGGCGCGCAAAGCCAAGATTGCGGAGGCGTTGGAGCGGCTCAAGGGCGCCACGTGAGCAATGACGACCGAGAGGTGCGTACTAGCGAAACGGCTTGCTGAGAAATTTTGACCCTTTCAACCCGTAGCGCCAGGGCTTCGCCGCCGCCTTCGTGATTCCGATACGTACGCCCGTCGCGATCGCCGGCTTTTCGTTGCGCGCGCGCAATTCAAAAGGTGCGCGGTCGAGAGGCAGACCGTTGTGTTTGTGCGTCACGGCCAGCGCCTCGCATAGTTTTCCCGGACCCGAACATAGTGCCCGCTCTTCGGATACGCTGCGGCGGCGGCGCATTGTCGGCACGCCGTGGGCCGGTTCGAGCGCGCGGATCAGGACGGCGCTGGCGCTACCTTCCTCTTCGCATACGAAATTGAGGCACCAGTGAATGCCGTAGGAGCGGTAAATGTAGGCGTAGCCCGCGGGACCGAACATCACGGCATTTCGTTCGGTGCGTCCATTAAATGAATGGGCCGCGGGATCGGTGTGGTGATAAGCCTCGACCTCGACGATGATGCCGCCGACGCCGTCAACGAGCAGTGTCGCGCCGATCAGATCGGGCGCGACCTTGAGCACCGGACGGTCGAAAAAAGAACGGCGGAGGCGAGGGGGAGGCATCGGCGCAAGCTACACATTCCTTATGGATTGTCATTCTCGGGCGCGCTGAGGGCGCGAACCCGGATCTGTCGCACCGTCATGCCCGCGACAAGCGTGGGCATGACTGGGTCGTTGTGTGAAACGCCGTCTGGATTCCGGTCCTGCAGCGCCGTCCCGGAATGACTTGTTGTCGAAATACTCTCCCACGTCATGCGCGGGCTTGACCCGCGCATCTATGATGCTTTTACAGCGATCGATGGCCTTAACTAATGCTGCCGGCGCTGCACGTCATCATGGATTGCCGGGTCAAGCCCGGCAATGACAGTCGACAGGGTGTGCGACTTTCAAGTCTTGACTTTAATCCTATATGATCATATTCCTAATTGTGTTCGGTCCGCCAGAGGGCGCTCTCATGAGACGTCATGCGGGTGGGGTCGGATGCGCCGCCCGCGGCCGGGAGAGGACGCTCCTCCCGCACTCGGGCGGCGCCGGGGCTCCGCCCGGCGGCCACTACGAGCCGCCCGCCAGGAGCATGGCCACCGGGGCCGGACCGCCCGCCGCAAGCTTCGCCATAGCGGTGAACACGGCGGGACAACAGACGGCAACCGCAAAGCGCGGCCGGCGCTGTAAGGAAGACGCCCGCGATGGCGCCATGAGGCGCCCGCGTTCTCGAGAGGGAGCGCGCCACAAAACGAATAATGGTTGCGCCACCTGACGCGCCATCTCCCTCGCGCGGGGGGAATTGTCGAAAACGGCGACAGGCTGCCCAGGGCCTCGACAAACAACATGGGCGATAACACTTGTCTTGCAGCGACATAACCGGTGTTGCCGCTTACCTACACCTGTGACCGCTTTGCAACAGTGTCAGAACATTTAACCGAGAGAGGAGGTTAGCCCAAGCCGCGCCGCGATTCGGCCATACCATTCAACCACATCGATGCCCGCCAAGCCGGCTGCCTTTTAAGTGCCGGCTGGGCCGACCCGGCAGCGATAACCGGGGCTGGGCGACAGGACCGATGGACGCCAAATCTAGTTTGAAGTCGAAACTTCCGAGCCGGCACGCCACCGAGGGGCCGGATCGGGCACCGCATCGCTCATTCTACTACGCGATGGGGCTCACCACGGAGCAGATCCACCAGCCTTTCGTCGGCGTGGCGACGTGCTGGAACGAGGCAGCTCCTTGCAACATCGCCCTGATGCGCCAGGCGCAGGTTGTGAAGAAGGGCGTGGCTTCGGTCGGCGCGACCCCGCGCGAATTTTGCACCATCACGGTTACCGACGGTATTGCGATGGGCCACGCCGGCATGAAGGCGTCGCTGCCCTCGCGCGAGGTCATCGCCGACAGCGTCGAACTGACCGTGCGTGGTCATGCCTACGATGCGCTGATCGGCATCGCCGGCTGCGACAAGTCACAGCCCGGCATGATGATGGCGATGTGCCGTCTGAATGTGCCGGCGATCTACATCTATGGCGGCTCGATCTTGCCCGGCACGTTCAAGGGCAAGCCGGTCACCATCCAGGACGTTTACGAGGCGGTCGGCAAGCATTCCGTCGGGCAGATGTCGGATGAAGATCTCGACATTCTCGAACAGAACGCCTGTCCATCCGCCGGCGCCTGCGGCGCGCAATTCACCGCGAACACAATGGCGACGGTATCGGAAGCCATCGGCCTCGCGCTGCCATACTCGGCGGGCGCGCCGGCGCCTTACGAAATTCGCGACAAGTTCTGCATGCTTGCGGGCGAGATGATCATGGACCTGATCGTCAAGAATATTCGGCCGCGCGACATAGTAACCCGCGAGGCGCTCGAGAATGCCGCGGCGGTTGTCGCCGCAACGGGCGGCTCGACCAATGCTGCGCTGCATTTGCCGGCGATCGCCCATGAGTGCGGTATCGAATTCACGCTGTTCGACGTGGCCGAAGTCTTCAAAAAGACTCCTTATGTCGCAGATTTGAAACCGGGTGGCCGTTATGTCGCCAAGGATATGTTCGAAGCTGGTGGCGTGCCGATTTTGATGAAAACGCTTCTGGATCACGGCTACCTGCACGGCGATTGCCTGACGGTAACGGGACGTTCCATCGCCGAAAATCTGAAAAACGTGAAGTGGAATCCGGATCAGGATGTCGTCTATCCGGCCGATAAGCCATTGATGCCGACCGGCGGCGTTGTCGGGCTCAAAGGCAATCTCGCGCCGGAAGGTGCGATCGTGAAGATCGCCGGCATGAAGAGGCTCAAGTTCAGCGGTCCGGCGCGGTGCTTTGACGGCGAGGAAGCCTGCTTCGATGCGGTGAAGAACCGCAAATACAAGGACGGCGAAGTTCTGGTGATCCGCTACGAGGGGCCACGCGGTGGCCCCGGCATGCGCGAAATGCTCTCGACCACGGCCGCGCTGTATGGCCAGGGCGCCGGCGAAAAAGTCGCGCTGATCACGGACGGGCGTTTCTCAGGCGCCACGCGCGGTTTCTGCGTCGGCCATGTCGGGCCGGAGGCAGCGATCGGCGGTCCGATCGGACTGATCCGCGACGGCGACATCATCGAGATCGACGCGGTGAAGGGTTCGCTCGACGTGAAGCTTTCTGCCGAGGAACTCGCCAAGCGCAAGGCGCAATGGAAGCCGCGCGAGAACAATTACGGGTCTGGTTATTTGTGGAAGTACGCCCAGCAGGTGGGTCCCGCCGTCAACGGCGCTGTGACGCATCCCGGCGGGGCGGGCGAGAAAGAGTGCTATGCGGACGTTTGAGAGCACGCTGCGCGCGCTGTTGATCGGCGGGCTTTTGGCCGCAGCGCCCGCGCACGCGCTCGATGGCAGCAAGACCGATGCGAGCGTCGGCCCCCCGCCGATGTCGCCGATGGAAGCATTTCGTTCCGGCGCGAACTGGCTCAAGGCCGGCGAAACCGTCAAGGCGGTGAACTCGCTTGAATACGCGGCCGAAAAGGGTCACGCGCTCGCGCAGTGGAAGCTCGGCCGCATGTATGCGGAAGGCGACGGCGTCGCGCAGAATGACCTCAAGGCGTTCGAATATTTCCGCCGCATTGCCGACAGTCACGCCGACGACAATCCGGACACGCCGCAGGCGCGTTTCGTCGCCAATGCTTTCGTGGCACTTGGGCACTACTACCTCGACGGAATTCCGCAGACCGACGTCAAGCGTGATCCGCAGCGCGCGCGCGAGATGTTTGCCTACGCGGCGTCCTACTTCCGCGATCCAGACGCGCAATATTTTCTGGCGCGGCTTTACCTCAACGGCAACGGCGCGCCGCGCGATGCACGCCAGGCGGCGCGATGGCTCGGTCTCTCCGCGCAAAAAGGCCAATGCGAGGCGCAGGCGATGCTCGGCGCCATGTTGTTCGAAGGCGACCATGTTCCGCGTCAGGCCGCGCGCGGGCTGATGTGGCTCGCGCTCGCCAAGGACAACGCGCGTTCCGATCAGGCCTGGATCACGAAGCTCTATGACAGCGCCATGCAGCAGGCGAACGAGGATGAGCGCGCGCTGGCCGCCGTCTATCTGCGCCAATGGCTGGAGACGCGGCGGGAGTAGGGCGCTCGCCGCTCGTCAGCGGCCATCGAGATCCAGATCAATATAGACCGGGACATGGTCGGATGGCTTGTCCCAGCCGCGCACGTGGCGGTCGATGCCGGCATCGGTCAGCCGGTCCGCAGCCTGCGGCGACAACAGCAGGTGATCGATGCGGATGCCATCATCCTTGGCCCAGGCGCCGGCCTGATAGTCCCAAAAGGTATAGAGGTCGGATTCATCGTTCACCGCGCGTATCGCATCGGTCAGTCCGAGATTGACCAGGGCGCGAAACTTCTCTCGCGTCTGCGGCAGGAACAAAGCGTCATTCTTCCATGCCTCGGGACGACTCGCGTCAGTGGTGGTCGGGATGACATTGAAATCGCCGGCCAGCAGCATCGGTTCTTCCAGTTTAAGACGCTCATGCGAGAAATTAATGAGGCGAGACATCCAGTTGAGCTTGTACGCATATTTGTCAGTGTCCGGCGGATTGCCGTTGGGCAGGTAAAGGCTGATAACCCGTAGCGCGCCGGATTTGGTTGAGACGATCGCTTCGAGAAAGCGCGCCTGCACGTCGGCATCATCGCCGATCAATCCCGGCGCAACTTCGTCGAACGGCAGCTTGGACAGCAGCGCCACACCGTTGAAGGTCTTCTGGCCATGCACCGCGACATTGTACCCGAGGGCTTCCAGCGGCTCGCGCGGGAACGCCTCGTCCGTGCACTTGATCTCCTGCAGGCAGACAATGTCCGGTTGTCGTTCTCTGAGCCAAGCCTCCAGGTTGTCCATGCGCTGGCGGATGGAATTCACGTTCCAAGTGGCAATTCGCATGGATTTTCGGGGTTCCGGGCGGGGCGAATAACGCTGTATTTCCCGTGTTTATAGGAGACCGCAGGGATATGCACTCAGTAACGTTTATATGCTAGGTAAGGCGTTAACGCGGCCCAAAATTTATGTGAAACAAGCCATTCCGCGGATTAGGGAGCGTCCGGGCAGGCCCAAATGAGTCCGGACCGAAAATTGCCGATGATCAAGCGAAAATGGCTCCTTGGCGGGGCGGTGGTCGCCCTGATTGGCGTTGTTGTGCTTGCCCGCGGGTTCTGGTCCACGGACGGCGCGGCGGCCCGCGCCCCCCAGGTCCGTGCGGTCCCGGTTGAGACTGCGGTTGCTGAACGCAAGACGATGCCGATCCGCCTCACCGCCCTCGGCAATGTCACCCCCATCGCCAGCGTTGCCATCAAAACGCAGGTCGATACCACAATCACAGATGTGCATTTCCGTGACGGCGCCAATGTGCAGAAAGGCGACCTGCTGTTCACGCTCGATTGCCGCCAGATCGAAGCCGACATGAAGCGCGTGCAGGCGGTCATCGACGGCGCGCAGTCCACGCTTGAGCAGGCACAACGCGACGTCGAGCGCTACACGGATCTCGCCGCAAGGAACGCAACGCCGATCGTCACGCTCAACAACGCGCAAACCGCGGTCAATGTCTCGCGCGCCACTGCGGAATCAAATCGCGCTCAGCTCGAAAACCTGAAAGTTCAGCTCGGCTTCTGTGGAATCCGCGCGCCGATTTCTGGCCGCATCAGCATGGCCAACGTCAAGGTCGGAAATTTTGTGCGTCAGGCCGACACCTCGCCGATGGCGACCATCAACCAGATGGTGCCGGTCTATGTCAGTTTCACAGTGCCGCAGAAGAACCTGCCCGATATCCGCAAGGCTATTGCTGCTGAGACCGCCACCGTTGAGGCGATTGTGCCGGGAGAGCAAAAGCGTGCCAACGGCCGGGTCACGATGATCGAGAACACCGTCGATCCCTCGACCGGAATGGCGATGGTGCGCGCGACCATGCCGAACCAGGATGAATTGCTCTGGCCCGGCACTCTGGTCAACACAGAGATGACCCTGCGCAACGAGGATGGCGTTGTGGTGCCCGCAAACGCCGTGCAGATCAGCCAGACCGGCACCTTTGTATTCGTGATCCAGGACGGCGTTGCCCAGCTACAACCGGTGAAAGTCGAGCGTCAGATCGGCAACGAAAGTGTGATCGCGTCCGGTCTCAATGGCGGCGAAACCGTCGTGACCGAGGGACAGCTGCTGTTGTCGAAAGGCACGCGCGTGAACTTGCGCACGCCTAAGGTCGCGGGCAGCTGAACCATGAACATTTCCGAGACCTGTATCCGCCGGCCGGTGCTGACGACGCTGATGACAGCGTCGTTGATCGTTTTCGGCATCTTTGCCTATCGGCTGCTACCTGTCGCAGCGCTGCCTGCGGTCGACTTTCCGACCATTCAGATTACGGCGCAATTTCCTGGTGCAAGCCCGGAGACCATGGCGTCATCGGTTGCATCGCCAATAGAGCGGCAGCTGTCGACGATTTCCGGCATCTCGTCGATGAACTCGTCGTCCTCTCTCGGCCTTGCGCAGATTACCATTCAGTTTGATCTTGGGCGCAATATCGACGGTGCCGCGCTTGACGTGCAGACGGCGCTGGCGACCTCGGCGCGCCTGCTGCCGATCGAAATGACTATACCGCCGTCGTTCCGCAAGGTGAATCCCGGGGACTTCCCGGTGCTCTATATCGCTCTACGGTCGGACACGCTTCCGCTGTCAACGGTTGACGACTATGCCGAGACGATTCTCGCACCACAGATATCGCAATTACCGGGCGTTGCTCAGGTTCTTGTCTATGGCGCGCAGAAATTCGCGGTCCGCGTCCAGGTCAATCCGACCGAAGCAGCCGCTCGCAATATCTCGCTTGAGGATGTGCGCAGTGTCGTCGCCAAGGCCAATTCGAGCACGCCTGTCGGCGTTCTGACCGGCCCGAAGCAGAGCGTGACGTTGGCTGCGACCAGCGCGATGCCGCACGCTGAGGACTATCGCGATGTGGTTGTTGCCTATCGCAATGGCGCGCCGATAAAGCTCAATCAGATAGCGCGTGTCGTCGACAGCGTCGAAAATGAAAAGATCGCCACCTGGTTCAATGATGGGCGGGCCATCGTTCTGGCGATACAGCGCCAACCTGACGCCAACACCGTGCAGGTGGTCGACCTTGTGCGTCAGAACTTGCCAACCATGCGCGCGCAAGTGCCGCCTTCGATCCAGATGGAGCCCCTGTTTGATCGTTCGCTGTCGATCCGCGCCGCGGTCATCGACGTGCAGGAAACCTTGGCCATCGCGATTACTCTCGTGATCATGGTGATTTTTCTGTTCCTGCGCAAAGTGTCGGCGACCATTATTCCGGCGCTGGCAGTGCCGGTATCGCTGGTCGGCACATTCGCGGCGATGTATGCCTTTGGCTTCTCAATCAATAATATGACGTTGCTGGCACTCACACTGTCGGTCGGGTTCGTGGTCGACGATGCCATCGTGATGCTGGAGAACATCGTCCGCCACATTGAAGGCGGGATGCGTCCGTTCGAAGCGGCTCTAAAAGGCTCGCGCGAGATCGGCTTCACAATCGTATCGATCACCTTTTCGCTGATCGCCGTGTTCATTCCCGTGTTGTTGATGGGCGGAATGGTCGGCCGCGTATTTCGTGAATTCGCGGTGTCGATCGCGGTCGCGATCGTAGTTTCCGGATTCGTTTCGTTGACACTCACCCCGATGCTGTGCGCGCGCGTTCTCGGCCACCATAAGGAGGGTGAGAAACAGTTTTTCGTGTTGCGTTGGTTTGAGCGCTTCTTCGAGGGAATGCTGAACACCTACCAATGGACGCTCGATCGGGTGATCGCCTTCAAATCCATCATGTTGATGGTAACGATAGGCACGTTCTTCGCGACGATCGCGCTCTATGTCGTGGTCCCCAAGGGGTTCTTTCCGACGGAAGACACCGGCTATGTCATCGGCATAACGGAAGGCGCAACCGACATATCGTTTCCCGCGATCACGCAACTTCAGCGCAAGGCTGCCGAGATTGTACGGGCGGATCCTGCGGTTCAGTATGTGAACTCTACGGTCGGTACCGGCGGACCAAATTCCGTCGGCAACAGCGGACGCATGCTCATCGCGCTGAAGCCGCGCAAGGAGCGCGACAATCTGCAGACGATCCTCGCACGCCTGCGGCAGACCGCAAACGTGGTGCCGGGTCTGGCAATCTATTTCCAGCCGATCCAGAACATCAATCTGGGTGGCAAACTCGCCAAAAGCCAATATCAGTACACGCTGCAATCCAATGACACGACGTCGCTCTATCGCGTGACGCCGGAAATGCGCGAGAAGATTTCGCGCATTCCCGGCTTGCTCGACGTGACGACGGACCTTTACGTCACCAATCCGCAAATCTCGATCGAAGTCGATCGTGAAAAGGCTGCGGTTTACGGGTTGACCGTCGATCAGATTCGTCAGGAGCTATACAACGCTTTTGGTGTGCGGCAGGTCGCGACCATCTACAGTCCGGTGAACTACTATCAAGTTATTCTCGAGACGCAGCCGGAGTTTCAGGTCGGCCCGGATGATCTGGCGCGCGTCTATCTGAAGACGTCGACCGGCACGACAGTGCCGCTCTCTGCGGTCACCCGGTTCGAACGCACCGTCGGTCCTTTGCAGGTCAATCACCAGGGCCAACAGCCGGCAGTGACGATCTCGTTCAATCTTGCACCCGGGTTCTCGCTGGGTCAGGCCGTCGACGCCATACAGAAGCTCGAACGTGACGAAGGACTGCCCGCGACCATCACCACCGGATTCCAGGGCACTGCACAGGTATTCCAGGATTCACTGCGCGGGCAGGGCATCCTGATTTTGGCCGCGATTTTTGCAGCCTACGTGGTGCTCGGAATTTTGTACGAAAGCTTCATCCATCCGATCACAATCATTTCCGGTCTGCCGTCCGCGGGTATCGGCGCGATCCTGACGTTGATGCTGTTCGGTATGGATCTGTCCGTCATCGCCATGATCGGCATCGTGATGTTGGTCGGCATCGTCAAGAAGAACGCGATCATGATGATCGACTTTGCGATCGAGCGACGACGCGTTGGATTGTCGGCGGAAGCCGCGATCCGCGAGGCCGCGGTCCTGCGCTTCCGCCCGATCATGATGACGACTTTCGCCGCGATTTTCGGCACGCTGCCGATTGCGCTCGGTACCGGTGCGGGAGCTGAATTGCGTCAGCCGCTTGGCGTGGCAGTGGTCGGCGGTCTTGCGCTGTCGCAGCTCCTGACGCTGTACATTACGCCGATAATTTACCTCTATCTCGACCGCGTCGACCGGATGCTGAAACGCCGGCTCGAGCCGCAGTTGAAGGAAGTCGAAGAAGCGCCGCCTGCGGTCGCGGCGGAATAGCGTCGGCATTGGCACAATATTGAATTCGCGCAGTATATGGACGCGGACTGGGCCGCATGGTGTTTATGCCTTGGGACTCTCAGCAGCCCTCATGTACAGGGGAGTGCAGTATGGACAGTATCTCACGCCGAAATTTTGTACTTTCAGCGGCCGCGGCCTCCGCCGCGTTCGGTCTTGATGGCCCAGCTTGAGTTCATCGGCTCGGCGCAGGCACAGAGCTACGCCAACGCCAAGCTCGTCGATAAGGGCTTTCACAAGTTCAAGATTGGGGATGTCGAAGTCGCCCAGATCTACGATGGGATCTAGAACCGTGCGCTTGAAGACAATTTTGTGAAAAATACGCCGCCGGGACCAGGTTAAAGCGGCGCTCAGGGCCGGCGGTCTCGCTGACAACATCATACCGATCCCGTTCACGGTCACTGTCGTGAAGGGCAAGTATGTGATATTCGATTCCGGCACCGGCGGGCAGCTTCAGCCAACCGTCGGTCTCATGGCAGCAAAAAACATGAAGGCCACCGGCATTGATCCGGCAAAAATCGAAACCATCATCGTCACGCATTTCCATCCGGATCACATCTTCGGCCTGATGGCGAAAGAAACGAAT
>JANWKN010000052.1 GCA_025451355.1 Pseudolabrys sp. | reverse complement strand
TAATCTCAGCGGGAGAGGCTCGTGGCAAAATTTCAAAACATTCTGGAGACTATCGGCAACACGCCCGTGGTACGGATCAACCGGTTGGCACCGCCCGATGTCAATCTGTTCGCAAAGATCGAGGCGTTCAACCCACTGGGGTCAGTCAAAGATCGCCTGGCGCTGGGCGTGATCGAGGCCGCCGAGAAATCTGGTGACCTCAAGCCTGGGCAGACGGTCATCGAGGCGACCAGCGGCAACACCGGCATCGGGCTCGCAATGGTATGTGCCGCCAAAGGTTATCCGTTGGTGGTGACCATGGCCGAGCAGTTCAGCGTCGAACGGCGCAGGCTGATGCGCTTCCTCGGCGCCAAGGTTGTGCTTACCCCGCAGGCAGGACGCGGCTTTGGCATGGTGGTCAAGGCGATCGAGCTCGCCAAGGCGCACGGCTGGTTCCTGACCCGCCAGTTCGAGAACGAAGCCAACCCTGACATCCATTCGCGCACCACGGCGAGAGAGATTATCAACGACTTCAAAGGCGAGAAGCTGGACTATTGGGTGACCGGCTACGGTACCGGCGGAACGCTGAAGGGCGTTGCGCGCGTGTTCGCCAAAGAAATGCCAAACACCAAGATTGTCCTCTGTGAGCCCGAGGATGCGCAACTTATTGCCAGCGGAATAAAGCAAGAGCGCAATCCTGACGGATCGCCATCAGCGGCGCATCCGGCATTCAAGCCGCACCCCATACAGGGCTGGACGCCAGACTTCATCCCGAAGCTGACCGCAGATGCAGTAGACATGAAAGTGATCGAGCGAATCATCCACATCCCGGGCGCCGAAGGGATCAAATGGAGTGGTGAGCTTGCACGCAAGGAAGGTATTTTCGTCGGCATAAGCGCGGGAGCGACGTTTTCCGGCGCATTGAAGGTCGCCGCCGACGCGCCGAAGGGCGCGAACATCCTCTGCATGCTGCCCGACACCGGCGAGCGTTATCTAAGCACCCCTCTGTTTGCCAACGTAACGACGGACATGACCGAAGAAGAGCTCGAGATTTCGCGCTCAACGCCGGGTCAGCAGTTCCCGGCAAAGGCCCCGTAGCTCGTCAGCTATGATTGATCCTGACGCCCGCTTTGGGCGAAAAGCAAATTCGCGTCGCAAAAAGTCATGTCCGCTAAGTGCCAATGGCGGGCCTTGTTTCGATAGGGCGCAAAGACGGAGAGATCGGGTCTGCGGTTACTTCCGAAAAAGCCGGCAGTGCGCGTTCGATCATTGAGTCCGAAGCTGTAAAGCTAATTCGGAAATAATCCGTCGTATTCATAAGGCTACCGGGCAGCACAAAGACGTTGCGGTCTGCAAGTCTGTTCCAATGGGTCTGGGGATTGCCTTCTGGCCATTTGGCCCAAAGGTAGAAGGTCCCGTCCGGCAGCAGTACTTCGTAGCCCGCTTTGGTAAGCGCTGCAGCGAGCGAATCTCGTCGCCGCGTAAGCGCCGCTAGGTCAATTGACAGACTTTCGAGGTCGGGCACGGCATACTGCATGATCGCGTTAGGAAAACACCACCCGAGCGCCATCTGCGTGGAGAACATAACGTTCGACAGCGCTTTACGCTCCTTGAAAGGCATGCTGGGAGAAGTGGCTAAATATCCAATTCGCTGACCCGGTGCGAGTAAGATTTTGCCGTAGCTATAGGAAATTAGCGTCCACGGATAAAATGTTGCCGGACTTGTAAAGCCGCGGCCGTTAAAGCGCAGCCGCCGATATGGTTCGTCCGAGAGCAGAAACACGCGATGACCGTATCTCTCGGATGCGCGTTCCAGAAGTTCGGCCAATGCTTTCAGTGTATTGTCATCGTAAATCCTACCTGTTGGATTGTGTGGCGTGTTGACAATCACCAATCTGGTCTTGGGACCGATTGCGGCTTCAATGGCTGAAAGATCAAGATCAAAGTTTGGGAGTTTAAGTTTGACTTTGCGAGAAACTGCGTCGGCAGCAAGGAGCATTGGTTCGTAACAAAACCATGCGGGTTCGGAAATCACCGCCTCGTCGCCAGCGTTAAGCACGATGTGGAAGGCCACCATAATGGCCGCAAATGCCCCGGTAGTCAGAGCGATGTCGGACGGCTCAAACGGTAGCGCTAATTCGCTCTGAAGACGTTGGGCGAGAAAGGCTTGCGACTCTTTTTCACTCGTCTTGTAAGCAAACCAATCCTTGTGTTTTGGCATAGCTCGTTCACGCAGTGCCGTGACGAGTCCGGCGAGCGGCATCTCGTGGGGGTTACCAAATGTAAGGTCACAGATACCTGGATCGCCGCGTCGTTCTCCGTATCGTGAACTCAAGTAGAAATCCCTCACCGCTGCGAATGCGGTGTCCGCTGCTGTCGTCCGCCCAGATACAACCGACATCTTCGGCTCCGATGGTTTGGTTCGAAACGAGCTTGGACCAGAACATATATGGTGAGGCGATGGGATACCTTGAGGCGAGCCTGATATCGCCTTTATTTTCGCTTGAGATTAGGTCGCCCGATGTCCGCTTTGGTCAAAAGCAGACATGTGCAGCGCACAAGCCGATGTCCGCTAGGTGCCAAAAGCGGACATTCGAGCGTCCGCTGTGTCGTCCACACCACTGTTCCGTTTAGTTATGCCGAATCAGATAACCTAACTGAACATCTGAATTGCTCGCGCTCGAAACGAGCCGAACCGGAGAGTCAATGTCTCCTTCGGTACCACGTCGTCGTCAACCAGGCCGCACATCGCGCCCGTCGCGTGGGCGCAGCTCCCGCGTGCTCCCGCGTGCTGGTCATCTGGTCCGCGCTAATAGTCACGGCGGTGTGGTCGATCGCAACCGGCGCTTATTTCGCGTTTCGCGGTGACGTCATCCACTCGATGACTGAGATGCAAGCTACCTACGACAAGCGTATTGCCGACTTGCGTGGGGAGTTCGACCGTGTCGTGAGCGAGCAGTTTCTCGACCAGGAGCGGATCCAACACCAGCTCAATGTGCTGCTGCAGCAGCAGGCTACGTTAGAACAACACAAATCGTCACTTCCCGATGATCAACTAGCTACCGGATCGATCAGCGCGAAGGCACCAGATTCCGGCATCATGGCCAGGGGACCGCCTGTTGCGGAACTTTCCTCCGCCATCGCAGCATCGACACCGAAATCAGCGAGCGTTCGCCACCGCCACAGACCGCGTGCTCAAACGGCAGCGCGATCACAGCAACAACCTGCTCCCGCTGCGTCGTAGTTGGATCTCGGCCAACGTGATTTTGCACCCGAGTGAGCTACCGCCAGCGCGACAACAATTGTAACCGGCCGCGAGACGAAACTGATCGACAAGATCAGTGCCAAGCAGATTGCGCCGGGCGTGACGCGGGTGGTCGTTCTTCGGGATCCAACCACTTCTTTCGGTTCAAAAGAACGCCGTGCTCAGCGTACCAGATGCGACAGCGCCTTCGCTGAGACAACCGGCCGCTGTGCGGCTTCGGCGATGGCCATGCCAAGACCCTTGGCGAAGCAGCCGTAGCTCCAGTCGTTCATGTGCAGTCCGTCGGGCGAGACGAACGTCTTGAACGGCATGTGGTCGACTTCGTGCCAGCGTCTCATCACATCGAAGCGGGGGAAAAGGTCGACATCCTCAACTTTGGCAGTGCTGGCGATCAGCTCGACCATGCGCGCGGCTTCCGGCTTCACGATCACCTTTGGCGCGAACTGCGGATCGATCAGCACGATATCAGCACCGGTCGAGCGGATCTTGGTGAGACCCTCGCGGATCGCCACATTGTGGTTGTTGAGCTTATCGTCTCGCATCACCGAATTGGTGCCGAATTGCCAGAGGACCAGGTCGGGTTTTGTTGCGATCACGTCCCTATCGAAGCGCTCGAGCATGTCGCCGATTTCCTCGCCACCGACGCCACGGTTAAGCACGGTGATCTGATGGCCAGGTAAGCGCTGGGTCAGCTCGACCTCCAGCCGACTCGGATAGGAGGCGGCCGACGAACTAGCTCCGGTTCCCGCAGTCGACGATGACCCAATGGCGACGATGGTGATCGGCTCGCCGCTTGCGAGCTTCTGTGCTACACGCACCAGCGGATTGGTGAAGCGGATCATTGAAAACGGCGCATCGCATGTGGCCGCGGTGGGTTCGCCGCGCGCGGCAAAAGGTAAAGCAACGAGCGCGATGACAGCGGCGGCGGCAATCGGCCACTTCGCCCGATGAGCAAATCTGATATGTGGCAAGACCGTTTCCTAGGGGCCCGGTTAGCTGGCGACCTTGATCGATCATATGGGCTGATCGCTCGACAAGATCGTTGATGGAGATCAAGATTCCGTAAATTGCGAGGTGCGGCTACTGCGTGTCGGGCATTTAAGCGACAATGCGCAACACACGATGTTCGAATAACGGTGCGAGCACCCAGCGGAATACTGGAGACAGCGGCCCCAAATCACGGCACATAGCTGAAAAGGTGGCCGCCGCAATGATCTTCAACATGGTCGTCCTCTCCGAATACGAGGACGAGAGTATGATGGGGGCCGTGACGAATCCATTATCCACTTGGAAGCGCGATCTACCCAAAGGTCTAAATAGTCAGGGCGAACGTCAGTCATATTTTGTTATTCGCTGCCACGGCGTTGTGAGTTTTCGCCAGATCGATACCCGCCGCGATAGTGGGCTCGAGCGGTTCGCCGCAATCGGGCTTTGATTTCGAGGGGACAGCTTTGAGCACGGTCACACGCACCGACCTGCGCGAAAAAGAAAGACCGCCGCGGAGCGGTCTCTCTCCTATGCCGCTTAACGATCTTCTAAGCGAAACGGCGTCTTAGGAAATTTTGTCTCGAGCTAATTGCAGACCATCCAACACCCGCCATGCCGTTGCAGACACGATGCCGGCCTCGTCCACCGCATGGTCGGAGCCGCCACTACTGCTCCGGGTGCAACTACGACCGGCGTGTCCCAGTAGCGACCGCCGTAATAACCATTGGCGCGGCATCCGCCGTACGGTCCGCGATGATAGCCAACGCCGCATCCGCCAGCGACTAAAACGACCAAACCGTCCTGGCTCGATTACTCCCTAACGGCAAGGCCGCGATCGCCGAGAATCTATCGGCTCGAGTTATATAAAGGATTTGTGCGAACGACGAATGTCCGCCTGGGTTATTAGCGGACATTTTACGATGCGGGAGATGTCCGCTCCCGAAAGCGGACATTAGCGGGCACGGCGGAAATGTCCGCTAAGTGCCAATAGCGTACATTCGTGCAATGACCTGCGGCTGAAAGAAAGCGTGCTTATTACGGTGCTGCCGCGTGTTTAGGCAGCTCCCGGTAATTTGCAAAATTTGATCCGCTGGACACGTGTTGTTTTCGACCAGGCCTTTCTGCCCGCAAGATAATTCGTTGGCGTCGGGTTCTTTCTTGAGCGTCTCGGCCCCTGCCGGCCGGCCATAAGCGACAGCCGCGCAGACGGTGATAATGATAAATAGCTTGGCAAGGCCGAGAATTCATCGCAGACCGCAGTTCACTACAACCGAGTAGTCGGGTCCGATCAAGGCCGTCCATCATGGCGATCAGGGCTCTACGGCGGAGGTCACCGTCGCTAGCGCCGCCTGATCCAGCTGCTGGGCGGCCGCGAGATCGGCGGGATCGATGTTGATCATTTCCATCGACGCCTGTTGGCCCGCGTCAGCGGGCAGAAAGATCAGTGTTGCAACCCGGCGGTAAACTGGGAACGACAGCCCCTCAATCAG
>JANWKN010000051.1 GCA_025451355.1 Pseudolabrys sp. | reverse complement strand
TTCGCTCCTTGTACCGGAACGGGGCAGCGTCAAGCGAATTGCTGACTTGGAAAGGCTGTATCCGGGTCTTTATTATGAGGGTCGGCCACGTACCGACGCGGCTATGGCGCAACCTCCAGGAATGTAACTTGCCGCGGCCCAACCATGATGCCCACAGCCAGGAAGACCAGTCAGATCCTGACCGCCTCGAGGCGGGCCGACGCGACGCGCATGGCTGACGAGGACCGCAAGCGCCGGAACGATCAAGGCGGACCGGCCACCGGGGTTATCACCAAGACCAAGCCGCAGACCAAGCGGCCGAATATGTATCGCGTACTCATTCTCAATGACGACTACACACCCATGGAGTTCGTTGTGCATGTCCTGGAGCGGTTCTTCGGAAAGGATCACGAAGCCGCCACAAGAATTATGTTGCATGTGCATCACCACGGAATAGGCGAATGTGGGATCTATACATACGAGGTTGCGGAGACGAAGGTCACACAGGTGATGGACTTTGCACGCAAACATCAGCATCCTTTGCAATGCGTGATGGAAAAAAAGTGAGTCGGGGGAGTGAACGCCAGATGAACTGGAAAATTTGAATGCCAACTTTCTCCCGAAGTCTCGAACAATCGCTTCACCGCGCACTTGCAATTGCCAACGAACGGCATCACGAGTACGCAACGCTTGAGCATCTCCTGCTGGCGCTGATCGACGATCAGGACGCCTCTGCGGTGATGCGCGCCTGCAATGTCGATCTCGACAAGCTTCGGCGCAGCCTGACGGCGTACCTTGAGTCCGAGCTCGAAAACTTGATCACGGATGGCGCGGAGGATTCCAAACCGACCGCGGGTTTCCAGCGCGTGATCCAGCGCGCGGTCATCCACGTGCAATCCTCGGGACGCGAGGAAGTGACCGGCGCGAATGTGTTGGTGGCGATTTTTGCCGAGCGCGAGAGTCACGCCGCCTATTTCCTGCAAGAGCAGGACATGACGCGCTATGACGCGGTCAATTACATCAGCCATGGCATCGCCAAACGGCCCGGTCTTTCGGAATCGCGCCCAGTGCGCGGCGTCGAGGAAGAGACGGACACCAAAGGTGGCGACGAGCCGAAGAAGAAGGGCGATGCGCTTGAGGCCTATTGCGTCAATCTCAACAAGAAGGCCAAAGACGGCAAAATCGATCCGTTGATCGGGCGCGACCCCGAGATCAATCGCACCATCCAAGTGCTTTGCCGCAGACAGAAAAACAATCCGCTGTTCGTCGGCGACGCCGGCGTCGGAAAAACCGCGATCGCCGAAGGTCTCGCGCGCCGCATCGTGCACGGGGAGGTCCCGGACGTGCTCAAAGGCGCGACGGTCTTCGCGCTCGACATGGGGACGCTGCTGGCCGGTACGCGGTATCGCGGCGATTTCGAGGAACGCCTCAAGCAGGTCATCAAGGAAATTGAGGCGTATCCCGGCGCGATCATGTTCATCGACGAAATTCACACGGTGATCGGTGCCGGCGCCACTTCCGGCGGTGCGATGGATGCTTCCAATCTGCTGAAGCCGGCGCTCGCGTCGGGCACGATCCGTTGCATCGGTTCGACCACCTATAAGGAATATCGGCAGTACTTCGAGAAGGACCGTGCGCTGGTACGCCGCTTCCAGAAGATCGACGTGAACGAGCCTTCGGTTACGGACGCAATCGAGATTCTGAAGGGGCTGAAGCCCTACTTCGAGGAGTATCACAAGCTCAAATATACAAGTGAAGCCATCAAGGCCGCGGTGGAACTGTCGTCGCGCTATATCCACGACCGTAAGCTGCCAGACAAGGCGATCGATGTGATCGACGAATCCGGAGCGGCGCAAATGCTGCTGCCAGAAAGCCGGCGCAAAAAGACAATCGGCATTAAGGAAATCGAGACGACAATCTCGACGATGGCCCGTATACCGCCGAAGACTGTATCGAAGGACGATGCCGAGGTGCTCCAACATCTCGAGCAGACGCTGAAGACAGTGGTCTACGGTCAGGACAAGGCGATCGAGTCGCTCTCGGCATCGATCAAGCTCGCACGCGCAGGCTTGCGCGAGCCCGAGAAACCGATCGGGTGCTATCTATTCTCAGGTCCAACGGGCGTTGGAAAGACAGAAGTTGCGAAGCAGCTGGCTGCGTCGCTCGGCGTCGAACTCATACGCTTCGATATGTCGGAATACATGGAGCGGCACACTGTTTCGCGCCTGATTGGCGCCCCCCCGGGCTATGTCGGTTTCGATCAGGGTGGCTTGCTTACCGATGGCGTCGATCAGCACCCGCACTGCGTGCTGCTCCTCGATGAGATCGAGAAAGCGCACCCGGATCTGTTCAACGTGCTGTTGCAGGTCATGGATCACGGCAAGCTGACAGACCACAATGGCAAGCAGGTTGATTTCCGCAACGTCATATTGATCATGACAACAAATGCGGGTGCGTCGGATCTCGCCAGGCAGGCCTATGGTTTTACCCGCAGCAAGCGGGAAGGGGACGACCTGGAAGCCATCAACAAGATGTTTGCGCCGGAATTCCGCAACCGGCTCGACGCCACGATTACCTTCGCGCATCTGTCGCAGGAGATCATCGCCAAAGTGGTGGAGAAATTCGTGCTCCAGCTCGAGGCGCAGCTTGGCGACCGCAACGTCACCATCGAGCTTTCGGAAGAAGCCAGCCGCTGGCTGATCGCCAACGGTTACGATGAACTTATGGGTGCCCGGCCGATGGCACGCGTGATCCAGGAGCACATTAAAAAGCCCCTGGCGGACGAAGTGCTGTTTGGTCACCTGAAGGGCGGTGGGCACGTGCGCGTGATCGTCGACAAAGACGAAGAAGGTCGCGACAAGCTCGGCTTCCAGTTCCTCGAAGGTCCGGTCACGCCGAAGCCGGAAAAGCTTCCGGCGGTGCGGCCGAAACCGAGGCGGCGCTCCTCGCCTCGGCCCAAGGTAAAGCGCGGGTCCGTGCCGAAAGTGCCGCTGGCGAAAGTCTAGATTTCAATCGAATGACAGGAAGGCCGGGCTGGTGCCCGGCCTTCTTGTTTTGCAGACAGCGTATGTGATCGCCGACGGTTGCGGATGTGCCGGTGCTATGGGAGGTGTGGATCCGCCGTGTCTGCTCCCCGCACTTTTCCATCTGCAACAACCGCGTTTTTCGGCGGGATAAGATCT
Organism: Pseudolabrys sp.; assembly: GCA_025451355.1. Classification (GTDB taxonomy): domain Bacteria; phylum Pseudomonadota; class Alphaproteobacteria; order Rhizobiales; family Xanthobacteraceae; genus Pseudolabrys. The sequence goes on along the minus strand of JANWKN010000051.1, from coordinate 16,014 downwards.
GCGGCGACATCGGTATTCTTTCCGGTGATCGGCGGCACGTATATCGGTATTGGCGCGCTGGCTCATGATTTTGGCTTTTCATCATGGTGGCTTGCACTGTCGTCCATATTGGTATGGGCCGCGCCCGCGCAGGTGATTTTGATCTCTGCGCTCGGTGCAGGCTCCGCGCTGTTCGAAGCGGCGCTCGCTGTCAGCCTGAGTGCAATCCGGCTGTTGCCGATGGTTATTGCGTTACTGCCGCTGATTCGTCGACCCGACACGCGCCTGCGTGACCTGCTGTTACCCACGCATTTCACATCCGTGAGCATGTGGGTTGAGTCATTGCGGTTGTTACCCACGCAATCGCGCGAATACCGCATTGCCTTCTGTAACGGGCTGTCAGTCGGCTTCCTGACAGCGGCTACAAGCTGCGGCTTCGTTGGCTACTATCTCGCCGCCGGATTGCCGCCGCTGCTTGCCGGGGCCCTCCTGTTCCTCACGCCAATGTCGTTTCTGATGTCGACCGCGCGTAACGCGCAGATGCTCGTGGATCGGCTGGCGCTTGTGTTCGGCCTTCTGCTTGGGCCGACTCTCTCGCTCCTCGATGTCGGTCTGGACATCATGTGGACGGGTGTCGTCGGCGGCACGGTTGCCTACGCCGTTCATCGTTTGCGTGAGGCGGCCGAATGACCACCCTGGAGTTATCGCCATATCTGGTGCTGATCCTGGTCGGCTTTCTGCCCAACGAAATCTGGCGCGCACTTGGGCTGGTGGTGGCGCGCGGGCTCAATGAGGATTCGGAAATCGTCGTCTGGTCGCGCGCAGTGGCGACCGCAATTCTCGCGGCGGTCATTGCCAAGCTGATCCTCTTTCCCAGCGGCACACTTGATAACATTCCGCTCGCAGTGCGCGTGGGTGCGGCGGTATGCGGATTCGCTGCATTCGTCTGCATCAAACGTTCGGTCTTTGCCGGCGTTCTGGTCGGCGAGGCGGCACTGCTGTTTGGCGGATTTTTTTTCGGGCGCTAGCTCAGGCGGCTTCGATGGCCGCGGCCAGTTTCTTGGCATGCTCAGCCAGCACGTCCGGCTTTTCCTTTTCGCTTGCCGGCGGCTTCATGGTGACACCGGCCTTGCGAGGAATGACATGAACGTGCAGGTGGAAAACCACTTGGCCACCGGCGCCCTCGTTGAACTGGTGGATGGTGATGCCGTCGGCAGAAAACGCTTTCATCGCCGCCTTGGCGACCTTTTGCGCGGTCGCGACGACGTGTGTGAGATGGTCGGCGCCGATGTCGAGAATGTTGCGGGCAGGGGCCTTCGGAAGCACCAGCGTGTGTCCCGGCGAGCGCGGCATGATGTCGAGGAAGGCGAGAACCTTGTCGTCCTCATAGACTTTGTAGCAGGGCAACTCGCCGCGCAGGATCTTGGCAAAGATGTTGTTTGGATCGTAGCTCGGCATCGGCTCCCCCGATCGTTTTCAACCTGTACGCGACTTTGACCAAAGACCGGACCCCGGCGCACTCCTAGTCCCGTTCGACCAAATCCTTGCGGAATGGCGTTGCCGCCGCAAGCTCCTTGGCTGCCGCCTGGACGTAAGCGCGTTCGCGCGACAAGTAGTCGGCAACCGCCCGGTGCAAGGCCGGATTGGCGATGAAATGCGCGGAATACGTCGTATGTGGAAGGTACCCGCGCGCGAGCTTGTGCTCGCCCTGTGCGCCGGCCTCGACCCGCTTTAACCGGTTTGCGATCGCATAGTCGATCGCCTGGTAATAGCAGAGCTCAAAATGCAGGAACGGATGATGTTCGATTGCGCCCCAGTTGCGACCAAACAGGGTATCAGCACCAATGAAATTGATGGCTCCCGCGATCCAGCGGCCGGCGCGGCGCGCCATGACAAGCAAAATGCGGTCACGCATTTTCTGGCCGACGATGGAAAAGAAATCCCGGGTCAAATACGGCCGCCCCCATTTGCGCGAGCCGGTTTCCATATAGAACGAGAAGAATGCGTCCCACACCGCTTCGGTGAGATCGGAGCCGGTCAACCAGGAGACCTCGATGCCCGCGGTCAATGCCTCCTTGCGCTCGCGTCTGATCGTCTTACGTTTGCGTGAGGCGAGATGGTCCAGGAAATCGTCGAGGCTTGCGTAATTGGCGTTTTCCCAATGAAATTGCTGGTCCGTACGCTGCAAAAAGCCTCGCTTGCCGAGCAAGCGCCACTCCTGTTCGGTCAGAAATGTCACGTGGGCCGAAGACAGTTCGCTCGCCTTGGTTATTTCAATAAGCGCGTCCGCAAGAGCTCCGCGAACAGGGTCGGCCAGTGGGCCGGGCGCGGCCAGCAGGCGGGGCCCCGTGGCCGGCGTGAATGGCACCGAGCTCTGTAGCTTTGGATAGTAATCACCGCCGGCGCGTTCGAAGGCTTCCGCCCAGCCGTGGTCGAAAACGTACTCGCCGCGGGAGTGGCTCTTCACGTAGCAGGGTGCGGCGCCCAGAAGCGCGCCTCTTGCGTCTTCCGCCAGGAGATGTCGGGGCTGCCAGCCGGTTCGCCCACCTACCGAAGCTGACTCCTCGAGCGAGGACAAAAATTCATGTGAAACAAATGGGTTATTTGCTTGCGCTCGTGTTGATAATTCAGTGGATGAGTTATCCCGAGCTGTGACTTCAACTTCATCTAGTTCTTCAACTGAGGGGCGGGGTGTGTAGCCGCAGGCACAATTATTCCATGCATCCGCGTGAATTTCGGCAAGCGACTGGGCGATACGAATGCGCACTTCGAAATTGGCCATCGGGCAGGACGTCCTTCCCCCGATTCTAAGCCTTATTTTGTCGGAAATTCAGCCCAGACTTTGGCGACCCGGTGGGGCCCCACAGACGACAATATCGAAGCCAGTCGGGATGCCGTCCCAATTGTACCCCATTGGCTCGGCGCGCGCCGGCGGGTGGCAGTCGATTTCTTGGCGGCGGATGATAGCGTGGACGTGTCAGAAGCAACCGCCGTTCGAACGATGGTCTGGCCCCCGCGGCTTAGACCAGCGAGAGCGATCGCGGCCGCCGTGATCTGCAAGATCATATTTCCCTTCATCGCATTCTCCGAAATTCGATTCCGCGGAGGAAAAACGGCCGGGGTTGCCGACAGTTCCGGGCAGGACGGATCTCAGGGCCTCCACCCCTCAAAAATGATCTGATCGGCCCAGCGCGAGGCAATTTTACGGTCATCGGCGCTGCGCACGGTCCAGGTCAGCAGCGGCAGCCCGAAGACGCTGCGCGCCAGCAACGGCGCCACCGCAGGCAAATCCCTGACCGAATATGCGATGAACTGTGGACGGGTGCGCGGCGCGTGCAACAGCCACGTGAGGTTTTGTTTTCGCGAACGAGGGAACTTGTTCCACTCGCGGTGCGAATAGTTCCGCTCACTGACAATTCCGCGTCGTAAAGACGGCGCCGTATGCCGAGCTGCCTCGATCAGATCGGGATCAAAGGACATCACCGCTACCGGTCCGACATAACCCGCAAGAACCTCAATTGCGCGCTCAACCAGGCGCACATCGCCGTCAAAATGGCTTTTCAGTTCCAGCAGCAATGTGGCGCGCCCCGCCACGAGATCGCACAATTCGCCCAGCGTAAGAATGCGTCCGCCTCCAGCCTTGAAACGAACGGCTTTAATCTGAGCCGCACTCATCCCAGCGAGAAGGCCGCTTCCCACGGTCAGCCGGCCGAGCGCATCATCGTGATGCACCATGGCCTCGCCGTCGGCGCTGATCTGGAGGTCCGTCTCGATACTGTAACCGGCAGCCATCGCGGCAGAGAAGGCTGCGGCCGTATTCTCGATCACGCCGGCCGAGGCATCGTGAAGACCGCGGTGTGCGACCGGTTGCGCGGTGAGCCAATCAACGCTGCCCATATCACGTGCTGGCGACTTCAAATGTGCCTTCAACTTCGACCGCGGCATCCCCAGGCAAAGCGGAGACGCCGACAGTCGTCCGCGCATGCCGCCCCTTATCGCCAAAGACCTCGACCATAAGGTCGGACGCGCCATTCATCACTTTCGGGCCGTCAACGAAGCCCGCCGCTGAATTGATGAACCCTCCCAAACGTACGACTCGGGCAACTTTATCGAGATCGCCCAGGGCCGCTTTGAGCTGCGCCAGCAAATTGATGGCGCAGGCACGTGCCGCCTTTTGTCCATCCTCAATCGATACGGCGCCGCCCAACTGCCCTTTGGCGACGAGTTTGCCGTCGCCGCCGAAGCAAATCTGGCCTGAAACCACGAGCATGTTGCCGCTGCGCACGAACGGCACGTAGTTGGCAATGGGACTTGCAGGAGTCGGCAGGGTGATGCCGCTACTCGCCAGTTTCTTTTCGATCGTTCCGGCCATGCTGTACCTCCGCCGCATTGGTAATGGGAGCAATCCTGGGCCGAGTACATGTCGCCGTGCAAGCCGTGCACAGCGCGGCGGTTGCCGGAATCCCCCGCGGCCTCTATCTTGCCTAGATCCTCCAGCCTTCTGGCTAGTATACAGCCCGCCGGACCGGGAGGAGAGGTCGCAAAGCATGAACACTCTTTTCAAGGCCAGATTTTCCTCTCTCGTTTTCCTGACGGTTGCGGCTGCTGCCGCAACCACCGATCGTCCAGCGGCGGCTCCGCCTGCCGACCGCGTATTGCTGGCGCCGCACCGGGCGATCTACGACCTCACACTCTCCAAATCGCACAGCAGTCGTGGCATCGAGGCGATTCGCGGGCGTATTCTTTATGATTTCTCCGGCAACGCCTGCGAGGGCTTCGAACTGAAATTTCGCCAGGTGTCCGAGATTGATTCAGGAGAAGGCAAGGCGGCCCTGAGCGATTTGCGCTCATCGACCTGGGAAGACGGCAACGCCAAAAAGTTTCGGTTCAGTTCAGAAAACCTGTTCAACGAACGTCGTACCGAGGTGGTTGATGGCCAGGCCGAGCGCAATGCGAAGACGGTGGCTGTCAGTCTGAGCAAGCCGGCACAGAAGAACTTCAGTGTCCCGAGCGGGGCGGTGTTTCCGACCGAACATATGCGGCGAATAATCGCCGCTGCGCTTGACGGGAAATCTCTGCTTGAGCTTCCGGTTTATGACGGCTCGGAAACGGGTGAGAAGCTCTACAATACGTTGACCGTAATAGGCCGCCCAATCGCGCCAGGCGAAAGAGTGCCAGACGATGCGGGGGTAAAAGTCCCAGCCATGGCCAGTCTGACGCGCTGGCCGGTTACGATCAGTTATTTTGACAAACTGGACGCGAAGGCCGAGCAGGGCGGCGAGCAAACGCCGGTCTATTCGATCGGTTTTGAACTCTATGAGAACGGCGTTTCGCGTTCGCTTATCCTCGACTACACCGATTTCACAATCAAAGGCGAGATGACGTCATTGGAGCTGAAAGACGGGAAGCCGTGTCCTTGAGCGCCTAATCCTCGTCCAGGCTCAGACCTCTCACCACAGCGTTTCGCCCGAACTTCGACCTCAATCGGTCGACCGCGTGTTCGGCGTCTGCTGCACGGCGATCCAGAAGATCGGCCAGATCGTCACCGTCGGCGTCTTCGAGGTTGCTCACGCCGATTCCGATCAGGCGGAAGCGCGTCGTTCCGACTTCATGCGTGAGCAGATCGCGGCCTGCAGCAAAGATGCGAGAGGCGAGTTGGGTTGGAGCACCGAGCGCTCGCGCTCTTGTGCGGATCTTGAAGTCGGCACTTTTGAGTTTCAGTGTTACGGTCGAACCGGCCAGTGCATTGGCCTTAAGTCTGCCTGAGACGCGTTCAGTCAATTCCCACAGGTATAGCTCGAGCGGACGAAACTCTCCGATGTCCTGTTCGAAAGTGGTTTCGGCCGAGACGCTCTTGGTGTCACGTTCTGGGTCGACGGTGCGTTTGTCTATTCCACGGGCCAGGCGCCAGAGCCGCGCACCTTCCTCGCCATATCGCCTCATGAGATCGCGCTCGTCTGCGCGTTGCAGATCGGCGATCACGCGGAAACCGTCCGCCGCGAGTTTTGCTGCGCTCACCGCTCCGACACCGTAGATGAAGCCAACCGGCTTTTCCGCGAGGAATGATGCGGCTTCGGCTTGCCCGAGAACGGCAAAGCCGCGGGGTTTGTCGAGGTCGGACGCAACTTTAGCGAGGAATTTATTGGCGGAGAGGCCGATGGATATCGTGATACCGAGTTCCCGTTCAACCTTGGCGGCAAAACGCGCCAGCACTTTCGCCGCGTACATGCCGTGCAGTCGCTCGGTTCCGGTCAGGTCGAGAAACGCCTCGTCAATCGATAGCGGTTCGACCAATGGGGTGAGATCGAACATGGCCTTGCGGACCTCGCGCCCGACCTGAACGTACTTCGCCATGTTCGGCTTGACCACGACAGCATCCGGACAACGTCGCTTAGCTTCGAACATCGGCATTGCCGAGCGAATACCGTAAGTGCGCGCGACGTAGCAGGCGGCGGCGACCACACCACGCTTGCCACCACCGACGACCACGGGTTTGTCAGCAAGCGTCGGGTCATCACGCTTTTCGATGGTAGCGTAAAAAGCGTCGCAATCAACATGCGCAATGCTTAACGAGGCCGCCTCGGAGTGACGTACCAGCCGCGGTGAACGGCAGGCGGGACAGCGCGTCGCGCGATCGTCGGTGTCGGCGAGGCAATCCCGACAAAAATTCATGGTACGTCCCGCTCCCAGGTATTCCCGCCAAGCGCCGTACGGGCCCTCTCGATGTCGGAAGGATCCAGACCGGATTCGTTGACAAAGGCACCGATCAAATGTTCGTCCGAGGCCATGTAGTCGAGCACGCCCGCCAGGAAGGCCGGTTCACGAGCCGCGGTGCGAATCTCGGTTGGCCCGATGCCGGTAACGGCCAAAAACCGTCCAAGCCGCTCGCTATCGCCGGCAATGAATGTGAGGGCCTGAATGGCAAGCTCTTCAGCCAGTTCCAGTGTGAGTTTAGTGCGGCGCTCCATCGATCAGGCCTTTTCTGCAAGTTTCCCGGGTCGTCCAACGACGGGGCATTGGCCCTTGGTCCAATTCGACTGGAGTTCGCATTGAGTCAAGAGTCTGCCCGGTGAGCTCTATGGCACAGGGAGATCGGGATGTTCTTCGACGGAGGCTATACCTATTCGAACTTCTTGATGAATGTGATCGCGATATTTGCATTCGTCGTTTGGTTCTGGCTACTCGTTGTCATTTTTGGCGACCTGGTCAGACGTCATGACATTTCCGGCTGGGGCAAGGCGTTGTGGGTGATCGGTCTTGTTCTGTTTTCGTATCTCGGCATCCTCGCCTATCTGATCACCCAGGGCAGGGGAATGGCGGAACGCAACGTCCAGCAAGCGCAGCAGGCGCGCGACGAACTGCGCCGTGTGGTCGGCTTCAGCGCGGCAGACGAGATCACCAAGCTCGACCAGCTACGCAAATCAGGTTCGATAACAGACGACGAATTCAAGCGTCTTCGAGCCAAACTGGTTTAACTTATTGTATGTGACCGACAATGGCCGTCTTGAAGCGCGCGATGAAATTGTGGGTAACTACGCTGGCGTTCGCGACGATGCTTGCCTGGATGCCGGTAGAGGCCAGCGCGGAGACCGGTTCGATTCGCATTACAATCACCCGCGCACAATTCGTGGTCGGCGGTGGCAGCGGTACTTTGCGATTGCTGGGCGAGCGCTATCCGCTACGCGTAGGAGGTGTGAGTGCCGGTCCCTTTGGTGCGACGCGCGTGGATCTGGTTGGCCGCGCTTACAACATGCGCACCGCGGCGAATATCCATGGAATCTATTCGACCGTCGCCGAGTCGGGACGACCAGGGACATTTCGGTTGCGCAATTGGCAGGGAGTCGTTTTGGAGTTGCGCGGACGTGAAGGCGTCAAGCCGTCCGTCGACCTGAACGGGCTGCAAATATCCCTGCGCTAGCACAGCGATCTCGTCGACTACCCCGGAAAAGAATGTCCGCTAAGACCCAAAGCGGACATTGAAGAAGTGGCGTTGTGCATCCTATATCGAGTGAAATGCAGAACCTCTGGAGACTACACATGCACTCGCATTCAATTGACGATTTTCGGCACCCGCACGTATTTTTAGGCGAAGCGCACGACCGGAATGAGCGGAAAACTTGGGGTGTAATTGCCATCTGCGCAGTGATGATGGTCGCCGAAATTGTTGGCGGCTTGTGGTTCGGCTCTGTCGCGCTCATTGCAGACGGACTGCATATGTCCACGCACGCGGGTGCGCTTCTCATTGCAGCGCTGGCTTACACCTATTCGCGGCGTTACGTGCATGATAGTCGGCTAACATTCGGCACTGGGAAGTTTGGCGACCTGGCGGCATTTACGAGCGCGATTGCGTTGGCGATGATTGCGCTGCTGATCGGTTATGAGAGTGTGGATCGCCTCATAAATCCGGTGCCGATAGCATTTAATCAGGCCATTCCGATTGCGGTAGCCGGGCTAGGCGTCAATCTGCTTAGTGCATTTTTGTTGCGCGACGACCATCAGGGGCGCGACCACTTTGAACGCGAGCATGCACACGTTCATCGAGATCACAATTTGCGCGCCGCCTTTGTGCATGTGATCGCGGACGCTGCAGTTTCAGTCCTTGTCATTGCCGGACTATTTGCTGGTCGGGTATTCGGCTGGGTCTGGATGGACCCTGTCATGGGTTTGGTCGCAACAGTAGTCATACTAAGCTGGTCGTGGACCCTTATTCGTTCGGCAGGCGCGATCCTTCTTGATGTTTGCCCTGACCCCAGCATGGTGCGAATGATTGCAACTCGGCTTGAACAGGGTGGCGATCGAGTGTCCGACCTTCATTTGTGGCGTTTGGGACCTGGACATCTTGCAGCCGTGATTTCGCTAGTGACCCATAACCCGCACGCTCCCGAGCGCTACAAGAGACGGTTGTCAGGTCTTAAGGGCTTGTCTCACGTAACCGTCGAGGTGGTGCCGTGTCCGGGAGAGCGTCATTGAGATGTCCGCTATTGGCACTTCATATCCAGATCCGTCGGCCTCGATGATCCGAGCGTCTTCGACTGCAGCCGATCGGCAACGCGGCGGGCGATCTCTGCCGGCGCTTCGTCGGGCATCGGGAACACCGAACTGACGTTGATCTCGCCAAGCACGTAGCTGTCGGCCCCGTCGGCGCCGGGCGGGCCGAGCATAAAGTCCGCGTCCCAGATCAACGGCAGGTCCCGCCGCGACATGTCCAGCAAGGATGTCAGCTGCGGCGTCCACTCGTCTTCCATGAATCGGCGCAGGCGCTGGAAGCGCGGGTCGGCGTTGGAGGTGTAGAGCCGCCGTCCCGCCTCGGCGCGCGCGGCCGGTGCGTCGACCAGTGCCTTGACCGTCTGGTGGCCAAAGCCGGCGCAGCGTTCGCCTGCCATGTAGCAGCGCACCACACCTTCGCTCAGGCGCGCCTGGAACAGCTGGTCGATCACGCAGCCGTCTTCGAAATACTCGAGGCAACGCCCGAGAAACGCGTCCAGCGCCAGTTCCTCCGATGCATCCTTGGTCGCGTCCAGCACGCGTACCGCTGGCCGCTTGTTTGGACTTGCCAGCGTCTCGACCTTCCAGACGCCCTGGCCGCCGTTGCCGCGGTTGCGCTTAATCACGCGCGGGCCAGTGGCGAGCCGGGCAGGCAATTCGGCGCGCATCGCTTCGGGCGTTCGATAGAGGGCCGTGTCGCAGCCCCAGCTCATCGTGCGGGTACGATGGAGCACCTCCTTGGTGCCCATTTTGAGGATCACATCGGGATGGGCGCTCACCCAGACGCCGCGCGCCGCGACTTCGCGCAGCAGGGCGTCGAGATTGGCGCGGTTGCGTCCCTCGTGGATGGGGTTGACCCAGACGAGCACGCCATCAAGCGTAGCGAGCTGTGCGCGCACGACGTCAAGGACATCGTCCTCGTAGACCACTGGTTCCGCATCGACGCCGACCTCGGCGAGCGCCGCGAAGACGGCTTTGAACCGGCTGGTCTCTGGCTTGGCGCTGCGGCGGGCCGCTTCATCGCCCCGCCATAGGATAGCGATGCGGCCGAGGCGAGCTTTTGGCTTAGACATGGAAAATGGCTCCGCTTTCATAATCGTGATCCGTCCCGCGTGAGCGCGTCAACGCTTAGCTGGCGCGGCAATGCCTAATTTCTAAAGGCCTGCCCGCCTGGCTTCGCGCCGCGCATGAAGCCCACGCTCGCTTAAATTGTAGAGCTGTGTGTCATCAAGTTCGGCAAGCGCCCGATAGCTCTTGTGCTTAGCAAACATGGGGCTGTCGCGTGTGAGCCCGATGTCCCGAAGTTGTTCTTCATCAAGATCGGCGAGTGCACGAAAGGTTCGCCGATGGTTTCGCCATTTTACGAAAGCCGTGTGCAATGCGAGCAAGCCATCTATCGCCCAGAGGACAACGTGGTCCTCCCTCAGCAGGACGGACCGATTCTCATTGTCCACCGAATTGCAACGTTCAGAGTTTAGCGTGTTAGCTGCATCTGTGTCGCCGCAGTTGTTGGCGTTGAAGTTACCCGGCCTGACGAAGACATCCGGAAACTTAAATAGTTCTGACATTTGCTTTCTCCCAATCGCCGGCCACACGTTCTGTCGATGAACGACAGGGCACGTGACGAAGCGCGAGCAGAGCTTGGGCGAAATGCCTTGGGGCGGCCGGGTGCCTGCGATGGACCCGACCTTGCACTAGCGTCCTGAGTTAGGAGGCACGGATTTCTCCATCGCCGCCGTCAGTTTGGGACTTTTGGGGAGGAGACATTCGCCAACAGCCCTCGGCCCGACGAGCGGGCTAGGTGCAGTACTTGGGCGAAATGCCTTGGGTAAGCCGGGCGACTGCGGTCAGGCCCGACCCACAACAAATGATACCGAAGTCGGCGACTGTCAAGAAGGGATCAGAAATCGCCCGAACACATCGACACTTCAGAAAATACCATTTGTCTGTACGTCAATGTTTCTCACCCAGTTGCTGCGGCGGCGTAAAGCCGAAGTAAAAAAGTCGGGCCCTGTGCCTTTGAACTTGCGACCTTCAGCGGGCCTTCTTAGCTTAAAAACTTGCGGGGAAACGCAGGCTCCCCGACAGACGGAAAAACCGTCCAAGCGCTGCGCAGCACTCGTTTTCACGAGGCGATTGCGCATGGGTAGAGCGAAAGCGGCAATCTCACATCATTTCAGTCTGTCTGTCGCAAGGCGGGTGGCGTAGCTTGTCGATCAATCGCGCGTGGAAACCAGAATGAAGGAGGACTGGCTATGCGAGGTATCATTTTTTTGGCGGCTGCAGTCATCATAGGCACAGGAGCTGAAGCTCAGGAAATCGATTGGAAAAAAATCGACGACGCGCTGGGACGTTCTGCGGCTGTAACCGGCGATGTTCATCGATACGGTTTTCCGCGAACTGATCTGAGTGTGACGCTGGACGGCGTGGCCATAAAGCCTGCACTCGCGCTCGGCGGCTGGACGGCATTCAAGCCCGTCCATGGTGGCGCGATGATGATGGGCGATCTGGTTTTGCTTGAAACTGAGATCACTCCTGTGCTGACGGCGGCGATTGAGAATGGACTCGAAATCACCGCCATCCACAATCATGTTTTGCGAGCGAACCCGCCTACGTTCTACATGCACGTCAGCGGCCACGGCGACCCGGTGAAACTCGCGAACGCACTGCACACGACGCTCGCGGCAAGCAAGACGCCGATGACTGTCCAGTCCGCCGCCGCGCCTGATGTCAGCCTCGACACAGCCGAACTCGACCGTATTGTTGGCGTTAAGGGCAAGCCCGTCGGCGGCGTTTATCAGTTCGGAATTCCTCGGCGAGACCCCATAACTCAGAATAAAATGTCACTCGATCCGGCTGCTCCGCTCGGTATGGCCACTGGCGTTAACTTCCAACCAACCGGCAATGGCAAAGCTGCAGTAACAGGGGATTTCGTTCTAGCCCCAACAGAAGTCAATCCAGTGATCCGCGCCTTACGTGGGAATGGCATCGAAGTCACAGCGCTACACAGCCACATGCTCGACGAGCAGCCACGCTTGTTCTTCATGCACTTTTGGGCGAACGACGATGCGGTCAAGCTCGCCAAGGGTGTACGAGCCGCTCTTGATAAAATGGCCAACGCGGAGTCGGTAGGCCGCAGATGAAATAGGCGCTGTACAACTTGAGGAGCGGACGACGCCGTTTCTCGCGGAATGTCCGCTCTTAGCACTTGGCGGACATCCTCAGCCGCCGCGTGCTTTAGCGGGCGCGAGAGCTGCCAAAACAAGAATCTTGAGAGACGATGAAATGAGGGGATTTGCATGACGTTTTCGCGGATCGGTTTTGTGTCGTTGCTCGCCTTCTTATTCGTTGTTGCGATGAAATCCACCGGGCTCGCTGCATCCCCTCAATGCAATGCGGAACTCAGAAAGTGCAATAGCCACTGCAATCTGGTTTATGAAAGCAAGCGCGCCAACCGGACCTGCCGCGATCGCTGCAAAGACAGTTTTTACGTCTGCAAAGCCACCTAGATAGCAAGCCGTCCCGTCATCGATCGTCAGGCAGACTTTCTCTCGCCCGCGGAGAGAAGCAACGCAATCGCTTCAGTCGATTTGTGCTGCTCGCAGATCGTCAAGATCGCAATCATGATTGGCAGGCCAATAAAAGCGCCTGCGATCCCCCAGAGAAAACTCCAGAAAAATACTGCGAGCAGAACAACAAACGGAGACATTGACAAAGCCGCACCGGCAATTCTCGGTTCGAGATAACTGCCAATCACGAACTGGATGATATTCAGACATACAAATACGGCAAAGCAAACCTGCCACGAGCCGGTTTGGACGAGTACGAAAAGCGTGGGGAATACGGTTGCGATAAACGGGCCTATAAAAGGAATGTAATTCAGAACAAAGGCGATCACGCCCCAGGCAGTCGCCAGTTCGATGCCGGCAACCAGAGCGAAACTCCACACCACGACGCCGGTCAGAAGGCTCATCGTGGTCCGCACCACCATGTATTTTTGAAATTTATCCGCAATTTTTTCGGCGCCCTGTAAAAGCGACCGCCGGAGCGATTGGCTGTTCAGGTGCTCGACATTCCGTCGCGCGATATCGACTTCCAGCAGTCCGAGCACAATGAAGGCAAAGGCAATAACGATGAAAGATACGAGACCGTAGCTCCTGCCGCCAACCTCCCGGATCGCGCCAATGATCCATCCGGGATTGTAGCTGTCGGCCACAAGATTGGTGATTGATACGCCGTGGCTATCAAGCCATTCCGTTGCTTGCGCATAAAGTGTTTGAATGCGGTCGGTATTGTTAATGACCCACTGGAAAACGAGTCCGAATCCCCAGACCACCAAAAAAATCAGGATCGCAAGGACGGCGAGAGTCACAACGATCGTTACGACGAGCGCCAGCAGTACCGGGATTCGCTTTTGAAGCGCGCTTTGAAGCGGCCACGCAATGGCGACGGTGAATAGGGCGAACGTCACCGGCGCCATGATCGCCTGGGAATAGTAAAGGGCGGCGAGAGTAATTATCGACGCTATCAACAAGAGCGAAATTCGTACGACGCCATCGTGCTTCATGGATATGAACTCAGAAGGCGAAGATGACGACAAAGGAGATGCACATCGTGTGCTCTGCTACAATCGAGACCTGTCACCAGCATGAGGAAATTCCACGGTAGGGATTGTCGTGCGGTACAGCAGCCAAAGACTGAAGGCGAGGACGGCAACTTCAACGAACATTGTGAGGAGGAGGGCCATCAGCCCGGCGATGTCGGCGGCGGACACCCAGCTTGCCGGCCCGCCCGTGGTCTGAATCACCGGAATTCCCGCCTGGGGTGCGCGAAGAAAATAGATCAAAAGTTGTGCGACTTCGAAAAACATGACGATCATCGAGAAAAGGATCCCGACCGTGCTTGCCTTGATACCGGTCCACACCGTCCCTTGAACCTCGGATTCCTCAGGTCGACGTCCCGGATCAGCAAGACGTACGGCAAGCCGTGTGTAGCGGTAGGACCACATCGTGGTGAACGCGAGCACCAAAAGGCCCGCAATCGACAGATATTCGATCAACGGAAAGCCCGCACGCGTACCTGGGGCGGGATTTCGACCAAAAACAAGCGCGTAGATTGTAAGCGCCAGGGGAATGAGCCCGACCGCTACCTGCATCCAGAAACCAAGCCATCCAAGGCGCGAAAATGCCGCAGAAAGGCTGTCATTTGGCGACGGTCTGAAGGCTTTTTGAAATGTGCGAAACACGTCGGAATTTCCTCATAGCATCAGTGCCCGCTATGTTATCGAATAGCGCCGACGAAGTGTCCTTGGCCTTTAGGGCAATCGTTGCCCGCTGCGGATCGCGGCTAGTTTGTTGGCCCACGGGAGGTTGAAGTTGAGCGAGCCGGATCAAAAGCGAACTCGCAGGTCTTCGCGTCCATGGGTGTACGCGGCGGTCACCCTATTTCTGCTTGCTGCCGTTGTTGTAACGGGTGCGTTGGTATCTCACTCGCGTGATGCGTGGTGGCAGAAATATCTGAGCCTCATCGTAAAGTCGTAAAGCAACCCGCATAGACTCGTGCAGAATCTGGTTCAAGACGCAGGTGCATTAAGACCAAGCCGCGGCATTGCCTCCAGGTGTTTCGGTTGGTTGGCCAAGGCAATATGGATGCTGTGCCAGGTTTTGCTTATCACCTGGTGCGCCTTGGCAATTTATTATTCGAACCTGCCTTGGAGCGGATTGCGTCTTGCTGCGGCGGTTTGTTTTGCCGCTGTCGCGATTTGGGTGGTCTGGATATCGCGCCTGCCGCGAAAATCACTGATATTTTTCGCGCTGTGCCTGGGTGTGATTGTGTGGTGGATACTTATTCCGCCCTCGCACGATCGGCCCTGGCGGCCGGATGTTGCGGTTATGCCGCGCGTCGTGGTCGATGGCGATCGCGTGCGCATTACAGGCGTACGGGATTTCGATTACCGCAGCCTGAATGATTTCCACGTTCATTACGGAGACCGTGAGGTGCAACTGTCTCACCTGACGGGCCTTGATTTCTTCGTGTCCTACTGGAGTGAAGGACTGGTCGGACACACGTTTCTGAGTTTTATCTTCGACAACGCCCCGCCGCTGAGCATCTCAATCGAGACCCGACCGGAGGTAGGCGAGGGCTTCAATCCCATTGCGTCTCTCTTCAAGCAGTTCGAACTGATTTACGTGGTCGGTAACGAACGTGACCTTGTGCGCGTGCGCACCAACTATCGAAAAGAGACGGTTTATCTCTATCGCCTGAACTCGTCTCCGGAACAGGTTCGCCGGCTGCTGTTGGTCTACCTCGAGCGGATCAACGAACTTGCTGATCGACCGGAATTCTACCATTTGCTGAGCAATAGCTGCACGATCAACATCATTCGTTATGCGAATGCGGCGGGGCGGGCGGGGAGCTTCGACATTCGTCATTTGCTCAACGGACTGATCGATAGTTATCTCTACCATTCGGGCCGGGTTGACACGACTCTCCCGTTTGATGAACTGCGAAGGCGCTCGCTGATCAATGCGGTGGCACAGGCAGCCGACAACGCGCCAGATTTTTCGGAGCGTATTCGTGCTTCATTGCCGACCGTCCGACGCTGAGCGCTCAGCGTGCTCGCCCAGCCTTACGCGATCGTGATGGGTGCTTTGGTGCAGCGCGCCCGGACTTTCACCGCAACCTTTGCTATCGTTGTCAAATGATGCCGGGTAGGTCCAGCAACAATCGCGTAATCGTCTTCGTCAGTGTGATGGTCGTATCGATTGTCGGCCTTCTGTTGTTGCCACCGATAACCCAGAATCAGAATTATCATGACTTTGCCGATCAGCGGACGATCCTCGGCATTCCGCATTTTTGGAACGTTGTATCAAATCTGCCGTTCATTGCAGTCGGCGCGGCCGGGTTGTGGCAATGTCGTCGAGAGCCCGCAATCGCGATACTGTTTCTCGGAATCCTGACGACGGGTTTTGGCTCGGGCTACTATCACCTCGATCCAAATGATCGCACCCTGTTCTGGGATAGATTGCCGATGGCGATCGGCTTCATGGC
>JANWKN010000050.1 GCA_025451355.1 Pseudolabrys sp. | reverse complement strand
TCGACACTCGGATGGTCGACACTCGTGCAAATCGTGGATGCAACCGAGAGCGACCGGCTGGCGTTGGTCGACAGACTGGCCGAACAGCTGATGTCAAAATTCGGCGCGCCGACCAGAGACGACGCGATCGCGGCCGCAGAAGAAGAGATTACTTTCGCTGAATCCCTCTGCAACCAGCCGTCAGATACGCTGATCGCCGTGCATCGCACATTTGAAGACGGCACCGTGCGGGAATCGTTTCGCACATTGCGTCCGCGTAGCGGGGCAAAGCCCGCGCGCGCGTTCTCGTTCCTCGAGGTCGAAGGCGAGGACGAGCAGCCTGCTGAAGGCGTCAGCCTGATTGCGATGGCGGATCGGGAGCGCAAATGAAGGACTTCTGGATCTCCAGCGGTCACCATTTGCTCGATCGCGGCTCGGATGGCGGCCTGCGTGTCACCGACGAATTTCTCAAGTTATACTTGGCGCGTCGGGAGCTGATTCCGCCGGCGGAAGCCTGTGCGGTCGAGCGCACGTTGCATGCTGCGCTGCTGGCCGACCCGCGCATGCCGGTGTCGGCATCGGATATCGACGCCATCGCCGATGCCGATGCGCGCGAAAACTGGAAGCTGATGATCGCATTTCGCGATCGCCTGGTGCGTCACGCAGCGCTAGAGGCAGCATTCAGGGAATTGGTGCGTGGTGGTTTTGGCAACGTTCCGCCGATTTTCATCAATCAGCTTGTCCATGTGATCCTGCGCAACGCGCTCGACGGGACCGAGGATGCGTGGGTGTTGCGCGCCGCCGAGCTTTTCTTCCGCACGCAGCGTGTCACCTTGCACGAGGGATCGTTGATCGTGGCGGACGAAGAAACGATAGGTGGCGTCAACACCACGCCGGTTACGCCTTTGGTTTCCATGCTGGGCATTCCCGCCGAGTCTGAAATCGACATCATCAACAAAGAGAACGCGGACAGCTACTGGGATCGAAGTGATCAGTTCGATATGGCGCTCGACCTGACTGCCGGACGTGAGGGGCTTGATGCGCTGGCACAGGCGATGCAGCGCTGGATCGCCCATTTGCTCGGCATAAACGTCAGCATTGAAGCGCTGCCCGAGGTGCAGAATATCGAGCTTACCTGGTATGTCGGCCTCGATGCCGACGCGACCAGGATCGGTGATATGCTTTGGCACGGTGAAGAAATCGACGAAGCGACTTTGGCGCGCGTGGTCGGTCTGTTCCGCCTGACATTCTCCGATCCGTCGTTGATGGTCGAGAAGGTCAGGGGCGATCCGGTCTATCTGATCTTGGCGATGGCGGGCGACAAGACGATCCGCATGAAGCCGCAAAACCTGCTAACCGGATTGCCGGTGCAGCATCTGGAGGCCGTCAGTTGAGCAGCATACCACCGCTCGCGCGTTACGAGGTCGGCGTCGTCGTCGAGCGCAGCAAGGGCGCGAGCCAATGGGTCGACTTTCACTGGCGCCCCGTCACCATCCTTGTCGGCGTGCCTGACACACCGCCCTGGACGAAATTGACCGATGATGGCGAGCGCGAGACTTTTTACGCTGGCGCGGCAGCCGTGGAACTATACCGGACAGAAACCGCGCACTATCGCGACAACCTGCAGATGGATCCGCCGCAATTGTGGGTCGTCTTGCGCCCGGTCGAGCGTGATCCACCTTACGAGCTTGCCATCGTCACTGCGGACCCCGCCGAAGGCGAGGGAATGACGGAAGCCGGCGAACAGATTGTCGAGTCTCTGCCGATGCCAGAACAGTTGCAGGAGGCTATTGCGGCATTCGTAGCGGAGCACCACGTCGAGCGTGCTTTCGTGAAGCGCAAGCGGGACCGCGCAAATCCTGATGCCTTGGCGCGGCGCGGTCCGTCGACACGGGAGGATCGCAAATGAACGATCCTGACAACTTCGTCAGCCGCTGGTCGCGCCGCAAGCGGGAGGCCGACGAAGGCAAGAAGAATGAAACAGGCGAAGCGGTTGCGGCACCCGCGCCTGAAAACCAGCAGGGCAAACCCGCCGCGCCGGGCGCGGCGCCGATTCCGGAGTTCGATGTGGAGAGCTTGCCACCGATCGAGACGATCAGTGCGAAAACCGACATAGCGGCTTTCATGCGAACCGGCGTCCCCGAGACGTTGAAGCATGCGGCGCTTCGTCGCGCCTGGTCGTCCGACCCAGTTATCCGGGATTTTGTGGGACTGAACGAAAATTATTGGGATGCAGCCGGGCCCGATGGAATTCCGGGCTTCGGGGACCTCGACCCCAATCTCGATGTCCGGCGCATGGTCTCCGAGCTTTTCGGTGAAAATCCACGCCAGGACGCTCAACCTGAGCCTGAGGCTGATCGCGTGGCGGAGTCTCCTGCTCTGCCAATTCAAAACCGAGCCGACGCCACCGAGGCGCCAAAGGCGTCGCCGACATCACCTGAGAATGTTCCGCAGAGCAACGAAAATGCTGCAGCGCACAAAGAGTCGTCAGAGCCCGCGCCGGAGAAAAAATTTGCACGGCGGCACGGCGGCGCAATGCCACAGTAAAATCCAGAAGATGAAGGAGGGTTATAGCCTTAAACTATTGACCTTTCTGGCGATGGGCCGATAGGTTTTCATCATCACAATTCGAAAGAAGTGGAGTCGGATGAGGGATCTAGGTCTTTCCGAAGCTATTCGCGCCGCGGGCGGCGTGACCGAACTTGCGCGTCAGATAGGTATTTCGCAGCCCTCCGTTTCGAACTGGATACGGGTACCCGCCGAACGGGTGGTCTCCATCGAGGCGGCGACCGGCGTGGATCGTGCGGTGCTACGGCCGGATCTCTACAGCGGAAAAAAGATGGCCGGCGATATTGATGAAGTCGATGCAGCGCGGGCGCAGGAATACGCGTTGCTCGCGGCGCTGTTGTTGCGTGCTCCGGATGCGCAATTGCTGTCGCGAATTTCCCAGCTGCGCGCCGATGCCTCGCCGCTCGGTCTCGCGCACGCTGCGCTCGCCGAAGCCGCCGAGCAAACCAACGCCGAGCGCGTCGAACGGGAATTTTTCTATCTTTTCATCGGGATGGGCCGCGGCGAATTGTTGCCATACGGGTCATTTTATCTGACCGGATTCCTACACGAGCGTCCGCTCGCACGTCTACGCGAAGATCTTGCCAAGATCGGCATCGCGCGCACGGAAGGCGTCGTCGAGCCCGAAGATCATGCCGGCATCTTGTGCGAGATCATGTCCGGCCTTGCGAGCCGCCGGCTGCCGGCGCCGCCGGATTCCGATCGTCTCATCTTCGACAAGCACATGGGGCCCTGGATCAGGCGTTTCTTCACCGATTTGGAGAACGCTCAAGCTGCGGATTTCTACCGGTGGCTGGGAGCGCTCGGCCGCATCTTCACGGACATCGAGACAGAGGCGTTCGAGTTGCCGGCCTAAGAGGCCGGCACGGGATCAAAAACGATTGGACGAATTCAAGGAGGAACGGCGATGAAAGAACAGGAAAAGAAAAAGTTGGGCCGTCGCGACTTCCTGCGCGCGATGGGTGCCGGCGCAGGTCTTGCAGTGACCGCTGCCGCGCCGCTTGCCACGGAGGCCGTGGCCGCCGAGTCCGATGCCGACAAGAAGAAAGCTCGCTACCAGGCGAACTCGACCGACGTGCAGAACTACTATCGCACGAACCGTTATCCGAAGTGAGGGAGATGCAGCCGTGCTGATCAAGAGAACAGAACGTCAGACACGTCGCAGCAATCTCGCAGCGACGGTCGGCAACCACGCCGACGGCGGTCTCGATCGCCGCAGTTTCCTGCGCAGGTCCGGGCTGGTGGCGACAGGTCTTGCCACCATCGGTGCATTGCCGCTTGCGACGGTCCGGAAGGCCGAAGCGGCGGGTCCCAATATGGCGGGGGCGACCATCCGCAAGAGCATCTGTACTCATTGCTCGGTCGGCTGCACCGTGATCGCCGAAGTGTCGAACGGCGTGTGGGTCGGCCAGGAGCCGGCCTGGGATTCGCCGATCAACCGTGGTTCGCATTGCGCCAAAGGCGCAGCAGTGCGCGAGCTCGTGGGTGGCGAGCGCCGCCTGAAATATCCGATGAAGCTCACCAACGGGCAATGGCAGCGTGTGTCGTGGGACGTCGCCATCAATGAGATCGGCGACAAGCTCATGGCGATCCGCGAGAAGTCAGGCAGCGACTCGGTTTATTGGCTCGGTTCGGCCAAAATGACCGACGAAGGTGCGTACCTGTTCCGCAAGCT
The DNA here is from genome assembly GCA_025451355.1 of Pseudolabrys sp. GTDB lineage: Bacteria > Pseudomonadota > Alphaproteobacteria > Rhizobiales > Xanthobacteraceae > Pseudolabrys. The sequence continues at coordinate 8,282 of JANWKN010000050.1, read as the reverse complement.
TGGCGCCTTCTGGGGCACCAACAACACGGACCATCAGGCGCGCATCTGCCATTCGACTACCGTCACGGGTGTGGCCAATACCTGGGGCTACGGCGCGATGACGAACAGCTACACCGACATCCGCAATTCGAAGACGCAGATGATCATGGGCGGCAACCCTGCCGAGGCCCATCCGGTGTCGCTGCAGCACCTGCTCGAAGGCGCCGAAATGAACAAGGCGAACGTCATCGTGGTCGATCCGCGACTGACGCGGACTGCGGCGCATGCCACCGAATATGTGCGCATCCGGCCCGGCACCGACATTCCGGTGCTGTACGGAATCATGTGGCACATCATTAAGAACGGCTGGGAGGACAAGGAGTTCATCCGGCAGCGCGTGTACGGCTACGAGGACGCGCGCAAGGAAATGGAAAAGTGGAGTCCGGAGGAGGTCGAGCGCGTTAGCGGTGTTCCCGGCGCGCAACTCGCGCGCGTCGCCAAAATGTTTGCGACCGAAAAGCCCTCGACCCTGATCTGGTGCATGGGCCAGACCCAGCACACGGTGGGCACGGCCAACGTGCGCGCGAGCTGCATGCTGTTGCTGCTCACCGGCAACGTCGGCGGTCCCGGTATGGGGGCCAATATCTTCCGCGGCCACGACAACGTGCAGGGCGCCACCGACGTCGGCCTCGATATTGTGACGTTGCCGTTCTACTACGGCCTCGCCGAACCCGCCTGGAAGCATTGGTCACGCGCCTGGGAGGTCGACTACAACTATCTGCTCGGTCGTTTCGACGACAAGAAGATCATGGAAACCACCGGCATTCCGCTCACGCGCTGGTTCGATGCCGTGATCTTGGCGAAGGATCAGGTTGCCCAAAAAGACAACGTGAAGGCCATGTTCGTGCAAGGTCATGCCAGCAACTCGATCACGCGCATTCCTGACTCGTTGAATGGCCTGAAGGCGCTGGAGCTTCTGGTCGTCGCCGATCCGCATCCGACCACCTGGGCTTCGCTCTCAGTGCAGGCGGGGCGCAAGGAGAACATGTATCTCCTGCCGATCGCGTCGCAGTTCGAATGCAAAGGCTCGCGCGTTGCGTCCAACCGCGCGATGCAGTGGGGCGAGCAGATCGTCAAGCCGATTTTCGAATCCAAGGACGATCTCGAGGTGATGTACCTCATTGCCAAGAAGTGCGGCTTTGCCGATCCGATGTTCAAGAACATCAAGGTCGATAACAATCTGCCGGTCGCCGAAGACATTCTCCGCGAAATGAATCGCGGCAGCTGGTCGACCGGCTACTGCGGCCAGTCGCCGGAGCGCATCAAGTCGCACATGGCGCATCAGGCCGACTTCGACATGCTGACCCAGCGGGCGACGAAAGGCCCGAACAAGGGCGACTACTACGGTCTACCCTGGCCGTGCTGGGGATCGCCCGAGGTCAGGCATCCGGGCACACCGTTGCTCTACAACACGAACCTCGCCGCCATGGACGGCGGCGGCGTGTTCCGCGCCCGCTTCGGTATCGAGCGCGAAGAGAAGCGGCCGGACGGCACGACAGTGAAGGTCAGTCTGCTGGCCGACGGGAATGCGTCCAAAGATTCGGAGATCAAGGACGGATATCCGGAATTCACGGTTGGCGTGCTGAAGAAGCTTGGCTGGGACAAGGACCTGACCGAGGCCGAACTGGCGGTGATTACCAAGGTAAACCCCGCCGCTCCCGACACGGTATCCTGGTCTACCGACCTCTCCGGCGGTGTGCAGCGCGTGGCGTTGAAGCACGGCTGCATTCCCTACGGGAACGGCAAGGCGCGCATGAACGCCTTCGGTCTTCCGGACCCGATCCCGGTGCACCGCGAGCCGATCTACACACCGCGGCTCGACCTGGTGGAGAAGTACCCGACATTGCCCGACGCCAAGCAGTTCCGGCTGCCGAATATCGGCTTCTCGGTGCAGAAGGCAGCGGTGGAAAGAGGGATCGCCAAGCAGTTCCCGCTCATTCTCTCGTCTGGCCGGCTGGTCGAATACGAAGGCGGCGGCGAAGAGACGCGATCCAACAAGTGGCTCGCCGAACTGCAGCAGGACATGTTCATCGAGATCAATCCTGCCGATGCGGCCGAACGCGGAATCAAGGATGGCGGCTGGGTTTGGGTCCTCGGTACTGAAAACAGCTCCAAGGCCAAGGTGAAGGCGCTGGTCACCGAGCGTGTCGGCAAAGGCGTCGCCTGGATGCCGTTCCACTTCGGTGGCTGGTTCGGTGGTGAGGACCTGCGGGGTAACTACCCGGCGGGTGCCGATCCGGTCGTGCTCGGCGAAAGCGCGAACACGATCACTTCTTACGGTTACGACCCGGCGACCGGCATGCAAGAGCCGAAAGTCACCCTCTGTCAGATTCGAGCAGCGTAAGGAGCTACGACCATGGCGCGAATGAAATTCCTCTGCGACGCCGACCGCTGCATCGAGTGCAACGCCTGCGTCACGGCCTGCAAGAACGAACACGAAGTGCCTTGGGGCATTAATCGCCGGCGCGTCGTCACGCTCAATGACGGCAAGCCGGGCGAGCGGTCGATCTCTATGGCCTGCATGCATTGCACCGACGCGCCCTGCGCGGCAGTGTGTCCCGTGAACTGTTTCTACACCACGGCGGACTCCGTGGTGCTGCACTCAAAAGACCTGTGTATCGGGTGCGGCTACTGCTTCTACGCTTGTCCGTTTGGAGCCCCGCAATATCCGAAGGTCGGTAACTTCGGTTCGCGCGGCAAGATGGACAAGTGCACGTTCTGTGCCGGTGGCCCGGAAGCCGACGGCAGCAAAGAAGAGTTCGAGAAGTACGGCGCCAACCGTCTGGCCGAAGGCAAGCTGCCGTTGTGTGCCGAAATGTGCTCGACCAAGTCGCTGCTCGCCGGCGATAGCGACGTCATTGCCCAGATCTACAAGGAACGGGTGTCGAGACGCGGCTACGGCTCCGGCGCGTGGGGCTGGCAGACCGCCTATCGCGAGTCGATTGCAACGTGATGCTACTTGGCAGTGCAGCGTCCGCCGCGCCGCCGGTCCATTTAGAAAATCACTTGAAGGCAGGAGGGAAACGCATGGCGAAGCTTGTTGCGCATATGCGCATGGTCGCTGGCGTGCTAGCGCTCGCATTCATTATCGCGATATCTGCTCCCGTGTCGGCGCAGCAACCGAATATGGTCAATCCGACGGCCGATGCCGTGAAAGAGCAGCAGCTGTTACAGCAGCTGAATACGATTCAAGGCCGCGTCACCATTCCGGATGAAAAATCTTCCGTGCTCGTTCACCCGGCTGGCCGCGAGTGGCGTCAATTTCACACCGTAACGCTGAAATGGATCGGTGGAATTTCCATTATTGGCATGCTGGTCGTGCTCGTCCTGTTTTATCTGTGGCGTGGGCCGATGCGCGTCAGATCGGGATATTCAGGGATAAATATTCTGCGCTTCGACGTGCTGGAACGCTTTGTGCACTGGCTGACGGCTGTGACGTTTGTCATTCTCGGAATAACCGGCCTCAACATCACATTCGGTCGAGTACTGCTCTTGCCGTTGATGGGTCCGGAAGCCTTCAGCGCATGGTCGGAATGGGCAAAATACGCTCACAATTTCCTAAGCTTTGGCTTCACTCTTGGTGTCTTGCTGATGTTCGTGATGTGGATCGGACGTAACTTGCCGACCGCCGCGGATGTCCAGTGGCTTAAGCAAGGCGGCGGCATGTTCGACAAGACGAACAGCACGCACGCACCCGCTTACAAATTCAATGCCGGCCAGAAAATATTGTTTTGGATCATCGTATTTGCCAGTGCGGCGATGATTGTAAGCGGTTTTATGCTGCTGTTCCCGTTCTACTCTGGGCTGACCGTCGGCAACATGGAGTTGGCGGAGATTTTCCACGCCATCGTCGGTGTGCTGTTCGTCGCGCTTATTCTCGGCCATATCTATCTCGGCAGCGTCGGGATGGAAGGTGCGTTCGGGGCAATGGCCGACGGCAACGTCGATCTCAACTGGGCCAAGGAACATCACAGTCTTTGGGCCAAGGAGGAGATCCGGGTGGATAAGGTCAAAGGCGGGGCGATGCGCCCAGCCGAATAGTCATTTGCAAAGTGCAATTAAAGAACGCCCGGCTTCGCAGCCGGGCGTTCTGCATATATACGGTCATGTCTACGGTACCGAGACTGTGTAGCCATGCAGCTGTCACCTTGGATTATGGCGGGGCGTCCACGGACGCTTACCCTTTCGGTGACGCCGGTCATTGTCGGCGCAGCGCTCGCTTGGGCGGTCGAACGGGAGCTGCATTGGGGAGCAATCGTCGCGGCGCTTGTTGCCAGCATGTTTATCCAGCTGGGCACGAATCTCCACAACGACGCAGCGGATTCAGAGCGCGGTGGCGATGGACCCGATCGCGTGGGACCACCCCGCGTGACGGCTTCCGGGCTGTTGGAGGCAAGTGCCATCAAGCGCGGCGCGATGATCTGTTTTGCTCTTGCGGCACTTATGGGCCTTTATCTCGTTGCGGTAGGAGGCTGGCCAATTCTTCTGCTGGGCATTTTTTCGATTTTGTCCGGCTGGGCCTACACGGGTGGGCCGATGCCGATTGCGTATAGTCCGCTTGGCGAATTGTTCGTTGTGATCTTCTTTGGGCTCGGCGCGGTGTGCGGCGTCTATTGGCTTTGCACTGGAACACTCAATGCGGCAACGGTCGAAACCGGCCTGGCGATCGGCCTGCTCGCCGGCGCGGTGCTTCTCGTAAACAACCATCGCGATGCCGAAGCTGATGCGCGTGTCGGCCGACGGACCCTGGCGATCGTAGCGGGACCCAGTTTCACCACTTTGATTTATGCCGGGCTGATGCTCTCTCCATTTGCGCTATTGCTTCCAATTGGCGACAGGTTGCCACGAGGTTTTGTCTGGCCTGCTTTGATTGCTCTGCCCGTGGCACTCGGAATGATTTATTATTTTGTCCGCGAACCTCGCGGGCGTGCTTTCAACCGAATTTTGGTTCAGACTGTTTTTACGCAGTTTCTATTTGGGATGTTGCTCTCGGTAGGATTGGTTTTATAAGCTTCATGCCATGAGCGCCTGAATTTTGATTTTGAGCGATGATGACCTGTTGAAGCTCCAAACCTGAATGGTCAGTGGTCTTGTTGCAACGGGCGTCAGGAAAAGAGCATGAACACGTCCACAAAGACCATGCGCATAATAGGACTTGCAGGGTGGAGCGGTTCCGGCAAAACGACACTTATAACCAAGCTGATTCCGCGATTTATTGCGCGAGGAGTGAGAGTATCCACGCTCAAGCACGCTCACCATGGGTTTGATCTTGACCAGCCGGGCAAGGATTCCTTTTTTCACCGCGCGGCCGGAGCGGCCGAGGTCGTCATTTCTTCGGCCAAACGCTGGGCCATTTTGCACGAGGTTCGCGAGGAAGCGGAATGGGATTTAGGTGCGCTGGTGGCCAAGATGTCTCCGGTGGATCTCGTGCTGGTCGAAGGCTTCAAGCGTGATGCTTTTCCGAAACTTGAAATTCATCGTGCCGCAAACGGCAAGCCGTTGATCCATCCGGACGACCCGCATGTGGTTGCAATCGCTTCCGACGTCGCCTTGCCAAACGTTGGGATTCCCGTCATCGACCTTAATGATGTCAATATAATCTGCGACTGTTTGCTTAAACACGCGGTGTCCGTAGCGGAGGCCGTCGCTACGCGAGGGCGGTGATGGCGCAGCTAACAGATGACTGCTTTGCATTTTCCGGGCCGCTCTTGCGGCTCGAGGAAATGAAGCGGCTAATCAGCGACCGCATTTCGCCGGTTGGCGAAACTGAATTAGTGCCGTTACATGGTGCGTGTGGTCGTGTGACGGCTGCCGACCTGAAAGCACCGGTGAATTTGCCACCGTTCGATAATTCAGCCGTAGACGGCTACGCCGTGCGCCACACGGATCTGAACCGAAATAGTGACACCAGATTGCGTCTTTCGGGGCGCCTTACTGCAGGAGCGCCGGTGCGCATCGGGCTTGGAGCCGCCGAGGCTATTCGAATTTTTACCGGCGCCGCGATGCCTGACGGCGCCGACACAGTCTTTATGCAGGAGGATGTGAGGCTCGAGGGCGATCATGTGGTGGTTCCTAAGGGACTGAACCTTGGGTCCAATCGCCGGATTGCTGGGGAGGATGTGGCCGCCGGGTCAGTGGCTCTTCCGGCTGGAACAGTCATGCGACCGCAGCACGTGGCGCTCGCGGCCGCGCTCGGGTTGGGGGAAATTGCCGTCAGGCGACGACTCAACGTTGCAATTTTTTCGACAGGCAACGAGGTCATAGAACCCGGCGCGTCTCGGGGCGGCGCGACTATTTACGACTCAAATCGCGTCCTGCTCACTGAATTGTTAGAACGATCCGGTGCGGTGGTCACGGACCTTGGAATTTTACCCGACAATGCCGATGTGATTGCGCATGCCTTGAGCGGAGCGATGGACCACGATCTTGTGATTACGACGGGAGGAGTCTCTACCGGCGAAGCCGATCATGTGCGGAGCGCAGTTGAGCGGTTGGGAAGTTTGGTATTTTGGCGGGTTGCGATAAAGCCGGGCCGCCCCGTTGCGATGGGTGTAATCGGGTCCGCAAGCAATCGTGAGCGCGCGGCTTTTGTCGGGTTGCCGGGCAACCCAGTCGCGGTGTTCGTTACATTTGTCTGTGTCGTAAAACCGCTATTGTGCCGCCTGTCGGGTGCCCAGCTGGATAAATTGCTGCCGCTGCCCGTGCGCGTGGCTTTTGCATACAAAAAGAAGAAAGACCGCCGAGAGTACCTGCGTGTGACCCTCAAGCGTGCAGAGGACGGGGAAATTGAGGCCAACAAGCATCAGCAGGATGGCGCAGGGATTCTGACGTCGTTGACGGAAACAGACGGATTGCTTGAGCTTCCTGAAGACGTGACGGCCGTTGAACCGGGCGCTCGCGCCGGGTTTCTTTCCTACGCGGCGCTCGTCGGCTGAGCGCGATGTGCGACTAGGCTCGGGAGGTTGACGCGACGTTAATCATGGAGCTTGCGGGAGACGCGCAATGATCGCATGGAAACCCGAGCTCTGGTGGGGGGCTTTCACGGGTTTTTATAAGCCTGACGTGCAGGACATCAAAAGCCTGGATAGCGCGTCGCGGTTTCTTTACGCAGCACGCAGCGTCATTTTAGTTATATCTGCCCAAGCGGCAGTGATCGCCGGCCTGTTGGCAATCAATGCAGGCCTTTTCGATCTGACCAATTTCATATGCGTGCTTGTCGGTTTTGTTGTTGCGCATATGATCAGCAATCTCAGCAATGACTATTTCGGGTTTAGGCACGGGCACGATACTCCGGATTCACCAAGGATGCGCTATACCGTGCATCCGCTTTCGGGCGGCGTCCTTGATCGGCGGACGCTGATCACAGGACTTGGGTTGCTTGCGTTTGTCGGGCTCGGCATCGCGGCATATTTTTTCGCCGAACACGGGTTGATGGCGGCGGCATTTTTCATTGCGGGCGTCTCGCTCTTATTTCTCTACGACGCCGGTCCGGCGCCATTAAAGACCATCGGTTTTGGTGAATTGGCCGTGCTGCTCGTGTGGGGGCCGATAATGATCGGTGGCGGATTCGCCATGATCACGGGCCAACTGTCGACCAACGTCATGCTTGCGTCGCTTCCATATGGATTGGGTGTAATGACCATTCTGGTCGGCAAGCACATTGATCAAATTGATTTTGATTCCGGCCGAAATATCCATACGCTGCCGGTCGTGATCGGGGAGAAAATCGCACGTGTTCTGAACATCGCCGCAATTTGCGCAATCTACGCCATCATTGCCGCTCTAATTGGCTTTGGTCGGCTGACGCCGTTTGCGTCGATCGTAGTATTTGCGCGTCCTCGCGCGGTCCGGGCGATAACGCTCATGAGTCGGCCGCGACCGACCTCACCTCCGCATGGCTATATCGGCTGGCCGCTTTGGTACCACCGAGCCTGTCTCGGGCATAACCGGTTGTTCGGTTGGGCATACATAGGCGGATTGGCTAGCGGTGCGGCCTGGCGCGTTCTGATGTTGGCCTAAGCCACTCCGACTTTTGGGAGATCTAAAGATACAGTATTATGTTGCCCGATAGTGTCGAGGTCTCGGCGAATTCTGCTTCGCCTCCATTCGGAGAACATCAATGCAGGTCAAAAGGTGGGTGCTCGTTGCTCTGCTGCTTGGCAGCGCGACGGTTGGCGCGGGGGCCATCATTGCGAGCAACGTGATCTATCATCACACCTCAAACAATGCGTTCTGCACGTCCT
>JANWKN010000049.1 GCA_025451355.1 Pseudolabrys sp. | reverse complement strand
TTAGAGATGCAGTTGCGGTCCGCATCTGTGGTCTGCGGGCCGGGCTGCCAGGTCAGGTACGCTCCCATGCTGTCGGGTGCCGATAGGCCGGGGCGTTCACCGATGAGAACGACTACGCAATTCGCGCGTAGCGCGTTGGCAACGGTATCGCCAACTGCAACCCGCCCCTGGCGGACGACGACCAGCGGCGCGATCCGCCAGCCTTCAGTGCGCAACGCCGGTAGCATGCCAGCCAGGACCGGCTCCGCATGCATCTGTGTTGCGCGTGCCGACAGGCCGTCGGTAACGACGAGCGCGACGTCGTACCCATTATCACTTGCGTACTGCGCAAACGTCACCTCAGCATTCGGCGCGAGGCGGCGGCCGAGGTCCGGACGCATCAAATAGTCTTGCCGATCTTTGGAGGCGCTTGCGACCGAAAGAACCGGAAGTCCGAGCCCTGTGAGGGCACCAATCAGGCGCGGCTCGTCGAGCGGCTCATGCACCGCATCGCGGGCGCGGGCATGGGCGAGTTGCAAGTCGAGCAGCGGCTCCGTCGCAAGGGATGCGCCGCTCCTTTTGAGTCCGATGCGTGCTGGCGTCAGCCGGCGCAAGTCGACCCACAGTCCATCGTCCGGCGCCCGTTTCAGCCTGCGATCGGAAGGGGCGGCGGCATTGCGGTCGTTTGTCATTGTTCAAGCCGGAAGGAGCGCGCGAAAACGGCTGGGCATGTTGCGCGGGCGGATTCGGTTCTCGGCATCCATAAAGCCCTGTCGCTCCAGCCATGTTTCGAATTCCGGCGCCGGTCGGCGGCCCAGCAGATCACGCATGGCGAGCGCATCATGGAACGAAGTGCTCTGGTAGCCCAGCATGACGTCGTCAGAGCCCGGCACGCCCATCACAAAATTGACGCCGCTCGCGACCAACAGCGCCAGCAGCGTGTCTGCGTCGTCCGGGTCGGCTTCGGCATGGTTAGTGTAACAGACGTCGACACCCATCGGCACGCCCATAAGCTTGCCGCAGAAATGGTCTTCTAATCCAGCGCGTGTGATTTGCTTGCCGTCGAACAGGTATTCTGGCCCGATGAAGCCGACGACCGAGTTGACCAACAGCGGCTTAAATTGGCGTGCAACTGCGTAAGCGCGCGCCTCGAGCGTCTGCTGGTCGACCCCATGATGTGCGTTGGCTGAGAGCGCGCTGCCTTGGCCGGTCTCGAAATACATCACGTTGTTGCCGACCGTGCCGCGGCGAAGCGATAGGGCAGCGTCGCGAGCCTCTGCCAGAAGAGCGAGATTGATCCCGAAGCTCTTGTTGGCCGCTTCAGTCCCAGCGATTGATTGAAAGACCAAATCGATCGGCGAGCCCTTGCGGATCAGATCCAGCGTGGTCGTTACGTGCGCCAACACGCAGCATTGCGTGGGGATCTCGAGCTTGATTCTAATTTCATCGAGCATGAGTAACAAAGCGTGGGCGCGCTCGGGGCTATCTGTCGCAGGGTTGACACCAATGACGGCATCCCCTGAGCCCAGCAGCAAACCATCGAGGATGCTGGCTGCGATGCCGCGTGCGTCATCTGTTGGATGGTTCGGCTGTAGCCGCACCGACAGACGGCCGGGCAGGCCCACCGTGTTGCGGAACCGGGTTACCACAGAGCATTTTGCGGCAATTACCATCAAATCCTGCAAACGGCTGATTTTACTGACCGCGGCCGCCATCTCTGGCATGACCCCCGGCGCCAGTGCGGCTAAGGCCGGTGTTGTCGCCTCGTCCGACAAGAGCCAGTCGCGAAAACCGCCAACAGTTAGATTCGCAACGGGCGCGAAGGCCGTCTGGTCGTGCTTTTCGACGATGAGGCGCGTTACCTCGCACGTCTCATAGGGAACAACGTGCTCATGAAGGAACGTGGCCAGCGGTAAATCAGCGAGCACATGTCTGGCGGCGACACGCTCTTCGTCCGTGTCTGCGGAAAGGCCGGCCAGTTGATCGCCGCTGCGCAATGGCGATGCCTTTGCCAGCAAATTGGCAAGATCGCGAAATTCGTAACGGCGAGCGCCGATTGTCGCACCGTACATTGTGAGCACCGATTGTTGGCTTAATCGCGGACTATATCGGGAGACTCAGGTTGAAACACGAGTTCAATCGGCATTGATCTCAGCCAAGCCGATATAAAGCGACATTTTTCCTACTTGTTTTCTGCACCTAGCAGCACGACGCGGCTCGGCTCGACTGCCAAATAACATCCCGGCCAGCCGCAATCGGCTCCATCGCGGCGCAACGGGCGACAAGCCGTTGATCGCCCCAGGAGAGATGAACCTGACTGAAATCGCCTTCGAAGACTGTCTTTTTCAATTTTAACCGGCCACACATTTCGGTCCCCTACTGACAGACAGCGCCAACAGCAACAGCATTAGTGGCTTATTCTGCTAATCATTGATTTCCCCCCACGAGGCCAGCTTGTCATGCCCCTAAATTCCGTCACCGGCGGTACAAGGCGCGCACGCGCCGATGATCGTCACGCACCTGGTTCGGATCGAAGTGCGCAACAGCCGTCGCGCCTGCGTTCGCGCGAAGGCAGCTAGACGTCGCTGAAGTCGTTCTCCAGCTTCTGCTGGTCGGCGCGGTGGGTCTGCCAGTGCTTGATGAAACTCTAGCTCACAAAGGTCCATGACCGATCTGACCTATTTAAGAGCTAGATCATAAGTCGATTCGAATTTTGTGAGTAATCCTCTTCGTCGCCGCTCCTCAAATGGACTTCCAATCCTATTTTACGAAGTATTTTAGGGATCTAGATTGCTGTCATTCCGGCGAGTCAAGGTCCCTGCTCGCACGGCTGAATTCCTTGCTTTGCTTAAAAAATTCCCTGATCCGATGAGTAGGGAATTGAGCTCAAAAGCCCCGCAATCATTGAGCGCATAGAGACACTGTTAGCCGCAAAGGATCTGAAATGGACAAATTCCCTGTTCTTTTCCCTATTAGCAGGGAATTTGGGAGTGGAGACGGGTTCGAATGCGACTGCGTCCGCCACCATCACAACGTCTTTGTTACCTTGCTCAGGTGCGGCGGGTTGTCCGGATCGAAGCCACGGCGGCGCGCTACAGCTTCGATGGCGCGGTAGGCGGGGACGAGCATCAAAACGGGGTCGTAAACCGGATGTCCGTCACCGATCCAGGGAAGCGTGCCTGCCGGACCTCCGGCAACAAAGAGCGTTTCGTTCGCGTCGTTGAGATCTTTGACCAGATCGTCGATGGCCGTGGCGGCCTCATCATTCTGGCGCAGCACCAATACGGGCGTTGACGGTGTGATCGATGCGCGAGGCCCATGGCGCAGTTCGGCTGCGCTATGGCCAAGTGTCGGCACGCGCAGAATTTCGGCGACCTTGAGCGCGATCTCGCGCACGCAGCCGAGGCCATAACCTCGTCCCACGACGAATGCCGCCGCAGCCCGCGCCGCGCTGTCGGCCCAAGCGGACCAGTCGCAGTCAAGGGCGCGGGATAACCGTAGCGGCAACTGCCCGAGACCGGCGACAAGGTCGTCGTCGCGTGCGAGTGCCGCCACAAGCTGCGCGCCCGCAATCATCGACAGCACGACGGTCTTCGTGGCCGCGACGGAGTGCTCGGCCCCGGCGCCGATCGGCAAGACCAGTTCCGAAGCAGCGGCAGTGGGTGAATCCTGATCGTTGACGATGGCGAGCGTCAGCGCACCATGCTTGCGCGCGACTTGCGTGGCATTCACGAGATCCGGGCTCCGTCCCGACTGCGACACCACGACGAACAGGGCACCGCGCATTTCGGGAGGCCGGCGATAAGCTGTCACGACGGAGGGCGCGGCGGCGGATGCCAGAAGGCCAAGCCGCGCTTCGAAAAGATAACGCAGATACACACCGACATGGCCCGAACTACCGCGCCCGCAGAACACGACGATGCGCGGCCTTGTCTGTTCGACCCGTGCGACGATTGCCTTGACCGCGTCGGTCCGTGCGAGAAGACGCTCGGCTGCCGCCGGAATTTCGGCGGTCTCGCATCCCATTGCGCTGCGGGCGTGAGTTTCAGCCATCGCCGCCCGTGAACGCCTTGATCGCGGAGCGCAGATTGCCCCCATGGCGTTTAAGCAACTCCACGGCTTCGTTGCGGTCCAATCCCAGACCAATCAGCACAGCACGCTTCACATCACCGTCTGCGGTTTCGAGATGGTGGGCCGCTTCACTTTCCGTGCAGCGGACAATTTTACCGACCATTGCCTCCGCACGCCGTCGCAGCTTGGCGTTCCGCGCCCGCATGTCGACCATCATTCCGCGGTAGACCCGGCCCATCTTCACCATCACGGCGGTCGAAAACAGGGTCAGCACGATCTTCTGGGCGGTGCCGGCTTTCATCCGGGTGGAGCCGGCGACCACCTCACTACCGGTGTCGGAGAGAATGCGATGACGGGCGACCTCGAACAGCGGAGCGCCCGGGTTATTGGCGATGGCAATCGTCACCGCGCCCGCCGCGGTCGACGCCCGCAAGGCACCGATTGTAAAGGGGGTCGTGCCGCTCGCCGCAACACCAATGACGACATCGTTGGCGCCGATTTTTACATCCGACATCGCCTTCGCGCCGGCCGTTTCGTCGTCCTCGGCTCCCTCGGAACTCCGGACGAGCGCATCGAGGCCTCCCGCCATGGCAAACACCAGACGTTCCTCAGGCCAGCCATAAGTCGGCGTTAGCTCGGCGCCGTCCTGCACTCCGATGCGTCCGGACGTACCGGCTCCGGCGTAGACAATCCGGCCGCCGCGATGCAGAGCGGGCACAGCATCCTCGACGGCTGACGCGATCGCGCCAAGCGCGCGACGAACTGCGCCAGCCGCCTCAAGCTGGCCCTCATACATGGCCGCGATCATCTCACTCGCAGACCAGGAATCGAGTTCGACGTAGCGTGGGTCGATTTGCTCGGTGCGCATGGCCCTGTCTCGGTTATGTCGTAATGCGGCAGGCGCCGACACTTATCCCTTCATGGCGGCACGCCGGGCGAGATGCAAGGCGCCATCCACTGCATCGCCCTCGACCGGAACGAGCCGGCGCTGGACATCGGGCGCCAGCCAGGGCTGCATCGACGTCGCAAGCCCGCCCAGCAAGGCAACGCGTGACGCGCCAAATTCGCTCAGCCGACGTACCAGTTCGTCAATCTGCTCGGCGGCATCGCGGATGATCCGCCGCGCGACCGGATCGCCTGAGTCCGCATGGCGCATGACCAGTGGTGCAAATGTCGCGTAGTCCGTGGCAGTTGCGTGATCCATCCACGCAACGGCCTCGAACGGATCATTGTGAAAGCGCATCATCACATCGCGTGTGAGGCTGGTGCCGAGGGCGCGCTCGTCATAGGCCCGCAACGCCATGCGGATCGCGTGCAGGCCAAGATCGGCTCCGCTGCCCTCGTCGGAAATGGGGAAACCGTAGCCGCCGATCCTGACCTCGCGTCCTTCGACAACGGCAAAACCGACGCTGCCCGTTCCGATGATGACGATGCCGCCGTCGCGCGCACCGTGAGCGCCGATGCAGGCGATCGTCGCGTCGTGAGCGTAAAGGACGGATCGGAACGGATGTGGACGCAGCAGGAGCTCCTCAAGTGCACCTTTGCGTCCTACCCCGGCCAGTCCGACAGCAGCGTGCATGGAGCCCAGCGCGCTGGCATCGAGCTTGGCGTCGTCGAGCGCGGCACGACACGCTTTCTCGACTTCGGCCAGTGCGCGATCGACTCCGATGCGCAGTGCGGCCGGCCCCGCGATGCCGCTCCCGAGCAGATTTCCTTTTGCATCCTCAATGCGCGCGCGACAGCCCGTGCCGCCACCGTCGACGCCGACGAAAAGCGGTCCGGCTGGCGAGGCTGTTGTCATCCCGCAACCCGCTGAATGTCGGCGCCGCATTGCACGAGCTTGCGGTCGAGCGCCTCGTAACCGCGATCGAGGTGGTAGATGCGATGAACGGTCGTTTCGCCTTCGGCGACGAGGGCGGCGAGGACAAGGCTCACCGATGCGCGCAAATCGGTCGCCATCACTTCAGCGCCGTGAAGCTTCTCGACGCCACGCACGAGGGCTGTCGAACCTTGCAGCGCGATGTTGGCGCCGAGCCGATTAAGCTCGGGCACATGCATGAATCGACTCTCGTAAATGGTTTCGCGGACGACCGATGCGCCTAAAGCGATCGTCATCAGAGCCATGAACTGAGCCTGCAGATCCGTAGGAAATCCAGGGTAGGGTTCGGTCGTTATGTCGATGCCCTGCAAAGGTCCGGAGCGGACGACCATCAAGCCGCGATCGGACGGCCAGATCTGAACGCCGGCACTTTCAAGGATGGCGCCAACCGACCCCAGATGTTCGAGATGGGCGCCGAGAATCTCGAGATGGCCACCGGTGATCGCGGCGGCGATCGCATAGGTTCCCGCCTCGATGCGGTCGGTGATCAAATCGTGACGGGCATTGTGAAGGGCCTCCACGCCCTGAACCAGGATCCGGTGCGTTCCTTCACCCGCGATGCGGGCTCCCATTGCCGCGAGCGTGAGCACGAGATCGCTGACCTCGGGGTCGCGCGCGGCGTTCAGGATCTCAGTTTCGCCGCGCGCGAGCGTCGCCGCCATCAGGGCCGTCTCGGTTGCGCCGATCGATGGCGAGGACAAGACAACGCGCCCGCCGCGCAGGCCACCTTCTTTGACTCGCGCGTTGATGTAGCCGGATTCGATATTGACCTCAGCGCCGAGCGCATCCAGGGCCTTGAGGTGCAGGTCGATCGGCCGCGCGCCGATGGCGCACCCTCCCGGCATGGATACGCGCGCAGAACCGAAGCGCGCGAGCAACGGCGCCAGGACGAGAATGCCAGCACGCATGCGGCGGACCATGTCGTAGGGTGCCTGCGCGCTGCGGGCTCCCGATGCATCGAGCACCAAAGTGCGACCGGTGCCGCGCGTGGCGACGACGCCGAACTCCTGCATCAAAGCAAGCATGGTGTCGACGTCGGTTACTTCGGGGACGTTCGTCAGCTCCAGCCGTCCGGAGCCGAGAAGCGCCGCGGCGATTTGCGGTAGAGCCGCGTTCTTTGCGCCCCGGATCTGGACCGAGCCTTCAATGCGTCTGCCGCCGCGAATGAGCAATCGGTCCATGCTGTATCTCTTGGTTGATGCTCTGGGTATTCGGCGTCCTTTAACTTAGATTGGTTTTGTTGAGTTACCAATCCAGCCTGGACCTCGATGAACCCGGTTCGAAACGATCCTTCAATCGCCAAAGGGCACGCAATCCTTGCGGACCGCATGTTTGACGGCCATCGCTGGCATTCCAGCGCCGCGGTGATGGTCCGGGACGGGCGCATTGCCGGCGTTGGACCCTGGGCGGATGTCCCCAAAGACTGGCCGCAGCGGCGTCTCCCGGCAGGCAATTTCCTTGCTCCTGGCTTTATCGATTTGCAAGTCAACGGCGGCGGCGGAGTGCTTCTCAACGATCAGCCGACGGCGGAAGGCATGCGTGCGATTGTCCGAGCACACCGCCGTTTTGGCACCACGGCGTGTCTGCCGACCCTGATCACCGACTCCCGCGAGAAGGTTCAGTCGACCATTGCAGCAAGTCGCTCGGTCAGTGGGCGGTACGGTATACTCGGCCTGCACCTGGAAGGTCCGTTCATCAGTCCGCGGCGTCCGGGCGTCCATCGACCAGATCGGATCGTGCAACCCGGGGCGGGTGACCTGGAGCGACTGTGCGAACTCGCCGACGCCGGAAGGTCCATTGTTACGCTGGCGCCGGAATGCGTTCCGGCTGGCTTCGTCAGGACCTTGGCCGCAGCGGGTGTGCGGGTATCGATCGGTCACAGCGAGGCGTCCGCGGCCATTGTCGCACAGGCAGTCGCAGATGGAGCAACCGGCGTCACCCACCTTTTCAATGCAATGCCGCCGCTGAGTGCGCGGGAGCCCGGGATCATTGGCGCGGCGTTGGCCGAAAATCGACTGACGGCTGGTCTTATCGTCGACGGGATTCATGTCGATCCCGTTTCGGTTCGCGCTGCATTTGCGGCGAAGGGTTGCGAGCAAATTGCCCTTGTTACCGACGCCATGCCGACGGTCGGAGAATCGCTGGACCGTTTCGAACTCGTCGGTCGAACGATCAAGTTGAGTGACGGACGGCTGACGACGGAAGAGGGCACGCTCGCGGGTGCACACCTCGATATGGCGACAGCGGTGCGCAATGCGGTGAGGCTGGCGCATTTGCCGATTGAAGACGCGCTCCGTGCCGCATCACTGACACCCGCGCGATTTCTCGGGCTCGACAACGA
>JANWKN010000048.1 GCA_025451355.1 Pseudolabrys sp. | reverse complement strand
GCGGCGTGTGCCAGCCCCAAGGTGTAACTACCAGACAAGCTGTGCTCGTTGTTGTTCGATACATCGACGGCAAGCCCGAAAGGATGCATGAGGATTTTACGCTGCTGGCTCATGAGGCTTTGCAGGCAACTTGGCCGTGTAAGAAATAGCTCAACGTTCCGTCGAGGGCTGGTCGCTGGACGGGCCAAAAAGCTAAACCTTCGCTGCCTCAGGCTGGCCATCGAGAATGCTGATAATTCGCGTGCGGCATTCGAGAAACCGCTGGGAGGTTCCTCTTAAGCCTCGAGCGAGAGAGGAGGAGAATGGGAAGCTCGCTTAGTCTGTGCCCGCTGAGGGTAAGCGAGCGCTCCGGCCATTACCATTCCGCGCCGGCCGCCTGTGCTTGCCGAGGCCCCACGGATCGCTGGTCGACTTGCCCCGCGGACACTTGGTTATGGGGCCGGTGTAGGCGGCGATCGCCTGCCGCATCTCCTCGAGTTCTCTCTGCTGCCTTTCCCGTTTCTCAGTTTCTGTTTCCGCCGTGCGCTGCATCTTCGATCCCCAAATCGGAATTGGGATTCTGCCGCCAGCGTTGCGGCTCGACAAGGTGAGGCCCCAGGGCAAAATGAGAGGGAGGACTTTCCTCTGCGTACCTCATGGAAGGCACGAACGAGAGCGGGTGCCCCTTTGAGAGGCCGCACGGCAAAGACGTCTGAGGTCAGGTCACGCCTTGAACGTCTTTTCGACCTTGGTCCAATTCTGTATGACCTTGCTAAACAGAGCGCGGCCACGGCTTTCCTTGGTTTCACTTCGCCGCCATGATCTCTGGTCGATCATTGGCTTGCTCGAACTTGTACGACACGGGGCTTGCACCCGGAGTTGAGCTATCTATGCTGCAGGTGCCACCTTCAAAGACAGGGTGTTTGCAATCAAATCGAAATTACCAGCGACTACCGCTGGCGCCGGTGACATCGCCAGGCTAACGACGGGTGTCGCCGCCGCGTTTGCGAGTATCTTTTTCCCTCCCGCAGCTCTGGCCGGTCCTGCGCTCGACTTCGCGATTAAGAAGTTTGTGGACCGACCGAAGAAGCTGCTGCTCGAGGAGCTGAAGGCAGGCAACGTGGAAACCCTGACGGACGAGGCTGCCGCCGAGTTCGTCCCGATGGCCTACAGGTTTTTAGAGGCGGCAAAAGAGGGAGAGTACGAGCACAATCTCAAAGTGATTGGGGCGTATATCGCTGGGGAGCTCCAGCAGGACGAGCCAGAAGCTTCAAACGTCGCTCGAATGGCGCGGCGTATTGAGGGGTTGTCCAAGCGGGAACTGCGCACGATCGCACTCGTCGCCACCTGCCATCACCCCCCGAAGGGGGGAATTGGTTTCAGCCTGACGGGCGCGGCGAATAGTGAAGACTTTGATGACGTCATTGGTGCATTTTGGGTGTCAGCGGATAAGCTTGCTGGAGTCGCCAAAGGACTGTCCAAGGGTGGTTGGGTTTCGTCAGCCGATAGCCAGTCGAACGAGGTTGAGTGGGAGCTCCAGGATCGATCTGCACTCGTGGAAACGCTCGCCGAACTTGCCGGCCGGGGACTGCTAGTGCCTAATCCGCGGACGTTCATGGACAAGCACGAGGAGTACTATCACCTCACGGCTAGCTTCGATGATCTGATAAAGAAAGCTAGTGAAGCGATCGAACGGGCTGCAGTCGATTCTTGATGCGGCCAGGGACGGTTTTTGCTGACGGTTGCCCTTATATGCCATGCTCGAAAATTGCCACCGGACCAACTCAAAACCGGGCCGATGAAATCACCGAGATAAAATGACGGCCGCCCTCAGCAATGGGGGCGGCCTTTCTTTTGGCGTCGCGCTTAGTGACCCACCGTTGATGCGTTCCGGTGCGCCGGGTGTCCTGACCTCACAGCCAACGCACCAGCGGCCACGGCTAGGGCAGAGGTCGAGTCGCGATCAATGGGGACTCGGTATGGTCCTCGTGGAATCTTTCCAGTGCGTGGGCGCGTTTTTGAATCGGAAAGCAATTTTTGATGTGGAATTGCGGACCCGATTCTGCTATGATGTTTGCAGATGCGGGAAGGCGGACACGCACATCCTAAGGGATAGCCGGTTCCGCCAAGTGGCCCACCCAATCACAGTGGCACCTCACGTTCGAATAAGTCTTTCACCGAACGCTCGGGGTGCCTCGCATGTCTCCAACAAATCCCAAGACGATTCGTACCGTACGCAAACCGGGACGTCGCGGACCTGTGCATTTCAAGCAGAGAGACATCGAACGTCTCTACCGTGCAGGACAAAGAGTTGGCATGGTGAACCCGACCGTTGAAGTGCATCCCGCCGATGGAATACTGAGGCTCGTTCCCGGTGAGTTGGCGCCGCGTAAAAGCGGCAGCGAATTAGACGAATGGCAGGCCAAGAATGCGCATCACGCTCAAGGGAATTAACAGCATCACCAAGCGGCTCGCGGACGGAACGCGCCGGACGTATTGGTATGCATGGAAAAGCGGACCACCGTTGCGTGGTGAACCCGGATCACCGGAATTTCATGCGTCCTACAATGAGGCGGTCGCGCAGAAGGTAACGCCGCCGAGCGGCAGGTTGCTGAGCGTGCTGTTGGCCTATCAGAGCAGCGACGATTTCCTCAGTCTCGCGCCCCGTTCTCGAGTCGATTACATCGGCAAGATTAAAATCATCGAGAAGGAATTCGGCGACTTCCCGTTGTCGGGCATGACCGATGTGCGCACACGCGGCATCTTCAAGACCTGGCGTGAACGGCTCGCCATCGCGTCGCGCCGCCAAGCTGATTATGCGTGGGTGGTGTTGGCTCGCATTCTGTCGTGGGGCCTAGACCGAGGACTGGTTGCGGCCAATCCTTGCGCCCGTGGCGGTCGGCTTTATCGTGGCTCACGTTCCGAAATCATCTGGACCGCTGCGGATGAGGCGGCATTTTTTGGACGTGCGCCGACGCATCTGCATCTGCCGTTGCTACTCGCATTATGGACTGGGCAACGGCAGGGCGACTTGTTGCGATTGCCGTGGTCAGCCTATGACGGCAAGCACATTCGCTTGCGGCAGAGCAAGGGCGGTGCACGTGTTGTCATTCGCGTAGGAACTCCGCTCAAGGCCGCGCTCGATGCCGCAGTGAAGCGCAGCACCATCATCCTCACCAACAGTGACGGCAAGCCGTGGAGTCAGGATGGTTTCCGCGCATCGTGGCGCAAGGCATGTGCGAAGGCTGGCATTGTTGGCGTGACGTTCCATGATTTGAGAGGGACGGCGGTGACGCGGCTTGCACTTGCTGGATGCACAGAAGCCGAGATCGCCACCATCACCGGGCACTCGCTGCGCAGCGTGCGAGCCATCATCGATACCCACTATCTCGCCCGCGATCCTGCGCTCGGCGAGAGCGCGATTACCAAGCTCGAAGGGAGAACAAAAGCTCCCAACTGAGCACCCAACTGGTCTGCGATGTTCTAATGCAAAGGAGAGGAAAGCCGAACCAAATCAACTGGCTGGGGAACTAGGATTCGAACCTAGATTCTCGGAGTCAGAGTCCGATGTTCTACCGTTGAACTATTCCCCAACGGGGCTGGACGCCTCAGCAGCCTTCCGGATGGCTCTGACATGGGCTAATTCGGCCAATTTGACAAGTCCGACTGGCGAAAACGCTAAATCAGGCCGCGCCGTCCGGGCCGCGTTGCCACCGTGAGGATCGCGAGCAGGCTTAAGGCCGCGACCGCAAGAAAAACCAGGCGCGGATTTCCGTGATCCATGATGGTGCCGAAAATCAGCGGAGCAACGATACCACCGATATTAAAACCTGTGGTGACGAAGCCGAACACCTTGCCGAAGGATCCCGGCGGAGTGACCGCGCGCACGATCATGTCGCGCGACGGCATGATGATGCCGGAAGAAAGCCCGACCAACGACATCACCCCGATAAGTGCCACCGTGCCGAAATCGAATTCGGCAATCAGGGCAGTAAACACACCCATTGCGGCAAGTCCGATCGCGGCCACCAGACCATGCCGGGTGGTGCGGCCGACGAGCAGGCCGCCCAGCAACACACCGATCGCGGACCACATCAAATTGCCGGTTAGCGCCGCATTGGCCGTGGTCACCGGCGTGCCATAGAGCGCGCCCAGCGCAACGACTGAGTAATTGTAAAGCCCGGCACTGGTGATCGCGAGCACCGCGAAGAATACGAGATTGAGCAGGATCGGCGCCGACATCAGGAGCCGCCAGCCGGCCGGGGCGTTGTCGGAGCCCGAGCGCCCCGCGGCGGATTTCGATTGAACGTGGGAGGGATCGCGAAACGCGACCAAGACCGCCGCTACGGCAATGCCGAGCACCGCCGCGCCGATGAAGGCGCCACGCCAACCCCATTGGCTCTGCATGACGAGCAGGCTTACGGGAGCAACAGCCGAACCGAGCATGCCGGCAAAGGTGTGGACTGAAAACGCTTGGCCGATCCGGTTAGACGGCACGTGCTGCGACAGCAGCGCATAGTCAGCCGGGTGATAGACCGTGTTGCCGACGCCGGCTATGGCAAACATCGCGACCATCACCCAAAATGAATCAATGAGGCCCGCCGCAATGAGCGCGGCAGCGCCGGTCAGCAAACCTGCGACCAGCAGCGCGCGCGCCCCAACCCGGTCGACCAGGAACCCCGCCGGCGTCTGGCCGACCGCGGACACAATATTGAACGCCGCGAAGGCCAGTCCGATTTCGGTGTAACTGACGCCGTACTCCGCCCGCACGAAAGGCATGAGCGGCGCGAGCAGGATGATGTAGTAGTGCGATACGAAGTGCGCAACACTGACTACGCCAACAAGACGCACGTAAGACGGCCGGCTAGCGGTCAGAACCTCGGCCGTTTGGCTCATGCAGCGGAAACTCCATGAAGGGCCGAGACTATGCCCCGGACCAAGCCGGCAATCCAATGCAATTGCAGCGGGTGACTATGTCGGCGTTGCACGCGGCTGCGCGGAACCGCGGTCTATGACGCTCGCCGCGCCTTGGCATCTTGAATCGTCTGCCAGATGCGCGCAGGGGTCATCGGCATTTCCAAGTGCTTTATGCCGAATTCCGACAGCGCGTCGACCACCGCATTGGCGACTGACGGCAGGCCGCCCGAAGTACCAGCTTCTCCGCACCCCTTGGCGCCAAGCGGATTGCTTTTGGTCGGCACGGGGTGGCTCAGCACGTTGATCATGGGTGTGTCGTGCGCGCGGGGCATAGCGTAATCCATGAACGACCCGGTCACCAGCTGGCCGTCGGAGTCGTAGACGGCATTCTCGAGCAAAACCTGTCCGAGACCCTGCACGACGCCGCCCTGGATCTGGCCTTCGACCAGAAGCGGATTGACGATCGTGCCCAGATCATTGACCGCGGAATAGCGCACGACCTGAACAGCGCCGGTTTCGGGATCGACTTCGACTTCCGCGATATGGCAGCCGTTCGGGAAGGCGGACGGGACCGGATCTTTGACAATGTGATCGATGTTGAGGGAGCTTGGTACACCGTCCGGCAGCTTAAGTCCGTCGCGCAGCCTCGACGCCAGCTCGATCAATCCGATCGAACGGTCGGTGCCGGAAATCACAAAGCGGCCCGCCGTGAATTCAATATCGCTCGCCGAGGCTTCCAGCACGTGCGAGGCGATCTGTTTGCCGCGATCGATGACGATCGCTGCTGACTCGGTCAGCGCCGCGCCGACAAACATCACCGAGCGCGACCCGCCGCTGCCACCGCCGAACGCCATGCGGTCGCTGTCGCCTTCGATCATGCGGATCCGGTCGAACGGAACGCCGAGCAGGTCGGTCAATATTTGCGCATAAGTCGTCGCGTGACCCATGCCGAAGTCGAGGGTGCCGGTGATGATAGTGACCGTGCCGTCGGCTTCGAAATGGATCGCGCCAAGTTCCTTGCCGGGAGCGGCGGTGACTTCGAGATAACACCCGATGCCGAAGCCGCGCAGCAAGCCGCGCTTGCGGCTTTCGCGCCTGCGTTTGTTGAAACCTGCATAGTCTGCCGCATCCAATGCCTGCTTCAGCACGCCAAGGAAATCGCCGCAGTCATATGTCATGTCGGACGCGGCTTTGAACGGCAGATCGCTTTTACGAATCATGTTGCGCTTGCGCAGATCGATGCGATCGATTCCAAGTTCGCTTGCCGCGAGGTCGAGCGTGCGTTCGATGTAGTAGTTGCCCTCGGGCCGGCCGGCACCACGATAGGCCGACACAAAGTTGGTGTTGGTGAACACGCATTTGGTCGCCACTTCGATCAGTGGTGTGCGGTAAATACTCGCTATGTTCTTGACCTGATTGCCGGTCGGCAGCAGCGGGCCGAACTGTGCCAGATAGCCGCCCATGTTGCCGTAGCCTGTGAGACGGATCGCAAGGATATGCGCGTTCTCGTCGAAGGCCATTTCCATCACCATGTCCTGCGCGCGGCCATGGTGATCGGACAAGAAACTGCCCGAGCGCTCGTCGGTCCATTTCACCGGGCACCCGAGAACGCGGGCAGCGTGCAAGATACAGATATATTCCGGATAGACTGAGGCCTTCATGCCGAACGAGCCGCCGACCTGGCCGGTCACAACGCGAACTTTGTCGGCAGGCGCGCTCAGAATATCCATGAGCGAAGTCTTCATGCCGTGGACGCCCTGGCTCGTGGAATAGAGCGTCCATTTATCGCTCGCCGTGTCATATTCACCGATCGCGGCGCGCGGTTCCATGGCGTTAACCACCATGCGCTGATTGGATGTTTCAAGCCGCGTGACGTGTTTCGCTTTGGCGAAAGCTTCGGCAACCTTCGCAGCATCGCCATAGTGATAGTCGAGAGCGATATTGTTCGGCACGGCATCGAAGACCAATGGCGCGCCAGCCTTTACAGCATCAGAGGGCGTGAGCACGACCGGCATCGGATCGATGTCGATCGCAACGGCCTCGGCGGCGTCCTTTGCCTGCGCAACCGTTTCGGCGACGACACAGACAACCGGATCGCCGACATAACGAACCTTGTCGCCGGCAAGGGCGGTACGCGGCGTGTAACGGATCGGCGATCCGTCGCGACTCTTGAGCGGCATGTTGCATTTGAGCGGCCCATAGGCGGACAAATCGGCCGCGGTATAAATGCCGAGCACGCCCGGCATGGCCTTCGCCGCGTCGGTGCTGATCGCACGGAGGATGCCGTGGGCTTCGCGACTGCGGACGATGACGGCGTAGATCTGGCCAGGCCGATTGAAATCATCCGCGTAGCAGCCTTCGCCGCGTACCAATTTAGGATCTTCGCTGCGCCGCACCGGCTGGCCGATGCCGAATTTGGTCAAGGACAGCGAGGTTTCAGTGGTTCGGTCGTCCATAATAGCTGGGTGATCCGGTTGGCCCTCTGTCAGTTAATGCAGCGTAGATGCCGCGACAAGAATAGCTTTCGGGACGGAGGGTTGCGTGAAGCAGAGACGCTGGTACACTTTTTCTGATCGAGAATAAACAGCTGCAACCGTGACGCGCCAAAAAAAGGGTGGCTTGCGAAGCGGTAGGAAGGTTTTGACATGAGCCGCGAGGCCGGGGACATCCCGGGCCTCGACCCCGCTATTGGCCGGGCGCGGCTGTCGCGCGCCAGGTGGGGTCGGCGGTCGCCTGGGCGGGCCGATGTTGGCTTCGGCAATGATCGGGGCGGCGCGACATATGCGGCGCTCGATCTCGGGACCAACAATTGCCGACTTCTGGTGGCGCGGCCGTCAGGCGAGGGCTTCCGCGTCGTCGATGCATTTTCCCGGATCGTCAGGCTTGGAGAGGGCGTTTCGACATCGGGCCAACTGAGCGATGCCGCTATTGGCCGCGCCCTGGAGGCGCTGGCCATTTGCCGCAACAAGATGAAAAACAAAGGCGTAACCCGCGCCCGGCTGATCGCGACCGAAGCATGCCGGGCAGCACAGAACGGTGCGCAGTTTCTCTCCCGCGTTGCCGACGAATTGGGTCTCGAGCTCGAGGTGATCGATCGCGAAACGGAAGCCCGGCTCGCCGCGACCGGCTGCACGCCATTGATCGATCCCCAGGCCGACGGCGCCATCCTGTTCGACATCGGCGGCGGTTCGTCTGAAGTCGTGCGCCTTGCGCGTTCGAAAAAGGGGCGCGGGGGTCCACCATTGCCGCAGATTCGCGGCTGGATTTCACTGCCGCATGGTGTGGTGACGCTTGCCGAGCGCTACGGCGGCATCACGGTGACCCGGGAAACCTACGAAGCGATGGTCAACGAAGTTGCGTCGCTGATTGCGCCGTTTGTGCGTGAGCACGGCAAAGATGGAACGAACGGAACTCACATGCTCGGCACATCCGGCACGGTGACAACGATTGCGGGTGTGCACCTCAATCTCAGACGTTATGAACGCAATCGCGTTGACGGTTGCTGGATGAGCACAGAACAGATCACCGCGGTTATCGAGCGTCTGCTGGCGATGACGCACGAGGATCGCGTGGCAAGCCCTTGCATCGGCATTGAACGCGCAGATCTTGTGCTCGCCGGCTGTGCGATCCTCGAGGCAATCCGCCGCGCGTTTCCGTGTCCGCGCCTTCGTGTCGCCGATCGTGGCTTGCGCGAGGGGATGTTGGTGCAGATGATGCGCGAGGACGGCGCCTGGAGCGGCGGTAGCCAGGCGGCCATGTCCTGACCTGCGAAAATGGCAAACTCACGTCAAAAAAAGGTTCGTGTCCGCGGCGGAAAAAAACGTTCGGCGTCCTCTCGCCAATGGCTTCAACGTCAGCTCAACGATCCTTATGTCGCGCGCGCCAGGCACGAGGGCATGCGCTCGCGAGCTGCCTACAAATTGATGGAGATCGACGACAAGGCACACTTTCTCAAAAAAGGCGCACGTGTGATCGATCTCGGCGCTGCGCCTGGCGGCTGGAGCCAGATTGCCGCGCAACGCGTGAGTGCGCACGAGCAGGGCAGGGTGATCGCGATCGACATTTTATCGATGGAGCCTGTGCCGG
This sequence comes from Pseudolabrys sp., assembly GCA_025451355.1. Taxonomy (GTDB): domain Bacteria; phylum Pseudomonadota; class Alphaproteobacteria; order Rhizobiales; family Xanthobacteraceae; genus Pseudolabrys. The sequence goes on along the minus strand of JANWKN010000048.1, from coordinate 10,758 downwards.
GAGTAGACTTCGTCAGGCTCGATTTTCTGGGTCGAACCGCGCCGGACAAACTCAAGGAAATGATTGGCGGACCCGCTGATGTAGTGCTTTCCGACATGGCGGCCAATGCGACCGGACACGCCCGCACTGATCATCTCAAGATCATGGCGCTTGTGGAAGCGGCTGCCGAATTCGCCCGTGAGGTGCTTGCTCCTGGCGGTACGTTCCTCGCAAAAGTCCTGCAAGGTGGCACCGAGGCGGCGCTGCTTGCCTCCCTGAAGCGAGACTACAAAAACGTAAAGCACGTCAAGCCGCCGGCAAGTAGAACGGATTCAGCCGAATTATATTTGTTGGCCACGGGATTTCGCGGCGTGACGGAGGCCGCGGTCTAGCCGGCACGCTGATCTGAAGGCTCCGTCGGGGTCGGGAGTCTGTCGGCCATCTCGGCTCCGGCGTCCGGCGCCAGCCGGGCAAAGATCAGCGCGGAGAGGGCGGAAATCGCCGCGACTGCCAGAAATGCCGGTGGGAAGTCGCCTGCCTGCAATGGTCCGCCGCCCCTCAAGTGGACGGTCAATTCAACGGCCATCGCCCCCAGGGCGACCCCGGAGGAAACGGACAGTTGCTGAGCGACGCTCACGAGCGCAGTCGCCCGGCCGACCCGCTGAGGTTCCACGTCGGCATAGGCGATGGTGTTGATGCTGGTGAATTGCAACGAACGGAAAAACCCGCCGACGAACAGTAAGACCATCATCACTGCAATCGGGGTCGTCGTCGTGAAACCCGCGCAGATGGCCAGGAAGGCTGCGCTGATCACCGAATTGACGACCAGAATGTTCCGAAAGCCGAAGCGCCGCAAAATAAATACAACCGCCCATTTCATTCCCATGGCGCCAAGCGCCGTCGCGAAAGTGATCATGCCTGACTGAAAAGGCGTCATGCCAAAGCCGATCTGCAACATGAGGGGGAGCAGAAACGGCAGCGCGCCGAGTCCAACGCGGAATGTGAATCCGCCGACCACGCTTGCAAAGAACGTGGGCAAGCGGAACAGCGTCAGATCGAGCGCGGGATTTTCGGTGCGCCGCGCGTGCGCAAGATAGGCGGCAATGAAGCAGGCGCCACCAACCACCAGGGCGACGACAACGAACCAGGGAAGGAAGTTAAGTCCGAGCACCGAGAGCCCGAACGCCACACCACCTATGCCAAGGCCGGCGAGGATCATTCCAACCACGTCAAAGCGCTCGTGCCCTTCGGCCCGGACGTCGGGAATATAGCGCGTCGCGAGGACTATACCGAGCAGGCCGATCGGGACATTGATGATAAAGATCCAGTGCCAGGTCGCGTAGGTGGTGATGAATCCGCCGACGGGCGGCCCCAGGACTGGTCCGATCAACGCCGGCGTCGTCACCCATGCCATCGCCCCGACCAGTTCGCGCTTGCTGATCGTGCGGACGACCACCATGCGACCGACCGGGGTCATCATCGCGCCGCCCATTCCTTGCACGATGCGGGCGATAACGAAGTCGGTAAGCGAACTGGAGAGCGCGCATCCGATCGATCCGAGCACGAACACGCCAATGGCTGCGCGGAACACGGTGCGCGCCCCGAAACGGTCCGCGGTCCAGCCGCTGGCCGGGATGAATATTGCGAGAGACAACAGATAAGATGTGACAGCGAGCTTGAGTGCCAGCGGGTTGGTGCCGATATCGGCGGCGATCGCAGGCAGGGAGGTCGCGATCACCGTCGAATCCATGTTCTCCATGAACAGGGCGACCGCAATGATCAGCGGAACAATGCGGTCATGGAGCATGCGGAATCCGGCGTGCGTGGGGAGTCGTCAAAATATGCGTCTTGAAGCGTAAAGCAGCGGCGGAAGAAAGGCCCGTGTCCGTTTACGAGTTCATAACAGCCATCCGCGATTGCCCTAGGAATCGGCGCCATCCCATGCTATCGACCCACGCCAACCCAAAAGCGGGCCGTGACGGAAGACGAGGACCCCCTCGCAACGGGCTTTTTTAACCCTGCCGACCGGTCTGGTGCCTTTTCGGGCGAGACGGAGTTGGCGATGGCCGCAAATTACAACGCAAGTCCTCGCGAAGGGCTCACATTCGACGACGTGCTGATCAAGCCCGGTCTGTCGGAGGTGCTGCCCGCAGATGTCGATATCCGCTCCCACATCACGCGCTCAATCCCCGTCAACATTCCGATTATCGCCTCGGCCATGGACACCGTGACCGAAGCACAAATGGCGATTGCCATGGCGCAGGCGGGAGGCATCGGCGTGCTTCACCGCAACATGGAGCCGGATGAGCAGGCCGCGCAGGTCCGCCAGGTGAAAAAATTCGAATCCGGCATGGTGGTGAACCCGCTCACCATCGAGCCCAATGCAACGCTTCAGCAGGCTCTTGATGTGATGAAAGACAATCACATCTCCGGAATTCCTGTGGTCGAGAGCGGTGGCATCGGCCAGCCGGGCAAGCTGGTCGGAATTCTTACAAACCGAGATGTGCGTTTCGCTACCGATCCGCGGCAGAAAGTTTCCGAATTGATGACGAAGAAGCTGATCACTGTCCGCGAAGGCGTGGGCCAGGACGAAGCCAAGCGCCTGCTGCATCAACACCGGATCGAGAAGCTTCTGGTGGTAGACGCGCAGTATCGTTGCGTCGGCCTGATTACTGTGAAAGATATCGAGAAGGCTGTCGCCAATCCCAATGCCTGCAAGGACGAACAGGGCCGCCTCCGCGTCGCCGCCGCCACGACCGTTGGTGACAAGGGCTTTGCTCGCACTGAGGCGCTTATCGCCGCGGGCGTCGATCTTGTGGTGGTCGACACCGCCCATGGACATTCGAGGTACGTGCTGGACGCGGTGGTGCGGATCAAGCGGCAGTCGAACAAGGTTCAGGTCGTCGCCGGCAATGTCGCGACCGCCGAGGGTGCCAGGGCGCTTATCGATAATGGTGCTGATGCCATCAAGGTGGGAATCGGACCTGGATCAATCTGCACCACGCGCGTGGTTGCAGGCGTTGGTGTCCCGCAGTTGACCGCGATCATGGATTGCGTGGAAGCGGCGAAGGCGAGCGGGACGCCGGTGATTGCCGATGGCGGGGTCAAATATTCCGGCGACCTCGCGAAAGCCATTTCCGCTGGCGCCGATTGCGCGATGGTCGGCTCACTCCTTGCGGGCACGGACGAAACCCCCGGCGAGGTGTTTCTCTATCAGGGGCGTTCGTACAAAACGTATCGCGGCATGGGATCGGTCGGCGCGATGTCGCGCGGCTCCGCCGATCGTTACTTCCAGCAGGACATCAAGGATACGCTCAAATTGGTGCCGGAAGGCGTTGAAGGTCAGGTGCCATACAAAGGCGCCGCCGCCACTGTCCTGCATCAGCTCACCGGCGGTCTCCGCGCAGCTATGGGATATGTGGGGGCTAAAGATCTCGGTGAACTCCATAAGAAGGCGGAATTCGTTCGCATCACCGGCGCGGGGCTTCGTGAAAGTCATGTTCATGATGTAACGATCACGCGTGAGAGCCCGAACTATCCGAGCCGTGCATAGTTATCCTCCCCGGGGAGAGGACGAGGGCTGGGCCATGTCCATTCAATTTGTGTTGTTACCCCTTTTCGTTGAGGTGCTGCTTACCTTCGGTGTGATGTTCGGCATGATGTATTTCCGAACTTCGACCCTGCGCGCCGGTGAAACGCGCCTCGAAGATATTTCGCTGCGCGAGCCGAATTGGCCGCGACGCGCAACGCAGTTCGGATATGCGTTCGCAAATCAATTCGAGCTGCCGGTGCTGTTTTATGTGCTGACAATCCTCGAAATCATCACGCACCGCGCCGATCTGCTCTTCGTTCTCTTGGCCTGGGTTTTTGTTGTGATGCGCGTACTGCAGGCCGTGGTGCACGTGACGGACAACAATGTTCGGATGCGCGGCGCATATTACGGTGTCGGCGCGCTCGTATTGTCCATCATGTGGGTGATTTACATCCTGCGCATCTTTCTCGCGCTGCCATGACGCCGGCGGCACGCCTAGCTGCCGCGATTGAAGTCTTTGCCGCGATCGAAAAGGAACGCCGGCCGGCTGCCGATGCGCTGAAGTCCTGGGGTCTCACGCACCGTTATGCCGGCTCCGGTGACCGGGCCGCCATAGCCGGTCTCGTCTACGACGCTTTGCGCCGCCGGGCGTCGAGTGCTTTCGTGATGGGCGCTGACACAGCCCGCGCCATTGTCCTAGGCATGCTCAGGCGCGAGCGGGAGCTCGATACCGAAGCCATCGCGAGGCTCGCTGACGGATCGAAATATGCGCCGGAGGTGCTGAGCGGCGAAGAGCATGCACGCCTTGATGCCGCTGACATGTCGCGCGCGCCGCCGTATGTAGCCGGCGACTATCCGGAATGGCTCGATCCCCATTTGGCGCGAGTCTTCGGGGAAGCAAGAGCCGAGGAAGGGGCGGCGCTTGCATCGCGCGCGCCGCTTGATCTGCGGACGAATACATTGAAGGGCGAGCGCGCAACCAGCGCAATGCTTGGGGACCTAAGCCGCGAGCCGACGCGTTGGTCGCCTTGGGGCCTGAGGGTTCATCTGTCCGCGGACGCGAAGAGCCCTGCAATTCACGCCGAGCCGGCATTTCTCAAGGGTCTCGTCGAAGTGCAGGACGAAGGGTCGCAAGTGGCGGCCCTCCTTTCGGCCGCGAAGCCGGGCGAGCAGGTGGTCGATCTCTGCGCTGGCGCCGGCGGCAAGACCCTGGCGATGGCGGCGATGATGCAGAACAAAGGACAGATCTTCGCGACGGATGACGATAAAAGACGGCTTGCGCCTATTCACGACCGGCTAAAGCGTTCGGGTGCCCGCAACGTGCAGGTTCGTACGCCAAAATCCGTCGGCGATGAAATCGGTGATCTGGCCGGACGCATGGACCTTGTACTCATCGATGCACCTTGTACCGGCACCGGCGCCTGGCGCCGCAACCCCGATGCCAAATGGCGAATGCGGCCGGGGGCACTGGAGCAACGTCAAAAGGAGCAGACCGAAGTTCTCGACCGAGCCGTGTCGTTGGTAAAAGCTGGTGGCCGCATTGCTTACGTCACCTGCTCGGTTCTGAAGGAAGAGAACGACGCCCAAGCGCAGGGGTTCCTGGCGCGGCATTCGGAATTTGTGGTTCAGCCTCCGGCGGAGGTTATCCAATCACTCGGGGAGCGTGCCTTCATGTTCGGCAAGGCGGCGTTTCTGTCGGACCTCGGTACTCTGATGACTCCGCGCGCAACGGACACTGACGGCTTTTATGTTTCGGTAATGCGGCGGGTGGGCTGAGCGCGGCCCGCTGATAGGTTCGGTAACAAAACGCAAGCGGAATACCTCGATTGTGCCCCAATCCGGGCCAATTTTTCCGCGAAAATTCAGTGTCTGTGGAACGCGCGAAGCTCTTTATTTTGGGGTTCTCTATGCTGGTGGCCAGGCGCGATCCGCCGTTTCATGTGGACGCGATGGACGCGGCGCCCCTCAATCCCAATGTCTATCCGCCGCCACGCGCCTCAAGGGTAGCAAGGCTCGTCACCGCCATGCAGATGATCGGATCGCTTCTGGCGGTTCCGGTCGGCATCGCCAGCGCTTACTCGTTCTACCGCGCCAACTTTGCTCCCGAGACGACCTGCCAGAATCTGCGTAGTGGGATCATCGCGCTGCTCGATAAGAGCGTGGATGCCAGCACTCGGCGCATGCTGGTTCGTCGCGACGTCGAAGAATTCGAAAAGACCTGCGCTGCCGTCGACCCCGATGCCACAGCGGCATTCAAGTCGCTGCTTGCCGCCGAAAAATCGGCTGCTGCACCGGTGGCCGCTCCGGCCGTTGCCCCGCCGAAGGTGCAGCGTACGGAAACCACGCCGCCGAAGGAGGCCGTGCGCAAGCCAGAGCCGCGGCCGCAAGTGACCGCGAAGCCGCCCGCTGCAAATTCAACCGCTGTAAGCCCGGCACCTGTCGCGACCGCTCCGGTTGCTTCGGAGCCGGCTAAACGGGATGCCGCCGTCTCGGATACGCAGTGGCTCGAGGCCGTCCGACAGGCTCTTGTGACTAACAAACCTGAGCCGTTAACGTCTCCGGGAAAGCAACTTGATCTACGTCCGACCGAAGGCGCGAAGCCGCAGCCCATACCAGCGCCAGTTGTTCGTCCTGTGCCGCAGGAGAATACGTTGCCGCCATCGGCTGCTCGGCCGGTGCTACAGGAGACTGCATCGCCGCCGGCTCCTGTCCCTTCCGCTGGCGTTCCTGCAGCGGCATCTCCAACAACGGCACCCGCTTTGCCTCCGCCGATCGCGGTGGCGCCGCCCTCCGTCCGGCAAGTTGACACCGACCATCCAGTGCCGCCGGAGGCGATCCCTGACCCCATCCCGCCGGCCAATGCCGGCGACAACAGATCCGAAGACCAAGGCCGCTCGCGCGCCGGCAAGTGGATATCGAACATTCCTCTGTTGGGCCCCGTCATCGACAACGCGCGGCGCTAACCGCGTCCGCCTGCCAGGCGGTCGATACTGCCGAAATGCTTGACCCGGAAGTCCAAAGCCCGCACAAAGCCCGCCCGAACGGCGTTTCACGTCCGATTCCAATGTACGTTCGGGCACCACGCCGCCCATGCACGACAAAGTTTTGATCGTCGATTTCGGCTCCCAAGTTACCCAGCTCATCGCGCGCCGGGTCAGAGAGGAGAAGGTCTATTCCGAAATTGTACCCTTCCAGAAGGCCGAAGAGGCCTTCCGTGAGATGAAACCCAAGGCGGTGATCTTTTCCGGCGGCCCAGCCTCGGTTCTAGACAAGGATGCGCCGCTCGCGCCGAAGGCGATCTATGAGGCCGGCGTGCCACTGCTCGGCATCTGTTACGGCGAGCAGGCGATGGCTCAACAGCTCGGCGGGAAGGTCGAAGCGGGCCACCATCGCGAGTTTGGTCGCGCCGAAGTGACGGTGACTGAGGACACGCCCTTGTTTGCCGACGTCTGGCTTAAAGGTCAAAAATATCCGGTCTGGATGAGCCATGGTGATCGGGTCACAGAGTTGCCGAAGGGCTTCAAGGTTCTCGGCACATCACCCAACGCTCCGATTGCGATCATCGGCGACGACGAGCGCAAATTTTACGCCACGCAATTCCACCTTGAAGTGGTGCACACGCCGCACGGCGCCGCGCTCCTGCGCAATTTCGTGCGAAAGATCGCCGGCCTCACCGGCGACTGGACAATGCACGCCTTCAAGGACGAGGCGATCGAGAAAATTCGCAAGCAGGTCGGGAAGGGACGGGTGATCTGCGGACTGTCAGGCGGCGTCGACAGCGCAGTCGCAGCGGTGCTCATCTATGAGGCGATCGGAGATCAGCTCACCTGTGTTCTTGTCGATCATGGGTTGATGCGGCTCGCCGAAGCACAAAAAGTCGTCGCGATATTCCGCGAGAGCTACAACATTCCTCTGGTGGACGTTGACGCCTCGGAAACATTCCTCAAGGCGCTCGAGGGCGTCGAGGATCCGGAGCAGAAGCGCAAGACTATCGGCAGGCTGTTCATCGACGTGTTTGAGGCAGAGGCAAAGAAAATCGGCGGCGCCGAATTTCTCGCACAAGGCACGCTATATCCCGATGTGATCGAAAGCGTGTCGTTTACCGGGGGACCCTCGGTCACCATCAAGTCGCATCACAATGTCGGCGGTCTGCCCCAGCGCATGAATATGAAGCTGGTCGAACCGCTGCGCGAACTGTTCAAGGACGAGGTGAGGGCGCTCGGTCGTGAACTCGGGTTGCCCGAAGCCTTTGTCGGGCGACATCCGTTTCCCGGGCCGGGACTGGCTATTCGCTGCCCTGGCCCGGTGACGCGGAAGAAGCTGAAAATCCTGCAACTCGCCGACGAGATCTACATCGAAGAAATCCGGCGCACCGGACAGTACGATGACATCTGGCAGGCCTTTGCCGTTCTGCTTCCGGTGAAGACGGTCGGCGTTATGGGCGACTATCGCACCTACGACTATGTCGTCGGGCTTCGGGCTGTAACCTCGACCGATGGCATGACCGCCGATTTCTATCCCTTCGACATGAAATTTCTCGGCACTGTGGCCACACGCATCATCAATGAAGTCAAAGGCGTAAATCGTGTGGTTTACGACGTGACGTCCAAACCGCCCGGTACAATCGAGTGGGAATGATCTTGCCTGTCACCATCTACGGCATCAAAAACTGCGACACTATCAAAAAAGCCCGTTCCTGGCTCGACAAGAGTGGAATCAGTTACGCATTCCACGACTACAAGACGGCCGGTATCGATCGCGAACGCCTCGAACGTTGGGCGGAGAAAGCGGGCTGGGAGGTTCTGCTCAACCAAGCAGGCACGACATTCAAAAAGCTGCCCCATAAGGACAAGGAAGGTCTATCTCAGTCGAAAGCCATCGCCCTGATGCTCAAGCAACCGTCGATGATCAAGCGCCCCGTGCTCGACGCAGGCGGCGGCAAGTTGCTGGTCGGCTTCAACCCCGATGCATATAAGGCGGCGCTAACTACTCGATGACAAGATGCGAACCGCCGAGGGTGGCCGGCAGGCCGGACGCTCGCGTCGGCTTGATTTTGCTGCTTTTTGCGGCCACATGCAGGCGATGAACAAGCCACTGGTCAGTTCCGATTCGATTCCCGTGACACCGCTCGCCGCGGAGGTCGACCGGCGCCGCACGTTCGCGATCATTTCTCACCCAGACGCCGGCAAGACCACGCTGACCGAGAAATTGCTGCTGTTCGGGGGCGCGATCAATCTTGCCGGTCAGGTCAAAGCCAAACGCGATCGTCGTTCAACGCGTTCCGACTGGATGGCGATCGAGCGCGAGCGCGGAATTTCGGTTGTGACCTCGGTTATGACCTTCGACTACGACAATCGGGTCTTCAATCTGCTCGATACGCCGGGCCACGAGGACTTTTCCGAGGACACCTATCGAACCCTCACCGCGGTCGACTCGGCCGTGATGGTGATCGACGCGGCAAAGGGCATCGAAGCGCGGACACGCAAGCTCTTCGAGGTCTGCCGCCTGCGCGACATACCGATCGTCACGTTCATCAACAAGATGGACCGTGAGAGCCGCGATCCTTTCGAACTTCTGGACGAAATCGAAAAGACGCTCGCTCTCGATACCTCGCCGATGACCTGGCCGATCGGCCACGGCCGTGATTTCGCCGGCACCTATGATCTCGCCACGGGTGAGATGCGGCTCGTCGGCGAAGACGGAAAAACCGTCGAGCGGCAACCGCTCGATCTCCTCGCCCTGGCCGCGAAGAATCCCATGCTGGATGCCAAGGCCGTCAGCGACGAGCTGGCGCTTGTGAAAGATGCCTGCGGCACGTTTGATTTCAATTCGTTCCACGAAGGCCATCTCACGCCTGTGTTCTTCGGCTCAGCGCTCAAGAACTTCGGCGTAAAGGATCTTCTCGATGCGCTTGCGTCGTTCGCGCCGGCTCCGCGCGCGCAGGCTTCCAACACGCGTACCGTGGACGCTCACGAAAACTCCATGACGGCTTTCGTTTTCAAGATCCAGGCCAACATGGATCCCAACCACCGCGATCGTATCGCGTTTGCCCGTCTTTGTTCAGGCAAATTGCGGCGGGGAATGAAGGCGAAACTGACACGCACCGCCAAACCGCTGACGCTGTCCACGCCGCAGTTCTTTTTTGCGCAAGATCGGGCGCTCGCCGAAGAGGCCTATGCCGGCGATGTCGTCGGTATTCCCAACCACGGCACACTTCGCATCGGCGATACGCTGACGGAAGGCGAGGATATCGCGTTTCTCGGCGTCCCGAATTTCGCGCCTGAAATTCTGCGACGGGTCAAATTGAGTGATCCGATGAAGGCAAAAAAGCTGAAGGAAGCCCTCCAGCAGATGGCAGAGGAGGGTGTCGTCCAGGTTTTTCGTCCACTGGATGGCGCGCCGGCGCTGGTCGGCGTGGTCGGCCCCCTGCAGCTAGACGTGCTGAAGGTGCGTTTATCGGAAGAATATGGGCTTGATATTAGTTTTGAGCAGCCCGAGTTCCAGCTGGCGCGTTGGATCGCGGCCGCAGACAACAAAGGCCTCGAGGATTTCGTGCAGGCCAATTATTCGAGTTGCGCCGAGGATCTCGACAACGATAAAGTCTTCATGGCCCGCAACCAGTTTATTCTCGACTACACCCGGGAACGTGCACTCGGAATTTCTTTCACTGACATCAAGGACGCGAAGGACAAGGCTGCGGCCTAGTTCAATTTCACGTTAGCCGCCTCAATCACGGGTGCCCAGCGTTCGATCTCACCATTGATCCGCGCACGTAACTCGTCCGGGGATGAACCGACGGGCTCCATCAGTTGGGTCGGCAATTTCTCGCGCAGCATCCGCTGGCGGATGATCTCGGCGACGTCCTTGCTGATCTTGTCAATGATTGGCTTTGGCGTGGCGCCCGGTGCGATGAGACCGTTCCAGGCATCGGTTTCCACATCGATCCCGCTTTCCTTCAGCGTGGGTAGGTCCGGCAAATAGGGCGAGCGTTTCTCGGTAGAGACGGCGAGAATCTTCACCGCTCCCGTTTCGGCCCGCGGCGTGACCGCTATCGCCGGAAGGCAGGCGATCTGCGCATCGTTTCGGATCACCGCCGTGATGGCCTGTGGCGAACTGGGATAGGGGATGTGCACCAATTGGGCGCCCGCTTTGATGGCGATCGCTTCCATTGCGAGATGCGATAGCGAGCCGTTTCCGATCGAAGCAAAATTGTACTTCCCCGGATTTTTACGGGGCAGGGCGATGAG
>JANWKN010000047.1 GCA_025451355.1 Pseudolabrys sp. | reverse complement strand
GATGTTCATCATCATGCCCACCAACAAAGTGCTGACATCCACGCCGCCCGAGCAGGCCACCGATGAGACGCGCGGTCTGGTCGTTCAGTGGGGACGGCTGCATTGGGGCCGCTCGGCGCTCGGATTGTTTGCGGTCGTCGCTTATCTGTGGGCGCTCAATTGAGCGAGGGCGACATTCAGTTCGAGCGGCGTGGTGCGGCCGGTATCGTCACGCTCAACAGACCGAAGGCGCTCAACGCCGTTACGCATGCGATGGTGCTGGCCTTGCGTGCGCAGCTCCACCGCTGGGCCGACGATTCAGCGGTGACACGGGTGGTGATCACCGCAGCCGACGGACGGGCCTTTTCGGCCGGCGGCGACATTCGCGCGCTCTACGATCTCGGCAAGGCCGGTCGGCACGATGAAGCGCTTCAGTTCTGGCGCGACGAATATCCCCTTAACGCGGCGATCAAGAGGTATCGCAAGCCTTACATTGCCTTGATCGACGGCATCGCGATGGGCGGCGGAGTCGGCGTGTCCGTACATGGCTCGCACCGGGTTGCGGGCGACCGCTTCTCGTTCGCAATGCCGGAGGTCGGAATTGGCTTTTTCCCGGATGTCGGGGCGACGTGGTTTCTGCCGCGCATGCCGGGCGAACTCGGCACCTACTGCGCCCTGACGGGGGAGCGCTTCGGGATCGGTGATGGCATTGCGGGGGAAATCGCCACGCACCGCGTATCGTCGGCTCGCTTTCCGGCATTGCTCGAAGGCCTCACCGGCACCGTCTCCGTCGATGCGGTATTGTCGGCCTTCAACGAGCCGGCCTCGGAGCAACCAATCGCGGCGCGTCGTGCGGTGATCGACCGGCTTTTCTCCGGCGACATGGTTGAAAACATTCTTGCCGCCATTGATCGTGAAGCGATCTCCGGGAGCGCCGATGCGGAATGGGCACAAAAGGCCGCCGCCGTAATGCGTTCGAAATCCCCGCTCAGTCTCAAGCTGGCGCTGGCGCAGGTGCGGCGCGGGAAGGCATGGGATTTCGGAACGTGCATGCAAATGGAATTCCGCATAGTGTCCCGTGTCATTCACGGGAATGATTTCTACGAGGGCGTGCGCGCCGTGATCGTCGACAAGGACAACAACCCGCGCTGGCGGCCGGCGACACTGCCGGATGTCGACGAAACCGAAGTCGAACGTCATTTCGCGCCGCTCGGCGTCTCCGAACTGGTGCTTTCGTGAATCGTCCTACCGCTTCCGAAGATCTTCGGTCGCTCGAGCCGGTTCGCGAGCATGAGGGCGACCATTCGCTCGGCCGCTGGACGCGACGGCTTATCTTCTTTCTGCGGGCCATGGCGGCGGTCTCGATGATCAAGGGCCTCTATCATTGGGCGCAGGTATGCGGCATCGGCTTCGGAGAAGTGGTGCCGTTCGAAACTCGTTCGATTGCGTGGCAGACGGCGACTGTATTCTTCGCCGTCATTGATCTCGTGGCTGCCGTCGGTCTGTGGCTTGCCGCGGCCTGGGGCGCAGTGATCTGGCTCACGGCCGTTGCATCGATGCTGGCGGTCGAAATTTTTTTTCCGCAGGTGTTTGGCGGCGGTTGGCTGACAGGCGTTCTGGAAGGCAGCTTGCTTGCGGTTTACTTGTGGCTGGCGCTGAAATCGGCGCAGGAACACCCGCAATAGCATCAGGGAGGGCATCATGGCGCGCATCGGATTTATCGGCCTCGGCAACATGGGACTGCCGATGGCGCAAAGCCTGCTCAAGGCCGGCCATCAAGTTGAAGGAGTCGACGTCAGCGCGGCGGCCGTGGACAAGCTGAAGGCTGCTGGCGGCGTGGGCGTTGAAACTGCAAAGACCGCGGCAGCGCGCGCCGACGTCGTCATCACGATGTTGCCATCAGGCAAAGAAGTACGAGAGGTCTATCTCGGCTCCTCCGGCATCATCGAAAATGCAAATGCGGGCACCTTGCTGATCGACTGCTCGACAATCGATGTCGAGACCTCACGTGCGGTCGCCAGTGAAGCGGAAAAAAAAGGTCTGCTGATGCTCGACGCGCCCGTGTCGGGTGGCGTCGGCGGCGCGACCGCTGCCTCGCTCACGTTCATGGTCGGTGGCAGCGCCCAGGCTTTCGCCCGCGCGGAGTCGATCTTGCAGAAGATGGGCAAGACGATTGTGCACGCGGGTGGCGCCGGTAACGGCCAGGCGGCCAAGATCTGCAACAACATGATCCTGGGCGTGTCGATGATTGCCGTGAGCGAGGCTTTCGTGCTCGCGGAAAAACTTGGTCTCGATCACCAGAAGTTGTTCGACATCTCCTCGAAATCCTCGGGCCAGTGTTGGTCAATGACAAGCTACTGTCCTGTACCGGGACCGGTACCGACGTCACCCGCAAATCGCGAATACCAAGCCGGATTTACCGCGGCGATGATGCTTAAGGATTTGAAACTGTCGCAGGACGCCGCAAAGAATTCAGGAACCAAGACCGAACTCGGCGCCGATGCAGCGCGCATCTATTCTCAATATGTGGCAAGCGGGGAGGCATCGCGCGATTTTTCAGGCATCATTCGCTTTATACGGGGATGATGCGTTTTAGAGTGAACGAAGCCTTGCGCTGCTTCCTAAAATTCAACGATCAAGAGACCGTTCACCTTTTCAAATAAACCTAATCTTTATGGTGTTATTTAAGCCGATTTTAGATTGCCCCTTCTAAGGTGCCCGACATCCGGAGCGGGGAAAACAGGGCCTTGCAACCGGTACATATAAAACGCAAGGGGCGTTGAACACATGAAAGCCGTCGCGAAGACGGTCGAGCCCTCCGAACGCGAGGCGCCGCTCGATCACATTCGGCCTCAATATCTTGAGGCCTTGACTCTGGTCGAACGGCTGCATCGCCGGCTGCTCGACGTTATCAAGGACGAGTTCGATCGTCGTGGCCGCTCCGATATCAATTCGGTGCAGGCTCTGCTTCTCTACAACATTGGGGATAAGGAACTGACGGCCGGTGAGCTGCGCACGCGCGGCTACTATCTCGGCTCGAACGTTTCGTACAACCTCAAAAAGCTGGTTGAGATGGCCTACCTCGATCATCAGCGCTCGCGTGTCGACCGGCGTTCGGTTCGCATCAAGCTTACCGACAAGGGCCGCGACGCGCGCGATATCATCGAAGGTCTCTACCAGAAGCACGTGCGTACTGTTGAGCAGGTCGGCGGGATCAATGCCGAGGAATTCTCGACGCTCAACAAGTCACTGCATCGGCTCGAACGCTTCTGGACCGACCAGATTCTGTATCGGCTCTAACCCCATTGCGGGTGGACTGACTTGCCCTGGCCGTCTTGGCCGGGTTTTTCTTTTTGCCGGCGGCCGCAAGCCCCGGCCCCAAGCCACGGCCCCTAGATATTGCGCCCCAGAACGCTCCACAGCCCAATGCTTGGCGGGTCCCGGTCAATGTGCTATTGCCGGCCAATCCCGGACTTTGATCCGGGCGCCTGATCTTTCCCGAGAAGTCCGTTCCATAGTTTCGGGATCATGCGTCCGGTTACCGATCGGCGCCGACCGCTCGCGGCGCGAGGAGATGTGAATGTCGGCGACGACGAATCCGAAAGGCTCTGGCGATATCGAGACCCTTTTTTCTGGTGCATTCCGCGATCGAGACCCCGAGATCGACAATGCCATCAAACTTGAGCTTGGCCGGCAGCGCGACGAAATCGAGCTGATCGCTTCTGAAAATATCGTCTCGCGTGCGGTGCTTGAAGCGCAGGGATCGGTTCTCACCAATAAGTATGCCGAAGGGCTCCCGGGCAAACGCTACTACGGCGGATGTCAGTACGTTGATATCGTCGAACGCCTGGCGATCGAGCGCGTGACAAAATTGTTCGGCTGCAAATTTGCGAACGTTCAGCCGCACTCAGGCGCATCGGCAAATGCCGAAGTGTTTTTTGCTCTGCTCCAGCCAGGCGACACTTTCATGGGGCTCAATCTGGCTGCGGGCGGTCATCTTACTCACGGCTCGCCGGTCAACATGTCGGGCAAATGGTTCAAGCCGGTGCCCTACGGTGTTCGTCGCGACGATCATCGCATCGACATGGAAGAAGTCGCGCGGCTTGCCGCTCAGCACAAGCCGAAACTGATCATCGCGGGCGGTTCGGCCTATCCTCGCATCATCGACTTCCGCGCCTTCCGTGAAATCTGCGACAGCGTCGGTGCGATGCTGATGGTGGACATGGCGCATTTTGCGGGTCTCGTGGCGGCTGGAGTCCATCCTCCGCCGTTTCCGCATGCGCACGTTGTGACGACGACAACGCACAAGACCCTACGCGGCCCGCGCGGCGGCGTGATCCTTTCGGACAATGAAGACATCGCAAAGAAGCTCAACTCTGCCGTATTCCCCGGCATGCAGGGCGGTCCGTTGATGCATGTGATCGCCGCGAAGGCCGTCGCTTTTGGGGAAGCGTTGAAGCCAAGCTTCCGGACCTATGCGCGCAACGTGCTGGAGAACGCGAAAGCACTCGCCGAGACGCTGAAATCGCATGGGTTCGATATCGTTTCCGGCGGGACCGACACACATCTGATGCTGGTCGACCTGCGGCCCAAGCAGCTCACCGGCAAGGTAGCTGAGCTCGCCTTGGGCCGCGCGCATATTACCTGCAACAAGAACGGCATCCCCTTCGATCCGGAAAAGCCGACGGTAACGTCGGGCATTCGGTTCGGCACGCCTGCTTGCACGACCAGAGGATTCGGGATCGCCGAATTCCGTCAGGTCGGCGAGATGGTTGTGGAAGTGCTCGATGTCCTCTCGCAGAAGCGCGTCGAGGAAGATTCTCTGGTCGAAGCCGCCGTGCGCGACAAAGTGAAGTCGTTACTCGGAAGATTTCCGATTTATCAGGACTGAGAAATTGGGGGCGTTATGCGTTGCCCGAGTTGCGGAAGTCTCGATACGCAAGTGAAGGATTCTCGGCCGACCGAAGACTCGGCCGTGATCCGGCGCCGCCGCGTTTGTCTAACCTGCAATTTCCGTTTCACCACGTTCGAACGGGTGCAGCTGCGCGAACTGACTGTGATCAAGCGTAACAGCCGACGTGTGCCGTTCGATCGCGACAAACTGATGCGCTCGGTGCAAATCGCGCTACGCAAACGTCCGGTCGAGCCGGAGCGTATCGAACAGATGGTCTCCAAAATCGTTCGCGAGCTCGAGAGCCAGGGCGAAAGCGAGATTTCTTCGGAGGCAATCGGCGAGATCGTCATGGAAAATCTGCGCGAGCTTGACGACGTCGCCTACGTACGTTTTGCCTCCGTCTATCGCAACTTCCGTGAGGCCAAGGATTTCCGTGCCGCGCTCGACGAGTTGTCTGGCGATGAAGACGGACGGCCTGCGGCCAGCGCGCGAAAATGAGCCAGGAGACCACGCCCGGCCCCGAAGGCGCCTCTGACGACGAGCGCTTCATGCGCCTCGCGCTTGCACTCGGCCGTCGCAATCTCGGTCGCACCTGGCCCAATCCGGCAGTTGGCGCGGTGATGGTGAAAGATGGAATCATTGTCGGCCGTGGCTGGACGCAGGACGGAGGCCGGCCGCATGCCGAGGTCGAGGCGCTGCGCCGTGCAAAAAAGGCGGCGCAGGGCGCCACGATGTACGTGACCCTTGAGCCCTGTGCCCATCAGGGCAAAACATCGCCCTGCGCAGATGCTGTTATCCGCTCCGGCATCACACGTGTGGTGTCGGCGCTCGAAGATCCAAATCCGGAGGTGGCCGGGCAGGGACACGAACGCATGCGGGCGAAAGGCATCGCCGTCGAGATCGGCCTTTGTGCCGACGAGGCGCGCCGCACTCATGCGGGGCACATCGCGCGCATGACGCAAGGTCGGCCGCACGTGACGCTCAAATTGGCGATTTCCGCCGACGGCAAGGCCGGACTGGCGGGGCGGAAGCAGGCTGCGATCACCGGTCAAACGGCGCGCGATCGTGTGTTTCAAATTCGCGCAGGAAGCGACGCCATCATGGTCGGGATCGGCACGGTCCTTGCCGATGATCCGCAATTGACCTGCCGCTTGCCGGGCATGTTCGAGCGCTCGCCGGTTCGTGTGGTGCTCGATGAGCAGTTGGTTTTGCCGCTCTCCACATCGGTCGTTGCCACCGTTCGCGAAGCGCCGACCTGGGTATTCACGTCTCACAAGCCTTCGCCGATTGCCGAGGAAATTCTTCAGCAGAGAGGGTGCAAGGTTTTCCGCGTCGATGAGGACGGCGGTCGGCTCGACCTGCAACAGGTTCTCAATGCTCTGGCTGAGCAGGGCATTATGCGGCTCATGGTGGAAGGCGGACCGACGCTTGCGGCAAGCTTCGTCGAAAATGATCTGGTCGACGAGGCGGTCCTGCTGCATGGCGCCAAACCCATCGGCGCTGGCGGCATCGATCCGCTGGAGGGCATGCCGATTGATGCGCTTACAGGCCGGCTGACTTCGCTGGGCACCGAGACACTCGACGTCGATACGATTGAAACTTTCGTGCGCG
>JANWKN010000046.1 GCA_025451355.1 Pseudolabrys sp. | reverse complement strand
TGCCGTGCCAATTGCCATTCCAATTCTTCCAATTCTTGCCCGCGAGCGCGCCGTGGAAGCTCGCCTGCCTCAGCATCCCAGCCCTTCCGTTGCGTGACGCAAACGATGCAAGCGCGGTGTTGCGCACCAGCGAGGTCCGGCCGACACCTTTGATCGAACCGGTAACCAAGTTGCTATTGACGCCCGCAAACTTCTGATTGGCGGCGCTAAACTTATTTGAACCGACCTTAAGATTGCGGACCGTCTGATTCCCGCTGCGGGTCAGCGCATGGCTGGAGCTCATGCGTGTGAAATTTCGTGAAACCAAACTCCGGGACGTGTGAAATTGCCGCGTCGAGCGAAGTCCCGAAAATGATCGTCCCATTGACGAGGATCGCACCGCGAAATTTCGGTTAAATCCGCCCATTCCGCTCCGAAGGCCGCCACCGCCCATTCCGCGGAAACTCGCGCCTCCGAAATGACCGCCGCCACCGCCAGCTCTAAAGCCTCCGCTGCCTCCGTGACCGCCAAAACCGCCTCTGGCGCTTGCCTCGTTTAGTCCGGACGCGATCGAAAACACAAAGACAAACCCGACGACACAAGACCCCACGCGACCAAACTTTGACATCGCAACCTCCTGATGCCGCACGTACTTCACCACCAGACGTTCCGGACACTTTTGATTTTCGTTAATTATACTGCCGATGTCGATGTTCCTGTTGAGCCACGAAAGATGAACGTGGCGTGTGAAATAACCCGATGAGACAATAATTTAGCGGCCGGTAGCCCTTAGCGGCTGAGTTTTTTCAATACCGCATCGAGTTGTTCCAAGTTCCGGTATTTGATTTTCAGGGTGCCGCCCTCGCCGCGGTGCTCAACACTCACTTCAAGTCCCAATGAATCGGCCAGTCGCTTTTCCAACGCTCGCGTGTTTGCATCTTTTGCGCCAGCGGCGCGACCTCTTGCCTCACGCTGCGCGTCGCGGACACGCGTCGCATCGTCCTTGCGTAGGGCTACTTCGACCTGGCGTACGCTCAGACCTTTTTCGATGATTTCTTGTGCGATCGTTTCGGCATTTGATTGGCCGAGCAGCAGCCGAGCGTGGCCGGCCGATATCTTGCCTGATCGCACCAATTGCTTCACTGGCTCCGCAAGTTTGAGCAGTCGAATGGTGTTTGCGACATGCGGCCGGCTTTTGCCGACGATCTTTGCCACTTCGTCCTGTGTACGGTTGAAATCGTCCATCAGTGCGAGGTAGCCACTCGCCTCCTCAATCGGATTGAGATCGGCGCGCTGCACGTTTTCAATGATAGCAAATTCGAGCGACTGAGCATCGTTCGCTTCGACGACGGCGATGGGCACGTCGTGCAGGCCCGCACGCTGTGCCGCGCGCCAGCGTCGCTCGCCAGCAATGATTTCGAACTTGTCGTCTTGTAGCGCGCGCACGACGATCGGTTGAATGATTCCCCGCTCGCGAATCGAAGCGGACAGCTCATCGAGCTCGTCGTCCGTGAACATGCGACGCGGATTCCGCGGATTAGGACGAAGATTTTCGATGGGCGCACGTCGCGCCTTGCGCCCGCCGTCAGCAACGGAGGTTTCGTCGTCGACATCTCCGATTAGGGCAGCCAGACCGCGTCCCAATCGCGAGTGATCCGCCATTGCCGCCGCTCCCGAATGCGCCATAAAATTACCCATCCAATTTCGCGATAGTGATTTGCAAAATCGCGATCACCCGGCCTTCAATGTTTTTTCACGCTGAATAATCTCCGTCGCCAATCGCAGATAGGCTTCGCTGCCTACGCATTTTAGATCGTAGACAAGCACCGGCTTCCCATACGAAGGTGCCTCCGATATCCGCACGTTGCGCGGAATTATGGTGTCGTACACTTTGTTGCCCATAAACTGACGAACATCCGCGACGACTTGATTAGAGAGATTGTTACGTGAGTCGTACATCGTCAGTACGATGCCGTGGATCGACAAAGTTGGATTCAGCGTGGTTTTTACTTGCTCGACCGTTTTCAGAAGCTGCGATAACCCTTCGAGCGCAAAGAACTCGCATTGCAGCGGGACGAGAATCGAATCCGCTGCGGCCATCGCGTTGACGGTGAGCAGGTTGAGCGACGGTGGACAATCGACAAGAACATACGTGAAGTCGTGCACACGCGCGCCGCTGTTGAGCTGCCGAAGGGAGTTTCGCAGGCGAAATGCGCGATCGCGCTGTTGACCGATCTCAAGCTCAAGTCCCGAGAGATCAAGCGTTGATGGCGCGATGTAGAGTTGCGGTACGGCGGTTTGCAATACAGCGTCCCGCATTGGGGCCGCCCCCGTCAAAACGTCGTAGGTCGATGTGCGTCGCGATTTGCGCTCGATGCCGAGACCGGTTGAGGCGTTGCCTTGCGGATCGAGGTCGACGATAAGCACATGTTCGCCGATCGCAGCAAGCGCGGTACCCAGATTGATTGCGGTTGTTGTTTTGCCGACCCCGCCCTTCTGGTTCGCGATCGCCAGCACGCGCGGACGAGGTGTATCGGGCCGGACTGCCTGTTTTGCAAAGGGCACGACCAAGGGATCAACGGGCTGCTCGGTGATTGGGTCGGTCATTTTCCCCATTCCAGAGGTGTTAGACGCGCTTCTTCATAAGCCGCTGAAATCGCTGTCGAAATGACAGTCCTAGGATTCGCGCAGAGATTCAAGGCTCCGGATCACAACAATTGAGCCGCCGGGATCGGTCTTGCTTGGTACCCTCGATGCCTCAAGTCTCCAATATTTAGCGGCATCGGTCAATTCAGCCTCTACATCTTGTCCCTTTAGGAACAGACCCATGGCTCCTGCAGCAACGAAAGGAAATGCCTGAGCGCACAATGTTTTCAATGGGGCCAAGGCACGCGCTGTGACGACCTGCACGGCTTCTGCACAGCTTTCCCCAAATTTTTCGATGCGCTCCTGGTGGACGACCGCAGGGAGAACGGCCGCCCTTACCACCTCGCGAAGGAAGGCTGCCTTTTTGCCATTGCTTTCAATGAGGTGAACCCTGGCGCCGGCTTGCTCAGCAAGGGCACAAGCAATTGGTACCCCGGGGAAGCCACCACCCGAACCGAAATCGGCCCAAACGCGAGCCTGCGGAGCTAAGGGCAGGAGTTGGAGCGAATCAGCAAGGTGGCGCGTCCACAGGTCGCGAAGCGTCGATGGCGCCACAAGGTTCAGTTTGCTTTGCCAGTGCACCAAGCGATCGACAAAAATGTCGAGCCGCGCTTCCGTTTCACGTGAAACAGGAACGAGCGCGAGTGCGCGCGCTTTATCGACAACAGAATCGGGAGCCCCCTGCCCGCCCTTGCTCACGCAGATTTCGTTGAAGGTTTTTTGCCGCGCCGGACATGCGCGACAAGCAAAGTTAGCGCCGCCGGCGTGACGCCGTCGATACGACTTGCATGTCCGATCGTGCGTGGACGATGCGTTTGCAGTTTTTGTTTCATCTCATTCGAGAGACCGGGCAACGCCGCGTAGTCGAAGTCGGGCGGCAATTGAAAACCTTCATCGCGCCGATATGCTGCGATATCCGCGGCCTGGCGCGAAAGATAAACATCGTACTTCGCGTCTATCTCGATTTGCTCTGCGAGTTTCACTGGGAGTTCGTTAAAGCGTGGCCAGACCTTTGCGAGATCTGAAATCGTAATGTTCGGATGTGACAACAACTCGAACGCGGTGCGCCGTTGCCCATCCTTGTTCAGAGATAATCCAAAACGTTCAGCTTCTTTTGGCGTGATCGAAATTGACTTTGCAAACTCGCGCGCGTCTTTCAGCGCTAACGATTTTGCTTTGTGTGTGCGCGCTCGCTCACCGGTCACACATCCAATTGCAATTCCGGTATCTGTTAATCGCTGATCAGCATTGTCCGCGCGCAATTGCAAACGATATTCGGCGCGCGACGTAAACATGCGATAAGGCTCGCTGACACCACGCGTAACGAGATCGTCGATCATCACACCAAGATAAGCTTGCGCGCGATCGACGACGATTTCATCGCCCTCTCCGGCCAGCGCAGCTGCATTGAGGCCCGCCAGAATGCCTTGTGCGGCCGCCTCTTCGTAACCTGTCGTACCATTTATCTGCCCAGCCAAAAACAAACCGCGCAAACGTTTTGTTTGCAGCGTTGGCGCGAGCTCTCGCGGGTCGATGTAATCGTATTCGATCGCATAACCCGGACGTATTAATCGCACATTGCGCAAGCCAGGAATTGTAACCACGAGAGCGTGCTGAACTTCTTCCGGAAGCGACGTAGAAATTCCATTTGGATAGACGGTGTGATCGTCGAGACCTTCGGGCTCCAGAAAGATCTGGTGCCCTTCCCGCTCCCCAAATTTGACGATCTTGTCTTCGATCGAAGGACAATAGCGCGGACCACGGCTCGCGATCTGTCCCGAATACATAGGTGAGCGATGGACGTTGTCCCGGATAATTCTGTGGGTCGCTTCGACGGTACGCGTGATACCGCATTCGATCTGAGGGTTTTCAATTCGCGCGGTCAGAACTGAAAAAGGCTCAGGCGGATCATCGCCAGGCTGCATCTCAAGCGCGGACCAATCGATTGTGCGGCCATCGAGCCGTGGTGGCGTTCCGGTCTTTAAACGCCCCAGCGAAAATCCGAAATTCTCAAGTGTTCTGGAAAGGCCCATGGCCGGCGCTTCGTCGACACGGCCCGCCGGTATTTGTTTTTCGCCAATATGAATCAGGCCTCTCAGAAACGTGCCGGTCGTGAGCACGACGGCGCCCACCGAGATATCGCGTCCATCGGCCAATTTCACTCCGTGGACCTGGCCGTTTGTTAGCTTGAGGTCGTCCACTTCAGCTTCAATCACCTCAAGGTTTGGCGTGGCGCAGATCGCGCTCTGCATCGCGGATGCATACAGCTTGCGATCAGCCTGGGCCCGCGGACCGCGGACCGCAGGTCCTTTGCGCCGGTTCAAAACGCGAAATTGTATCCCACCCAAATCGGCAATCCGGCCCATGAGGCCACCCAAAGCATCTATTTCACGGACCAGATGGCCTTTTCCCAGTCCGCCAATTGCCGGATTGCAGGACATAGCCCCGATGGTCGCAAAGCGGTGAGTGAAGAGCGCCGTTCGGGCTCCCATACGGGCGGCTGCAGCCGCGGCTTCACAGCCGGCGTGGCCGCCGCCAATGACCGCGACGTCGAATCGGATAGCCATCATGACCTCAGAGGTCGGGGTTTTACCGGAGGCGGGAGGAGGGGTCAAAAACATTGGCTTCAGCAAAGTGTTTTCTAAAGTGTTTCACGTGAAACATTTCGAGGGCAGGGAGGGAACTTGGCCCTCGCTCCCCACCATCTTTTGCCCTATTTGCCGATACAGAAATCCCGGAAGATCGCGTCCAGGATATCCTCAACGTCAACTCGGCCGGTCAAGCGGCCAAGGGCGCAAGCGGCGATTCGCAGTTCCTCAGCGAGCAGATCTTCGCGCCTTGCCAGATCATCCCGCAGTGCTCGGCGCAGCGCAGCCACCACATCCTCAAGGGCTCGCCGATGGCGTTCGCGGGTGACTAGTGCCGCCTCGGCTCCGGTCAGGTAGGTCTCGGCATGCATCGTAAGCCGGTCAATCAGGGTACCGAATCCTTCGCCAGACTTGGCTGAAAGATCGAATGCCGGTTCACCTACATTGAATTCAAATTCATTAGTACGCGTTAACTGATGGTTAACCACGTCCGCTAACGGCTTGTTAACCCGGTATTGGGGTTCACTGCTTCCGTTGCTTTGGCTTCGGTGTTCATTTCTTTGTTCGCCGTTCTGCACAAGGTCGATCTTGTTGCGCACGACCCAGACCGGTGCGGCGGCAGCCATCTTTCCGGCGGACGTTCGATCGAGGAGGGGTGACGTCACTTTCTCACTCGCGTCCACCACCCAAAGGACCAAATCGGCTGCGTTGGCGCGGTCGCGCGCCCGTCGAACACCCTCAAGCTCGACGGGATCATCGGTCTCGCGAATGCCCGCCGTGTCGACGAGTGTCATCGGCAGTCCTCCGAGATCGAGGTGGACCTCGATGACGTCGCGCGTAGTCCCAGCATACGGTGAAACGATCGCCGCTTCGCGTTTTGCAATTCGATTAAGCAACGTCGACTTTCCGGCATTGGGTGGACCGGCGATGGCGACCACCAGACCCTCGCGCAGTTTTTCGCCCCGGCCACGGTCGGCCAATACAGACGCGATCTCCCCTTCGAGCGCGCGCACGATCCGTAGCGCGGGAGTCACCAGATCCTGCGGGATGTCAGCCTCATCGGAAAAATCAATGCGCGCTTCAACTAGCGCGAACGCCTGTATCAGTTGTGCTCGCCAATTTTCGGCGCGGTTACCCAATGCCCCGCGCATCTGGCGAAGGGCAAGGCGACGTTGACCTTCCGTCTCCGCCATCACCAGGTCTGCAAGACCTTCCACGGCGGTGAGATCAAGCTTGCCGTTCTCGAAAGCTCGCCGAGTGAACTCACCGGCCTCCGCCGGACGCAATCCGGGCACGCACGAAAGTGCCTCAAAAACGGATGCAATGATTGCGCGCCCACCATGAACCTGGAGCTCGGCAACGTCCTCGCCCGTCTCGCTGTGCGGCGCCGGAAACCACAGCGTCAGGGCTTCATCTATGATCTCGCCATCGCGTCCCCGGACACGCCCGAGTGTCGCAGTTCGCGCTTCAGGAATCTTTCCAGCAATTGTCTTAAGCGCCTCGCCAGCGGCCGGTCCGGAAATGCGGATAACCGCGATCGCCGCCGGCGGCCGACCTGACGAAAGCGCGTAAATGGTCTCACGCGTGTGTTTAGACATCGCGGCGCACGGAAGCGCCGGCCCGAGCATGGGTCAAGCCCCGCAAACGCTTTGGCGCAGCGTGCGGCCCTGCTTAGCGCGTATCCTTTCACCGCAACGTACCCCGAGCGCACTCGCGCGTTCATTCTCTACGGCGCCTACACACTTTATGGGGCGTTAAGCCCTAGAGGAATTTATTCTTGGCATTGAACCTTAGCTTGTGAACCCGCGTTGCCCGAGGCAACGGTCGTGCGCCTCTACCGGGTCATTTAAGCGCGCGCGTGATCGCGAGGAGCGGTCACGATATGATCTTGCGTTTTTCCGATCCGGAGACGCGCCATGATTTCGAAGCTTCGACTTGTTGTCCTTCTTTCCATTACGGTTTCAATCTGCTCAGCATCATCAACGAGAGCCCAGAGCGATCTGACGCGCGCGTATCGCGTGATCGCGTCTAAACAATATGTCGATCTCACGCATAGCTTTGGGCCTGACACGCCTGTGTGGTCGGGATTTGGTCAGGCAAAGATGACGGCTGCGGTCGATCCCAAAACGCACGAGCCTTACACGATTGCCAAAGACGGTTTCCGCGCGACGTTTTACGAAATGGTCGGGCAATACGGCACGCACGTCGATCCTCCAGCGCATTTCGATCAGAAAGGAATTACCCTGGATGAGATCCCGCTGAAGCAGATGATTTTGCCGCTAGTCGTCCTCGACAATACGCCTTATCAAGCCAAGGACGAGAGCCACGCGTTCTCGGTCGCTGATCTGCAACGATGGGAGAAGAGGAACGGTCGCGTTCCGCGCGGCGCATTCGTCGCGCTACGTACCGACATGTACAAAGACTGGGACAGCAATCCAGAACGTTTCAAGCGTGCGCCATTCCCTGCCTGGGCGTTTGAGACCATCAGGTTCCTTTACGAGCAGCGCGGTGTGACGGCGACCGGCCACGAGGCAATGGACACTGACACAACCGACAAGATGGAATCTGAAACGTATATTCTCCAGCACGGCCACTATCAGATCGAGATCATGGCCAACCTCGATAAAGTCCCCACGAAAGGCGCCTTGATCGTCGTCACTTGGCCGAAAGTGCGCAAAGGACTCGGGTTCCCGGCGCGGGCATTCGCAATATTACCCTGACCATGTTTGATAAGCGCGATTGCGGAACGATTCACCGCAGCCTGCAGCTCAATCAGCGTCGGTGATTCCATGCGCACACTTTTGAGTTTGCTCCTAGCTGGGGCCGCAACGTCGCTGCTCGCTGGCTGCGGCGACAACGCAAAATTGCCCGAACAAGCCTCTGTCGGCGCAAACCCGACGATCCCACAGCCGACCAAGTCATACATTCCGACCATCAAGATCGCTCCCGCGAAGGGGTGGTCGGCGGACGGCAAGCCAACCGCGGCTCCAAACCTCAGCGTCAATGGCTTCGCCAAAGGCCTCGAGCATCCGCGTTGGCTTTTCGTACTTCCGAATGGTGATGTTTTGGTAGCCGAGAGCAACGCGCCCCAGCGGCCCGAGGAAGGCAAGAGCATCAGAGGATGGGTCTACCAAAAGGTACAGAAATGGGCAGGAGCGGGCGTCCCCAGTCCGGATCGCATAACTCTATTGCGAGATAAGGATGGCGACGGCGTCGCCGAGACGCGTACCGTCTTTCTGAAAAATCTCCATTCGCCATTCGGCATGGCCTTGATCGGCAACGATCTCTACGTCGCCAATGCAGACGCCATCCTGCGATTTAAATATCAGGAGGGTGCGACGGAGCTCGCGGGCAATGGAGAGAAAGTTGCGGGTCTGCCTGGTGGACCTATCAACCATCACTGGACTAAAAACATCATCGCCAGCAAGGATGGCACGAAGCTTTATGCAACGGTCGGCTCCAACAGCAACGTTGGCGAGAATGGTCTCGAAGCCGAAAAGATGCGCGCAACCATTCTTGAAATTGACCTGAAGAGCGGACAGTCGCGCGTATTCGCATCCGGCTTGCGGAATCCGAACGGGATGGGATGGGAGCCGCAAACCGGGCAGCTTTGGACGGTCGTCAACGAACGCGACGAACTGGGCAGCGACCTGGTGCCGGACTATCTCACGTCAGTAAAAGAGGGCGCATTTTATGGCTGGCCGTTCAGCTATTGGGGACAGCACGTCGATGATCGCGTGCAGCCTCAAAATCCCGAACTCGTCGCCAAAGCAATTTTGCCCGATTACGCACTCGGCAACCATGTCGCGCCGCTCGGCATGACGTTTGCCGATGGCGCAAAGCTGGGCGAGCAATTCGCGCATGGCGTATTTATCGGAGAACACGGCTCTTGGAATCGTAGACCGCTGAGCGGCTACAAGGTTGTTTTCGTTGCCTTCAGTGAGGGGAGGCCGACTGGTTCACCGCTTGATGTCCTCACCGGCTTTTTAAGTGCCGACGAAAACTCTTTGGGACGTCCCGTCGGCGTGAGCGTGGCCCGCGATGGTTCACTTCTGGTCGCCGATGATGTCGGCAACGCTGTTTGGCGCGTGACACAGGCTGCACAAACGGGCACGCGCTGAGGTTTCCTGTCAGCGGTAATCCACGCTAGGCTGCGGCGATGGCGTCTATTCAAAATACCGCGCACGTGAATCGTCTCAGCGAGGCAACGTCTCCGTATCTGCTGCAGCACAAGCACAATCCGGTGGACTGGTGGACGTGGGGCCCCGAGGCTCTGGCCGAAGCAAAAGCTTCAGACCGGCCAATTCTGCTTTCTGTCGGTTACGCTGCGTGCCACTGGTGTCACGTGATGGCGCACGAGTCGTTTGAGGATGAGGCCACTGCACGCGTGATGAACGAATTGTTCGTCAACATCAAGGTGGACCGGGAAGAACGACCTGACATTGACCAGATCTACATGAACGCGCTGCATCTCCTCGGTGAGCAGGGCGGCTGGCCGTTGACGATGTTTCTCACCCCGCAAGCCGAGCCGGTATGGGGCGGCACATACTTTCCGAAGGAAGCGCGCTTCGGCAGACCCGCATTCGTAGACGTGCTGCGAGAGGTTTCCCGACTGTTTCGCGAGGAGCCAAACCGGATTGAGCAGAATCGTGCCGCGCTGCTAGCGCGCCTGGCCGATAAAGCCCGGCCGGCTGGCCGCGTAACAATCGGGTTAAAAGAACTCGATGCCGCCGGGATGCAGGTCGGGAACATGTTTGATTCGATCAATGGAGGCCTGCGCGGGGCACCGAAGTTTCCGCAACCCGCCATCCTGGAAATGTTGTGGCGTGCGGGGCTGCGCACGAAAGACGCCCGTTTCTTTGAAACGGTCGAACACACTCTCGAAAGAATGAGTGAGGGTGGCATTTACGACCATCTCGGTGGAGGTTTCTCACGCTATTCCGTGGACGAAAAATGGCTGGTGCCACATTTCGAGAAGATGCTGTACGACAACGCCCAACTGCTTGAACTGCTGGCGCTCGCCTGGCAGCACAGCGGGGCACTCATATTTGCCCGGCGAGCGCGCGAAACCGTAGCTTGGCTGGCGCGCGAGATGACAACTGATGGGGGCGCCTTTGCCGCGTCGCTCGATGCGGATTCAGAAGGCGAAGAGGGCAAGTTTTATGTCTGGTCGAAGAGCGAGATCCTCGAACTTCTTGGACCTGATGACGGCGAATTCTTTGCCCGGCACTACGACGTGAGCGACGAAGGCAATTTCGAAGGCCACAATATTCTGAATCGCCTCAACACCGTTCCGCGGAGCGAGGCCGATGAGGCGCGACTTTCGCAGTTGCGCGCTGCATTGCTGCGAGGGCGCTCGGGCCGCGTGCGCCCGGGGCTGGACGACAAAGTGTTGGCCGACTGGAACGGGCTAATGATCGGCGCTCTGGTCAATGCGAGTATTCTTCTCGATGAACCGAATTGGCTCGCCATGGCCGAGCGTGCGTTCGACTTCATCGCGCGTAGCATGACCAAGGGGCTCCGGCTGGGACATTCCTGGCGCGACGACAAATTGCTTTTTCCAGGCCTCGCATCCGATTTCGCCGCCATGATCCGCGCCGCGCTTGCTCTTTATGAGGCAACTGGCGGCCGATCCTATCTTGGGCATGCGCTCGCTTGGCAAACCGCGTTCGATACACATTACGCCGACTCAGACACCGGCTGGTACTTTCTTTCTGCCGACGACGCATCAGACCTGTTGCTGCGCCCGCATTCAACGCAGGACGATGCGATTCCCAATCCGAATGCGGTAGCAGCGCAAAATCTTGTCCGCTTGGCTGCCCTTACCGGTGACGACAAATGGCGCGAGAAGGCCGATCGATTAATCGAAGGAATTCTCTCCGCGGCCGATCGAAATCTATTCGGCCATGTGGCGCTGCTCAACGCATTGGATCTCCGATTGCGGGGCGCCGAAATCGTGGTGACGGGAAAAGACTCCGAGCGTTTCGCAAGAACGGCGCTCAAAATGCCGTTCGTTGAGAGGATTGTACTCCGCGCCGCCGACGCAACCGAACTGGCGGCATCACACCCGGCCCAAGAAAACATAAAGTCCGCGCGAAACGCAATCTTCGTGTGCATCGGAGAACGGTGCTCATTGCCGATTACGGAGCCAGCCGATATCGCCGCAGTCCTCGCAGCGATGCGCGGTTCTTGACTATACTCCGAACGGTCGAGATCAAATGCTCGCCGGTCGCCCGATGAACAAACATTAAAATTAACAAGTACTTCCCCCCGATCGCACGACGCGCTTCGAAGTCCCCGCGGCCATAATCAGACGGCCTGAGCTGCACTACGAGTCGTCAATTTTCGGTTTCAAACCGTGGGGACCACACCTATGCGAACCAGGGCTTCTGTTGCCTCCAAGGCTTCGAGGCATTTCGTTTTCGAAATCCGACACAGACAAAAGAAATGGCCGGGCCTTTGCCCGGCCATTTTAATTTCTGGCGGCCAAGCGTCAGGTATTCATCGATTCGAAGAATTCGCCGTTGTTCTTCGTGTTGCGCAGCTTGTCTAACAGGAAGTCGATGGCGTCCATCGTGCCCATCGGATTGAGAATTCGGCGAAGGACATACATTTTCTTGAGGATAGCAGGATCGGTCAGCAGCTCTTCCTTGCGCGTGCCGGAGCGCGTGATGTCGATTGCCGGGAAGGTCCGCTTGTCAGCCACCTTGCGGTCAAGGATCAACTCGGAGTTGCCGGTACCCTTAAACTCTTCGAAAATCACTTCGTCCATGCGGCTGCCGGTATCGATCAGCGCCGTGGCGATGATGGTGAGCGAGCCGCCTTCCTCGATATTGCGTGCCGCCCCGAAGAAGCGCTTCGGGCGCTGCAATGCGTTGGCGTCGACACCGCCGGTCAGTACTTTACCGGACGAGGGGACCACAGTGTTGTAGGCGCGGCCGAGACGGGTAATCGAATCTAGCAGAATGACAACATCGCGTTGATGTTCTACAAGCCGCTTGGCTTTCTCGATCACCATTTCCGCGACCTGGACGTGACGCGAAGCCGGTTCATCGAAGGTTGATGAGATGACCTCACCCTTCACCGAGCGCTGCATGTCGGTGACTTCCTCCGGCCGCTCGTCGATGAGCAGCACAATCAGGTAAGTCTCAGGATGATTGGCAGTGATTGAGTGCGCGATATTCTGAAGCAGTACTGTTTTGCCGGTGCGCGGTGGCGAAACGATCAACGCACGTTGTCCCTTGCCGATTGGCGCAACGATATCGATCACGCGCGCGGAGAGATCCTTCTTGGTAGGATCCTCGTATTCCATCTTGAGCCGTTCGTCGGGATAAAGCGGCGTCAGGTTGTCGAAATTGACTTTGTGGCGGGCCTTCTCGGGGTCCTCGAAATTAATCGTATTGACCTTGAGCAGTGCGAAATAGCGCTCTCCCTCTTTCGGAGAGCGAATATGTCCCTCGACTGTGTCGCCGGTGCGCAGACCAAAACGGCGAATCTGGCTTGGAGAAACATAGATGTCGTCCGGCCCAGAGAGATAGTTTGATTCCGGCGAGCGCAAAAAACCGAAACCATCAGATAGGACCTCGACCACGCCTTCGCCGATGATATCGACTTCCTGAGTGGCGAGTTGTTTTAGAATTGCAAACATCAGCTCCTGCTTGCGCATGGTGCTGGCGTTTTCGACCTGGTGCTCTTCAGCGAATGCGACGAGTTCGGCAGGTGTCTTGGACTTGAGGTCCTGGAGTTTCATTTCCCGCATTGGGGGTTTACGTCCTTGGGAGCGTTACGGCGGAGTTTGTGAAAAAGGAAAGACTTGCGCCGTTTGACTTAGGAGAGAGATCGCAGGTCTTGGGTGACGAGAAAGATGGGAAAGATCCCGGAACCCGATGCTGCGACCGGCCCAAAACACGGGAGCCGGAACGCGACTGCATCCGCCTGCGTTCGGTGGGATGAACGCAACATAGGTTGAGCCGGCGTCGCACGCAAGAGGTTGGAGCGCAGTGTGTGTGTTTCGCGCGATCGGCTAAAACGGCTTCACCACCACCAGCGCCACGATCACAATCAATAAAGCTGTCGGTACCTCATTGATAATACGATAGAATTTGGCAGAGTGCTTGCTTCTATCAAATCTGAATTCGTTTACCCAACGCGCAAATAATCCGTGCAGGATCGTCATGACGATAACCGCAACAAATTTAATATGAAACCAACCGGCTCCAAGCCACTGACCTTGCAACAGCAAGACGATACCGACAATCCAAGTGACCATCATCGCCGGCGTCATGATGAAGTTGAGCAGGCGACGCTCCATTGTCTTCAGAGTTTCCGACAGTTCGGACTTGGGTCGAGCCGCTGAGTGATAGACGAACAGTCGAGGCAAATAGAGCATGCCTGCCATCCAGGCGATCACGGCCACGATGTGCAGGGCTTTAAGCCATAAATACATAAAATTTATCCACGAACGCGCTTGAGCATGCGCTCAACGTTTACAATTGGGGTCTCAGGAAGAATCCCGTGGCCAAGATTGAAAATCAGCGGTCCACCGCCAAGTTCTTTCATCACGTCATCCACCTCCCGGTCGAGGGCCGTACCTCCAGCGAGCAGAGCCAGCGGATCGACGTTTCCCTGAACTGGCACTCGCTGTTGCAATGTTTCACGCGCAATCATGCGAGGGAACGTCCAGTCAATACCGATTGCGCTTACACCGGTCATTTCGACATAGGGCAGTGTCATCGCGGTTGCACCGCGTGGAAACCCTATGATTTTTGCACCCGGAACCTCTTTCCGTACTCCTTCGACAATCTTTTGCATTGGCAGGATACACCAACGATCGAATTGATCGGGTGAGAGCACACCAGCCCATGTATCGAAAACCTGTACAACTTCGGCGCCTGCCCTGAATTGACCGGTTAGATATTCGGTCGAGGCTTGCACCAGTCGATCGATCAATCGCTGGAAATTGTCCGCATCGTAGTGGGCGAATCGCCTAGCCGGTGCCTGATCGGATGTCCCTTGTCCCGCAACCATATAAGTCGCAACGGTCCACGGAGCACCGCAAAATCCGATCAAGGTCGTCTTACTGCCAAGCAGCGCCTTGACCGAACGCACCGTTTCGTAAACAGGCGCTACCACTCTCTCATCAAGATTGTCACGTAGAGCCGCAAGTCCTTCACCATCAGCAAGCGGCTCAAGCTTTGGACCTTCGCCGACGAGGAATTCGACTTTCCGCCCAAGTGCAAGTGGTACAACCAAAATGTCAGAAAACAGGATAGCGGCGTCAAAACCAAACCGTCGTACTGGTTGTAACGTCACCTCCGCAGCTAATTCCGGGTTAAGGCAAAGATCGAGAAAACCACCCGCCCTTTCTCTGATCGCCCGATACTCCGGCAAATAGCGTCCTGCTTGTCGCATCAACCAGACGGGCGGAACTGCCTCATGCTTGCCGGCAAGCACGCGCAACAGTTTTTTCCCCACGGCACCTGCTGATCCGTCTTCTTGCATTCAAAGACTCTTCTAAGAATCTGTTGTGGTTGTTAGAGCGTTGATTGGACTCATGCCTGCCAGTCAACATTCTGTCCACTGGATGGAAGGGCTCTATCCAGAATAAGGCCCAATCGGGCAGGTAACTCTTCCACAGCCCCAGCGCCTATTTTGCAGGGGTTTTCGGTAGCTATCCCCGTCCATCCCCAAGAGGGTATGCACAATAAAACGACATGAACCACATTCGTCCCAGTACTCGTCCCATTGTCACCAGTGTGGATGGATATTGGACTTCAAACCGACGTCAGGTTGCCTGTAAGGTCAAGCCATGGCCTCTTCCCCTAATATCCACACGCTATCCGGCCGTTATACAGATGTCTGAGACCGGTTATTTCCATCTTCACCTGGTATCTGACGCAACCGGTGAGACCTTGATTACGGTCGCGCGTGCCGCTGCGGCGCAATACGCCAATGTGTCGCCGGTCGAACACCTTTATCCGATGGTCCGTTCCAAAAAGCAGCTTGACCTTGCGTTGGCGGAAATCACGGAGTCGCCAGGTTTGGTTTTGTACACGCTGCTCGAAGAAGATCTGATTCAGTTGCTTGAGAAAAAATGTCGTGAGCTCGGCCTGCCCTGCATGTCCGTGCTTGGGCCAGTGTTGCGGCTGTTTCAGTCCTACCTGGGCGCTGAAACCATTCACCGGGCCGGCGCTCAGCACGTGCTGAATGCAGAATACTTCCAGCGCATCGATGCGCTCAATTTCACTATGCTACATGACGACGGCCAGCATGTTGAAGGGCTTGAAGAAGCCGACGTTGTTCTTGTAGGCGTTTCGCGAACTTCGAAGACACCGACTTCCATCTATCTCGCCAATCGCGGGGTAAAAACCGGCAATGTGCCGCTTGTACCGAGCGTGCCATTGGCACCCGCGGTCGAGAAGCTCACCCGGCCGCTTGTCGTTGGGCTATATGCGAGCCCTGAGCGTATCGTGCAGATCCGCGAAAATCGACTGCTCGGATTGAAAGCGCATCGTGACGACGATCAATATATCGATAAAGCTGCGGTAGCCGAGGAGGTCTCGTTTTCGCGCCGGCTCTGCGCCAGGCACAGTTGGCCGACGATCGACGTGACCCGGCGTTCGATCGAGGAAACTGCGGCGGCGGTCATGCGGCTTTTAAGCGAGCGACGCCGGCACCCTGTGGCATGATCCATGGCGCTTTGGCTTGCCCCTCAACCACTGGTGCTCGCATCCAGAAGCGAGGTTCGCGGAAAGATCCTGGCGGCCGCCGGTCTGCGGTTTGAAATCAGGCCATCCCAAATCGACGAGCGCGCGGTGGAGGCTAAATCCGGAGAGCTCGATGCGGCTGGTGTGGCCCGCCATTTGGCGCGCACCAAGGCTGCGGCCGTAGCAGCCGTTTTACCGGGACACCTGGTACTGGGTGCCGATCAGACATTGGCGAGCGGAGCAAAGCGCCTCAATAAGCCCGCCAGCAGAGCTGAAGCCGCCGATCAATTGCGGACATTGCGCGGGCGTACACACGAACTTCACTCTGCGCTTGCACTGGTACGTGGCGACCAATCTATTTTTTCTTGCCTTGATACCGCTAAGCTTATCATGCGCGATTTTTCCGATCGTTTTCTCAATGAATATCTCGATTTGGCTGGAGACACTGCGATGACAAGCGTCGGAGGCTATCAGCTCGAAGGCATCGGCATACACTTGTTCGAGCGGATCGAGGGGGACTATTTCACGATCCTCGGCCTTCCGCTTTTGCCACTGTTGACTTTCCTCCGACAAAACAAACTCGTCGATGGCTAGCCAATGTTTGTTCTCGGTCTGACAGGTTCGCTTGGGATGGGTAAATCCACCACCGCAAAGTTCTTCGCGGAGGAGGGCGTTCCGCTCCACGATGCGGATGCCGAAGTTCATCGGCTTTACGAGCGAGACGCAACGCCACTGATCGAGGCGGCATTTCCGGGCACGACGGTTGGCGGCAAGGTTGACCGCGACAAACTCGCCCAAAGGGTCCTCGGCGACCCCGTTGCGATCAGAAAGCTGGAAGGCATCGTTCATCCGCTGGTCCGGCGTGCTGAAGAGCACTTTCTGGCTGAGGCGGCTCGAAAAGGTGCGTCGATAGTACTGCTCGATATTCCATTGTTGTTTGAAACCGGCGCCGACAGGCGGTGTGATGCGGTGGTCGTTGTCTCAGCACCGGCGGACGTGCAGCGCGCGCGCGTATTCGAGCGTCCCGGTATGACCGAAGAGAAGTTTGACGCGATACTCGTCAAACAAATGCCCGACGCGGAAAAACGTGCACGCGCCGATTTCCTGGTGGATACGTCAACGGGTTTCGGCGCGGCACGCGCTCAAGTACGTGAAATTCTTGCGCGCGCTGCTACAATGCCGAAACGGCACAGGTGATTCTCTAAACCGGACTGATAATGCGCGAAATCGTTCTGGACGTCGAAACAACCGGTCTTGATCCGAGTCAGGGCCACCGGATTGTCGAAGTCGGGTGCATCGAACTGCTGAACCGGATTCCAACGGGAGCGACCTTTCACGTCTACCTAAATCCCGACCGTGATATGCCGGCCGAGGCTTTCGCAGTCCACGGACTTTCAACCGAGTTTTTGAAACAACACAAACGTTTCATCGACGTTACGGATGAATTTCTTGCGTTTATTGGTGACGCACCGCTGGTGATCCACAACGCCGGTTTCGATCATGGTTTTCTCTGTGCCGAGCTAAAAAGAGTCGAGCGCACATTGATCGCACGCGAGCGGCTCGTTGATACGCTTTTGTTGGCGCGTCGCAAGCATCCCGCCGGTCCAAACAAACTTGACGACTTGTGCGCGAGGTACGGAATCGACAACTCGCGGCGTACCAAACACGGCGCACTGCTAGACGCCGAAATTCTTGCCGAGGTCTATGTCGAGCTGATTGGCGCGCGTCAGGCGCAGCTCGGCCTGACTGAAGGCAGGGACCGACATGCCGATGGGTCTGAAGGTATCATTGTCGTACGCGAGCGGCCTGCACCGCTTATGTTGCGGCTAAGCGAAGCCGACGTTGCGGCGCATGGTGAATTTGTAGCTGGCCTCGGAGAAAATGCGTTGTGGCGAGAGTATCGTCCAATCGTCAGCTGAACGTTCAGCTTCGCACGGCGGGAGCGGCTGTCTGAGCCTGCGCCATTTTTTGGCGATAGAGGCTGACAAAATCAACCGGATCAAGCAAAAGCGGGGGGAAGCCGCCATTGCGAACAGCTGTCGCAATAATCTCTCGTGCAAACGGAAAGAGCAGGCGCGGACATTCAATCAGTACAACCGGATTCAGACTTTCCTGCGGAACGTTGCGGATGCGGAATACCCCTGCAAATTCCAGGTCGAAACGAAACAGCAGGGCGCCCGCCACTTCGGCCTTGCCCTCAAGCTTAATTGAGACCTCGATATCGGTGTCCGATAGCGGCGTTGCGCCGACGTTGATCTGAATACCGATCTGCGGTTGCTCCTGACGCGAAGCGAGCGACTGTGGTGCGTTCGGATTCTCGAAGGAAAAATCTTTTATATATTGGGACACTACGGTGAGCTGCGGCTGCATTTCCGGCGATGCGGCCTGTGCCGGGCCCCCGTTCGTCGTCATCGTCATAAATACTCCTTGGCGCCACGAACCGGCGTGCGCGGCGGTTGGCTAACACACGGTCCGAAAGGGAACAAGGACGGTATCGTTTTGCGTCGCGCGCGAGATACTTGATGCCACTCCGTTCGGGTGAGCCGCTCTCAGCATGGGTCTTTCTCGCGGCGTCGTTTGGGCAGCGATGGATCCGGCACCTTGTGCCACTGCTCGGGCGCAAGATCGATGACAGCATCTCTGTCATGCCGCGTAGCGCGGGCTTCGAATGCGTTGGCGGCGACACGGCGCAGCGGCGGCACCAGCAGGAGCACAGCCAGAAAGTCCGTAATAAATCCCGGAATCAACAGTAGAATCCCGGCCAGCAAGACCAGCCCAGCGGAACTATTACCTGCAATGCGGTGAAATCTCCGTGACCCAAAGCGACACGAACCCGCTCGATATGATTACCACCGGCATGACGCAAAATGAGGAGCCCGCCTGACGACCGGCCAGTATCAGGACCAGAGCCCACCCGAAACCAATAAACGCGGACACCGCTATAAATGCCGCCAGTTCCGCGAAGGGCAGCGCCAGCAGCATAGATAGCAACCATTTTGCCACATTCATCAGTGTTTCTCGGGTCAGGTAATGTTGGCCTAAGGCGCCTGATCGTCTAAGGTTCGGTCAAGTGAGTTGAAATAGCGCCGCGCTTCTGGCGTGATCCGGTCCTTAGGATTGGTGCTACCACCGGCGGATGCAAGAGCGGCCGCTCCGCCGCCCGGCAGGCGAGGGCCGAAACGCTACTCGGCCCATGTGCCGTTACGATAGCCGAAAGCATGCGAGACGTGTTCGATATCTACACCATCATTTTCCTAGCGCTCGCAGTGTTCATTTTCCTGCGATTGCGCAGCGTGCTCGGTCAACGGACGGGGCGCGAGCGCCCGCCGTACGATCCTTACTCCGCTCGCGAGCCAGCACGACCCGCGGCTGAAAAAGTCGTTACGTTACCCAATCGCTCGGCGGAGAGCGTTGCGCCCAAGCCGACCGAACCGACCGATATTTCTAGCGAGCGCTGGAAAGGTATTGCCGAGCCAGGCACGACCGTCGCGGCCGGACTCGACGCAATCGCTGCGGCGGATTCCAATTTTGATGCGCAACATTTCCTGACGGGTGCTCGGGCGGCATATGAAATGATCGTCAATGCCTATGCTGAAGGCGACCGGCGCACTTTGAAGAATTTACTCGCACGCGAAGTCTATGATGGTTTCGAATCTGCGATCAGCGAACGCGAGAAGCGCGGCGAGACAGTGGAAAGCCGCTTTGTGTCGATCGACAATGCCGACATCACCGGAGCTGAATTGCGCGGGCGCAATGCGCAGATCACCGTTCGTTTCCGGTCGAAGCTTGTTTCGGTCACACGCGACAAAGATGGAAACGTTATTGACGGCAATGCTGAAAGAGTAACCGACATCACCGACATTTGGACATTTGCGCGTGACCTGAGTTCGCGTGATCCGAATTGGAAGCTGCTCGCAACGGAGGCCGGGCAGTAGGTATGCCTCTGACGAGCCTTCGCTCACTCTATAGATTCGGATTTGGCTTCTGCGTGATCGCGGCCGTGAGCGCGCAGGCTGACGCGATGAGCTTGCGCAATGCGAAACTGGAGGCCCTTTCGTTTTCTGCGCTCGACGGCTGGAAGGATGATGACCAGGCCGCGGCGTTCAACGCATTCCTGAATAGCTGTCGCGCGATCCTCAACGCAAACAAGGTCATGCGGTCAGCGCGACCGATGTTGGGTGGATTGTTCAAGGCGTGCGAACGCGCGGTAGGAGCCGGGCAGCTGGATCGCGACCAGGCGCGGGCTTTCTTCGAGAACAATTTCAAGCCGGTACGGGTCATGCCGGGCGGACAACCCGAAGGGTTCTTCACCGGTTATTACGAAACAGAGGTGGAAGGCTCACGCTTCCCGAGCGATGAATACACGGTGCCGATCTACGCCGCGCCGACTGGAACTGTGACGCGAAAAAAAAGTACGGTGTTTTCTGACCTCGACCGCACGAAGATCGAAGACGGTGCGTTGGCCGGAAAAGACCTGGAGATTTGCTACGTCAAGAGTCCGATCGACGCGTTCTTCGCTCAGATCCAGGGCTCCACGCGGGTCAAGCTCGACAACGGGAGGCTTCTGCGGCTCAACTATATTGCAAGCAACGGTATGCCCTATACGCCGGTCGGCAAATTTCTGATCGATCGCGGTATCGTTTCCAAGGAAGAAATGTCGATGGACAAGATCCGCGACTACATGGAAGCGAACCCGGAAGAGGGCAAAGCGTTGCGCCGCAAGAATCGATCATTCGTCTTTTTCCAGGAAACGCCGTTGCGGGTGAATGACGAATGCTTAGGCGCGCAAGGTGTTCCGCTGACAGCCGGACGCTCGTTAGCGGTGGACAAGCGCATCCACGTCTATGGGACCCCCATCTGGGTGGAAGCCCAACTTCCGATCGAGAGCGAAAAGCCCGAGACAAAATTCCGCCGGCTGTTATTCGCGCAAGATACCGGCTCAGCGATTGTTGGGCCTGCACGCGCCGACATCTATTTCGGGCATGGGGAGGAGATCAGCCATATTGCGGGCCGCATCAAGCAGAACGGACAATTCGTATTGCTGGTGCCGCAGAACGTACCTTTGGGCGGCACCACTGTTGCGGTGGCGAAAGATATCCCGCTTCCGAAACCACGCCCGGGACTGGTTGTTACCGCCGCGGCGCGAACGACCACGCCGGCAACGGTAAATGTACGGGCGCACCGGCACAAGCCGCGGCCCTGACATCATGAGCTCCGGCGACGGCAAGAGGCGTCGCGTTCTTTCTCCCGAGGAACGTGTGTTGTGGACCACCGTTACAAAATCGATTGCGCCCTTGCGCGACATCGCGCCGGACGAAAATGATGAAGCGCACGCGCCAGTACCCGCTCGGCGGAGCAGGCCCGCCGAGAAGTCTGCCCCGATCGCGCCGCCAATTCCGGAGAAAAGACAGCTGCCCCCGCTAACATCACTTGGCCGGCGGACGAAACAACGAGTCGCGCGTGGCAAGGAACCGATTGATGGGCGTCTCGACTTGCATGGGCTGACGCAGCGCCAAGCCCACGACACCTTGTTGCGCTTTGTCAGTGCAGCGAGTTCGCGTGGCGCCCGGCTCGTGCTGATCATCACCGGAAAAGGGGGCGGCGCCGGCCAAGGCGAACGGGGCATCCTCAAGCGGCAGGTGCCGCAGTGGTTGGGCCTACCGGAGTTTCGTGCGTGGGTTATCGGATTTGAGGAAGCGCATATCGCTCACGGTGGCGAGGGCGCACTTTACGTTCGCGTACGCCGTGTCCGCGCCGGATAGACGCCGAGATTAGATCAAAGGATAAACCGACTGAGATCCGCGTTCTTGGCGAGGTCGCCAATGTGCTTCTCCACATATTCGGTGTCGATCTTGACGGTCTCGCCCGAACGATCTGGCGCCGTAAATGACACTTCGTCGAGAACCCGCTCCATCACCGTTTGCAGACGGCGGGCGCCGATATTTTCGACACTGGCATTCACGGCGACTGCGATGTCGGCGAGGGCATCGATCGCGTCCTCAGTGAATTCGAGTTTCACACCTTCGGTGTCCATTAGCGCCACATATTGCTTGATCAACGAAGCTTCAGGCTCGGTAAGGATACGCCGGAAATCGTCGCGGGTAAGCGCCTTGAGTTCCACGCGGATTGGCAGGCGGCCTTGCAATTCAGGCAAGAGATCCGACGGCTTCGAGATGTGAAAGGCACCGGAAGCAATGAACAAAATGTGGTCGGTCTTTACCGACCCGTGCTTGGTATTCACGGTAGTGCCTTCGATCAGGGGCAATAAATCGCGCTGTACGCCTTCGCGAGATACGTCGGCACCACGCAAGCCTTCGCGGCCCGCGATCTTGTCGATCTCGTCAAGAAAAACGATGCCGTTCTGCTCGACGGCACGGATCGATTCTTGAACAAGCTGATCGTTGTCGAGCAGTTTGTCGGACTCCTCGTTGATCAATATGCCGTAGGATTCCTCGACCGTAACACGACGGGTCTTGGTGCGGCCGCCGCCGAGTTTCCCGAAAATGTCGCCGATATTGATCGCGCCCATCTGCGCACCCGGCATGCCAGGAATTTCGAACAGCGGCATGCTGCCACCACCGGCCTGGACCTCGATCTCGATTTCCTTGTTGTTTAATTCACCGTCGCGCAATTTCTTGCGGAAGCTCTCGCGCGTTGCCGGACTTGCACCGGGGCCGACGAGAGCGTTCAGCACGCGTTCTTCAGCCGATTGCTCGGCGCGCGCCTGCACGTCCTTGCGCTTTCTCTCGCGGACGAGAGCAATTCCGATATCGACCAGATCGCGGACGATTTGTTCAACGTCACGCCCGACATATCCGACTTCCGTAAATTTGGTGGCCTCGACTTTGAGAAACGGGGCGCCGGCGAGTTTGGCGAGGCGACGGGAAATCTCAGTTTTGCCGACACCGGTCGGACCGATCATCAGAATATTCTTGGGCAAAACTTCTTCACGCAGTCTTTCATCGAGCTGCAGACGCCGCCAGCGATTGCGCAGCGCGATGGCAACCGCGCGTTTGGCGTCGCTTTGGCCAACGATGTAGCGGTCAAGCTCGGATACGATTTCACGAGGGGAGAAGTCGGTCATGCGTTGCGTACCATCAAAAGCACACGTCCTTCGGACGTGTCGATCATGCGATCTTTTTGGAAACCCGCTTTTTCGTAAGCGCGAACGGCGCGTACATTCACCGGGTCGGGATCTGTAATGATGCGCGGCGTTCCGGTTGTCATCATGCGGTCGATAAAAGAGCGGATAAAAGCGGAGCCGTGGCCGCGGTCGAGCATGTCAGCTTCGCCAATGAACTGATCGATCCCGCGCGTCCCTGCAGGCTGCTGCCCCAAGCCGCAATTACCCCAGGATTCCGGATCGTAACATTGCAGATACGCGAACGGCCGAGCGTCGCGCACCACGATGAACTGATCCATGGCTAGTTCATCGAGATCGCCTCGGACGAGATCGAATTGCTGATCGGGATTGCCCCACCATCTGACGACATGCGGCTCGGCGAGCCAGTGCCGGACCAGTGGCAAGTCGTCGGCGGTCATGGGACGAAACTCATACATGCAATTGTAATGTTAGATGCTCTTCAACGTCTCGACGGTGACGTTGCGGTTTGTGAACACGCAAATTTCGGCAGCGATGTCCAGCGACTTGCGGACGATAGCTTCTGCATCGAGTGCTCCATCGAGCAACGCGCGCGCGGAGGCAAGCGCGTAATTGCCGCCGGAGCCGATGCCCATGACTCCGTTCTCGGGCTCCAGCACGTCGCCGGTGCCGGTAAGGACTAAAGACACGTTGGCATCGGCGACGATCATCATTGCCTCGAGGCGTCGCAAATAGCGATCGGTACGCCAGTCTTTTGCCAGCTCGACAGCGGCGCGGGTCAGTTGCCCCGGGTATTGTTCGAGCTTGCCTTCCAGGCGCTCAAACAGAGTAAACGCGTCGGCGGTGGCACCTGCGAATCCGCCGATCACATCACCCTTGCCGAGTCGGCGGACCTTCTTGGCATTGGATTTAACAATAGTTTGGCCAATCGTGACCTGACCATCTCCGCCGATAACCACGCTGCCGCCCTTGCGGACAGTTAAGATGGTTGTGCCGTGCCAGGCGGGAAGTTCGTTCGGTGACATGTGCTTAAAACCCCCGAGACCAGCGACATCTAGGTATGACGTTGCGCGTTTGCAAACCATTCGCAACGGCTGTGGCGAATCCGGTAAACCCCTGATAAAAGGCGCGCGGGCAAAGGATATTCGCCATGCGCAAGGGCGCCGTAAAGCGCAAGACAAAGGAAACTGACGTCGAGGTCGCGGTCAATCTCGATGGTGCAGGCCGCGCGTCAATTGCAACCGGCATCGGGTTCCTCGATCACATGCTCGACTTACTGGCCCGTCATTCGCGCATTGATATTACCGTCAAAGCGAAGGGCGATCTGCACATAGATCACCATCACACGACCGAGGATGTCGGTATCGCCCTCGGTCAGGCGGTGAAGCAGGCCCTTGGCGATATGAAGGGAATCACGCGCTACGCAGATGTGCACGTGCCGATGGACGAGGCTCTGACGCGGGTCGCGATCGACATTTCGGGTCGTCCTTTTCTTGTCTTCAAGGCTGAGTTCGTGCGCGACAAAGTTGGTGAGTTCGATACCGAGTTGGTGCAGGAATGGTTTCAGGCTTTTGCCATGAATGCCGGCGTCACGCTGCATGCGGAAACGTTGTACGGTAGCAACGATCACCACATAGCCGAGTCGTGCTTCAAAGGCTTGGCGCGTGCGTTGCAAGCGGCTGTAACCATCGATCAGCGCGCCAAGGACGAAATACCCTCGACCAAGGGTTCGCTCGGCGGATGATTTCCTGGCGGCTGAAAACAACGGCTCCTGCGCCGGATTGAATCGTTGCCGGCGCGCCCTGCTTTTGGACCGCGCGTCAGCTTATATGAGGATTGAGGACCAGCGTGATGCCCACCTATACAGTCCACGCGCCGCCGCCGCATCACGGCGAAACAACGAGTGCGCCCGAGCGCTTCGTGTTTGTGCGCGATGGTTTTCATTTTTGGGCGTTTCTGCTGACGCCGCTGTGGCTGCTTTTGCACGGCCTCTGGCTTGCCCTGGTTATTTATGTCGTGGGCTACGGGGTCGTCGGCGGCGCGCTCACCATCCTGCACGCCTCGGCGAAAGCGCAATTCCTGGCTGGCCTTCTGATCGCCTTGTTGATCGGGTTCGAAGCGCCGAGCATCTGGCGGTGGACGTTGACGCGGCGCGGCTGGACCACGCTTGGGTTCGTCGTCGGCGAGGATGCCGAGATAGCCGAACAGCGTTTCTTTTCCGAGTGGACCAGGCGGGCCGTGACTTCGCCGCAGCCGCCGACTTCAATAGAGCCCGAGTCGGCACCGGTGCGGCGTGGGCCTCCGTCACCATCAGACGTCATCGGCCTGTTTCCCGAGCCGGGAGCTCAACGGTGAGCGGCGTCGCTATTGTCGATTATGGCTCGGGTAATCTGCATTCGGCCGCGAAGGCTTTCGAACGTGCTGCGCGTGAAAGCGGGTACGAGAAGCGAATTGCCGTCACCAGCGATCCCGACGTGGTCACGCGCGCGAACCGAATTGTGCTGCCTGGCGTTGGCGCCTTCGCCGATTGCCGCCGCGGACTCGACGAAATTCCGGGTATGGTCGATGCGCTTGAGCAGAACGTGCGGAAAATGGGCAAGCCCTTCTTCGGCATCTGCGTCGGGATGCAACTGATGGCGGACCGCGGCCGCGAATATAAAATAACACCGGGCCTTGGCTGGATCGCCGGGGAGGTCGATCACATCAGACCGTCGAAATCGGATTTGAAAATCCCGCACATGGGCTGGAACACACTTAATGTACTGAAAGCCCATCCGCTCCTCGCCGGCATTCCGGTGGGAATTAGCGGACTGCACGCTTATTTCGTGCACTCATACGAGTTGAAAAC
Source organism: Pseudolabrys sp. (assembly GCA_025451355.1). Classification (GTDB taxonomy): domain Bacteria; phylum Pseudomonadota; class Alphaproteobacteria; order Rhizobiales; family Xanthobacteraceae; genus Pseudolabrys. Next base: position 9,902 of record JANWKN010000046.1, on the reverse strand, counting down.
GGCTAAACGCGACGATCTGGTCGCGCAGGCGGACTACGGCGGACCGCTCACGGCCATCGTCGCTCGCGACAACATGGTCGGCACCCAGTTCCACCCGGAGAAGAGCCAACGCCTGGGGCTTGCTTTGATCGCAAATTTTCTGAAGTGGTCGCCGTGATCCTTTTTCCGGCCATCGATCTCAAAGAAGGCCTCGCCGTGCGGCTTGAGCAAGGGGACATGGCGCGCGCGACAATATTCCACCGCGATCCGGCGGCGCAGGCGCGGGCTTTCGAGCAGCAAGGCTTCGAGTACCTGCATATCGTTGATCTCGACGGCGCCTTTGCCGGAATGCCGATGAATGCGGCCGCTGTTGATCGCATTCTCGAGACCGTCGGCATTCCGGTGCAACTCGGAGGCGGCGTGCGCGATACCGCAACCGTGGAGAACTGGCTCGAGAAAGGAATTGACCGCATTATCATCGGGACCGCTGCCGTGCGCGACCCGCCTTTCGTCAAACAGGCTGCTCGCGATTATCCAGGGCGGATTGCGGTGGGGCTGGATGCGCGCGATGGCAAAGTTGCCGTCGAGGGTTGGGCGGAAACATCCGAACTTTCAGTGCTCGACATCGCGCGGCGTTTCGAAGATGTGGGCGTTTCGGCGATCGTGTATACCGACATTGCGCGCGACGGAATGCTGCAAGGTCTCAATCTCGATGCAACTGTCGCGCTGGCTGAAGCGATCAGAATTCCCATCATTGCATCCGGAGGACTAGCTTCCATCGAGGACATCAAGGAATTACTTTCGCCGCGTGCGGGAAAGCTCGCGGGCGCCATTGCCGGCCGCGCGCTTTACGATGGGCGCCTTGACGCCGCCGAGGCGCTCAAGCTCATTCGCTCCGCAAGGGCTTCCGCCTGATGTTCAAGGTCCGCGTTATCCCGTGCCTCGACGTGAAAGACGGCCGAGTGGTCAAGGGCGTCAATTTCGTCAATCTGCGGGACGCCGGTGATCCGGTCGAGGCCTCTGTCGCATACGACGCGGCCGGCGCCGACGAGCTCTGCTTTCTCGATATCACTGCCAGCCACGAAAAGCGCGAGACGATCTACGACGTCGTGACGCGGACGGCGGAAGCTTGCTTCATGCCCCTTACCGTCGGCGGCGGAGTGCGCACGGTAGAAGACATCCGCAGACTGCTGACATGCGGCGCCGATAAGGTTTCGATCAATACTGCCGCGGTCAGCCGGCGTGCTTTCGTGAAAGAGGCGGCGGAGAAGTTCGGCGACCAGTGCATTGTCGTGGCGATCGATGCCAAGAAAGTATCGAAGGTGGGCGAAAACGATCGTTGGGAGATTTTTACTCATGGCGGTCGGAATCCGACCGGCCTCGATGCAGTTGCTTATGCCAAAGAGGTTGTTGCGTTGGGGGCTGGAGAAATTCTGCTGACATCAATGGACCGTGACGGCACCAAGAAAGGCTATGACCTCCCGCTCACGCGGGTGATCGCGGACGCCGTCACTGTCCCGGTTATTGCCTCAGGAGGGGTCGGCACGCTCGAACACCTCGTCGAGGGTATTCGAGACGGGCACGCTACTGCTGTGCTGGCGGCCTCTATTTTCCATTTCGGCGAGCACAGCGTGCGCGAGGCCAAGGCGTACATGGCCGAGGCGGGCCTGCCGATGCGGCTCGATCCCTGACCGCAACAGTGCTATTGAGCGCCGAAGAGGCAATCATGAGTAAGATTACGCTGGCAGATCTGGAAAAGCGGGTACACGAACGCGCCAAAGCGAGCGCCGCGGAATCGTATACGCGTACGCTGATCGACAAGGGCGTCGCTCACTGCGCCAAAAAGTTGGGCGAAGAGGCGATAGAGACAGGTCTGGCTGCCGTCCAGGAGGACAGAGAGCGTTTGATCGCGGAAGCGGCCGATCTACTTTATCATCTGCTGGTACTGCTCGAAGCACGCGGCGTCTCGTTGGCCGAGGTCGAAGCGGCACTCGATAAACGAACGGCGCAAAGTGGTCATGAGGAAAAGGCCTCACGTCCGCGCGATTAGTGTCAATGATGGAACAGCGCACCGAAGAGAACCTCTCGCCGTACCGCACTTTTTCCCGCGCGCAATGGGCAATGCTGCGCGAAGACACGCCCATGACCTTAACCTCGGAAGAGGTGACGCGGCTTCGTTCGCTGCACGATCGCCTGGATATGGCTGAGGTCGAAGAGATTTATCTGCCCTTGTCGCGGCTGCTTTCGATGTATGTGGCAGCGACCCAGCGGCTGTTCCGCGCGCAGCAGCGCTTTCTCGGAACCGAAGACGCGAAAATGCCCTATATCATCGGCGTCGCGGGATCTGTTGCAGCCGGCAAGTCAACGACGGCGCGCGTTCTGCAGGCCTTGCTGGCGCGCTGGCCGAATGTCCCGAAGGTCGATCTGATAACGACTGATGGTTTTTTGTATCCAAACGCGGTTCTGGAACGCGAAGGCCTGATGGAAAAGAAGGGCTTTCCTGAAAGCTACGATTTGCCGGCGCTATTGCGTTTTCTTTCCGATGTGAAAGCAGGACGCCGCCCAGCGCGCGCTCCGATCTACTCACATTTGATCTATGACGTCATGCCGAATCAGTCAGTCGAGGTCGACAGGTCGGACATTCTTATTGTTGAAGGTTTGAATGTCCTGCAGACTGGTCGCTTGCCCAAGGACGGCAAGGCGATTCCGTTTGTCTCTGATTTTTTCGATTTCTCGGTTTATCTCGATGCCGATGAGGACGTGCTCAAATCTTGGTACGTGGACCGGTTTTTGACTCTGCGCGGCACGGCGTTCCGCGATCCAAAATCGTACTTTCACCGCTATTCGGGACTGTCGGATCAACAAGCAGTCGAAACCGCGTCATCAATCTGGTCGCGCATCAATTTGGTCAATCTGCACGAAAACATTCTGCCGACGCGCCAGCGCGCCGACCTCATCTTGAAAAAGAATGAAACCCACCTGGTCGAAAATGTTTCGCTAAGGCGGCTGTAGTTACGCTGCCCGGCGACTGAGATCGAAATGTTCGAAGTAACGTTTTTTTATTGCCGATACCGGCATAACTATAAATACGTCGGTAGTGCCGAACTCGTGGTCAACCACCGCACCCTCGCCGATGTAGGCGCCGAGCCTTAGGTACCCCTTGATTAGCGGGGGAAGGGCGCGCAGCGCATCCTTTGCATCGATCGTTTCTTTCGATGTCCGGTTCATTTCGACATAACGCTGTGGCAATGCGCGAGCGCGCCATGGCTCAGGCGCCGACGCGTAGTGATGCAGAAACGAGAGGGGTAATGCGAGACGCCCGGGGTCGGTACCGTCGAGGCTCGCGCATCCGAACATGACATCACAGTGGTTCTGCAAAACGTATGCGTGAATGCCGTGCCAAAGAAGTTCGACAGTACGTTTATTGCGATAGGGTGCGAGTACGCAGGAGCGGCCTAGTTCCAAAAACTGAAGTTTGGCATGGCGCGCGAGCAGCTCACCAATGTCGAACTCTCCTGCGGTGTAGAAGCCGCCGTATTCTTCGGCTAGTGGCTGTCGCAGGAGCCGATACGTTCCGACGACGGCCGGGCGGTTCAGCGCATTGCGGTCGCGCGCGGCATGGTCGAAAACCAGCAAATGATCGCATATCGCGTCATAGCCATCGATGTCTCGTCGCGCGAAAAGCCGCCCAGGATTGGGGATGGCGGCGCCTTCTTCATAGAAAACATGGTAACGCAGCTTTTGCGCCTGACGGACTTCGGCGGCAGTCTGCGCCAGCCGGACTTCCAGCGAGCCAACGCGGCCGAGACTCTGCGAAGGCCGGTGTGCGCGGGCCGCCCAAGCCTGTAATCCGCCATACGCTTGTAACGACGGTATGATGCCTGGGACGCCAAGGCCGCCGGGCGCCGGGCGAAAACGCTCAAACAGACCACGTTGAGGAAGAAAAGTGCCGCGGGTGCCGATAGGCATTTGGGTCCTCTTCGACGAAATGCGCGAAAACCCTGCGTCGTTTCGACTTGGCGAATCAGCGATGGATTTGCCGTTGTCCCCTACACCACGGGCCGACCACGGAATTATGACAGTGTGGGGAAAGTCGCTTCAGGCTGCAAGCGGGTCGAAAGCACGCGCCGAGGCGGCGCTGAGCGCCTCGCGTAGACGCTCGCGATCGAGTGGTTTGATCAGGAAGCCGTCTATCCTCGCGGACAGCACGGCCTCGCGATCATCGGTCTGTGCATTGGCGGTGAGCGCAAGGATGTAGGTCCTCGCGTCGCCTACATCGCTGCGAGTGAAGCGGCGCGCACCGGTTTAACCAAATATCCTGTGAAACCGGCTGCCTTCAGTGTGTGCAGCTCGTGGCGCTCGGTCGGACGAATGAGCACGATCCGTTTCTGAACACCGAGCTTGGGGAGATCTCCGCTCGCAATGAACGAAGACGCGATCGGATAGTCGACCACGAGCGTGTCCCAGGCACGCTCTGGCAGCAGTGCGAAGGCGATATTCTCCTGCGTCACGGCACAAGTTCTGGCGCCCCAACGCCCAAGACGGCGCGCGAGCAATGACGCCTCGATTTCCACCGACGCGACGATCATCACCGACGTACCACTGAGATCCGGCGGTGCGAATTTCTCCTGCTGTTCGTCAGGCGCTGCTGTAGCGGCACACTAACTGCAAAAGTTGAACCCGCGTTTTGCTTGCTCGTCACCGCAATACGTCCCTCCATGCGCTCAACGCTGCGCTTGGAGATCGCAAGCCCCAATCCTGTGCCGCCGAATTTCCGGGTAGGAACCGTCAGCCTGCTCGAAGTCAAGAAAGATACGGGCAATGTCTTCGTCTTTCAGACCGATTCCGCTGTCGCGCACTTCAAAGCGAACTTCATTTTCGTCATCGCCCTGCTCGGCGATGACCGCCACACCACCCTTTTCCGTAAACTTGATCGCGTTGCTGACAAGATTGAGCAATACCTGTCGCAACCGCGCGACGTCGCCGATCAGCTGAAGCGGGAGACGTTCGTCGACATATGACGCTATTTCTATCCCCTTCGTTTGTGCGCGCGGAGCCATAAGCTCCACTGTTTCTTCCACCAGCGTCGTGACCGTGAATGGGCGGGCCTCAAGATCAAGCTTGCCGGCTTCGATCTTGGAGAAATCGAGAATTTCCTCGATCAACGACAATAGCGTTTCGCCGGACGTCTTGGCCGCGTTCGCGTAAGGGGGTGACCTGGACTTGCACGTCGACCGCGTGCGCTTCGATACCTTCAAATGCTACTGTGGCGATGCGGTGAACCATACAACCTGATCTCGCGTGGTACTCGTAAAAGTAGTATCCGAAGCGGGCAGGTTGCACAAGAACAGTTCACGAACAAAAACTTCCACGATTTGCCCGCAAGGACCTGATTGATCTCGGACTTTTCGCCAACGATCATGTAGTACCGGATGCCGGAGCAATCGCGATGAGGATCGACCGCTGCTTTGTGTGCTCAATTCTGTTGGCGGCGCTCTCGACCCCGGTCTTTGCACAGGACCCCAAAACCTGGAAACACGGCGTGATCGAGCCGAAAGGGGACGCGGGGTTTATGCTGATGGTTGGTCAGCGTGACTTTGGCGCCAAGCACAATCTTAGAATCGAAATCGTACCGCTGAAAAACGGTGCCACGGTACACAAAGCGCTACTGGCTGGCGAACTCGACAGCATTGAGTCTAGTCCGGGGGCGACGATTCTTGCGGGCGCCCACGGGGCGGATATCAAGATCCTCGGGTGTGATTGGCCGGGCGTACCGCACGGTCTTATGGTGAAATCGAACGTCAACAAGGTCGAGGATCTCAGGGGCAAGACGATCGCCGTGGCGGCACCCGGCTCTCTGCCAAATCTGCTGATCAACGCCATCCTCGAGCAACACAAGATTCCGGCAAGTGAAGTCCGTTTTGCAAATCTGGGCGGAGACCTCGAGCGATTCAAGTCAGTGATCGCGGGTGTCGCCGAAGGCGGCATCGTTGCCGCTGAGTTCATGGCGGTCGCGCCGCCGGACCTAAAGATGCTGGTTACGGGTCATGAAGCGTTGCCGAACTATGTGCGGCTATGCCTGACCATGACGGGTAAGACAATCTCTACACGACGTGACGATGCGATCAATTTTGTTTCGGCCGAAATGGACGCGCTGAAATTTGCAGTCAGCCACCGAGATGAAACGATAAAGCTCACACAGCAATCGATAAACGCCAAGCCTGGCGACCCGCGCCCAGCCTATGCCTTCGACGACACCATCCGGCAGAAAGCCATAGATCCGCAAGCCACATTGCCTTTCGACAAATTGAACTGGATGCAAAACGAGTTGGTGAGAGCCGGCAACATGAAGGCTCCGATCGATCTAAGCAAAATCACTGATACGGAAATCCGCGTTGAGGCGATGAAGCGTGTCACCGAATAGCTAGATCTTCACCGATGCCATAATACCAGCCGGGAAGATTTCCTCAGGCTTCGCAAGTCGATGGGCAATACCTTGCTCGTATGCATAGTGCAGGAACAATTCCAGCGTCGGCCGATTTGCCTCGATGCCATAGGGAAAAAGTTCGCCGCCAAACATCTGCTGCATGCGCGTCGCGTACGCCGTCAGCCAAGGCACTGGATAGCGCGACACCGCGGGATCGAGGATCCGCTCGAGACTGTGACGCCTTGATTCCTCGAATGCATTGTAGAGGTTGCGTGCAACCCAGGGCTGGTTGTCGAGAATAGCCTTGCGCACTGCAATGACATGCATGATCGGGTAGACACGCGTCTGCTCGTAGTATCGCTGCTCAAGAGTCTCATACTCGGGAAACAGACGCACTACGTCCACGTGCTTTTCGCGGAACGAATTCGGCGGCCGGGCAATAATGACGCAGTCGAGTTCACCCGAGGCGATCATTCCACTCAGTGTTTTCTCCGGCATACTCGTCAGCCGTACGCCCTTAGGCAGCGACACTTCAACCTTTTCGATGCGCCCGGCCTCGTTTGTGCCGGCTTGCACCCAGTCGATATCGGACAGTGCGACGCCTCCCTCGTGCATCAGCCAGCCGCGCATGTAGACGGCCGCAGTATGCGCCCATTCAGGAACGCCGATGCGCTTTCCACGCAAATCTTTTGCGGTCATGATGCCCGCTTTGCGGTTTACATAGAACGAAGCGAAACGGAACAGCCGTGAAGCGTAAACTGGCAAGCCGATGATGTCAGAATCTTTCCGGGTTACCTGCGCCGTGAACTTGGCAAAGGAAAGCTCCGACACGTCCCATTCGCGATTGAATGTGAAGCGCGAAAAGATTTCGTGATGGCCAAGCGTCAGCCAGTTCGCGTCAATGCCTTCGGCGCGTACCAATCCCAATCGAAAATCACGGAAGTGGTCGTAATCGGTGGTCGCGATGGTGAGTGCAACGCTCATGAGCTGATGCGCGAAGTCATGTGCGCCGCTTGGCTTCGATCTTGTCCCAGATCAACGCCGCCACGTCAGGTCCGCCGAGATTCTTGATGGCGCGAATTCCGGTGGGCGAGGTGACATTGATTTCGGTGAGATAGCCGTCGATTACGTCAATGCCGACAAACAATAAGCCGCGCTCGCGCAGAGGAGAGCCGATGCGCTTGCAGATCTCGGCTTCGCGGTTTGTCAATTCCGTGGCGGCGGGAGCACCACCGCGCACCATGTTGGATCGCAGGTCGTCGGGTGCCGGGATGCGGTTCACCGCGCCGGCGTATTCGCCATCGACCAATATGATGCGCTTGTCACCATGCTTGATGTTGGGCAGAAATTTCTGAACCACCCATTGCTCGCGGAAGGTGCTGGCGAAAAGATCGTAAAGGGATCCGAAATTGAGATCCTCGCGTTCGAGCCGAAACACCGCTTCGCCGCCTTTGCCATAGAGGGGCTTCATCACGATGTCGCCGTGCTCCGCCCGAAACGCTTTGATCTCGGCGAGGTCGCGCGAGATCAGTGTCGGTGGCATCAGATCGGCAAATTCCGTGACGAACACCTTCTCGGGTGCGTTGCGGACGTGTGCAGGGTCATTGACGACCAAGGTCTTCGGGTGGATGCGTTCAAGCAGGTGCGTGGTCGTCACATAGGCGAGATCAAAGGGAGGATCCTGGCGCAGCAGCACGACGTCAAATTCGGCAAGTGCGACCCGCCTTGCCTTGTCTAATGTGAAATGGTCGCCGGGTTTGTCGCGAACGCTGAGAGATTCGACGTGCGCAAACACCTGACCGTTGAGCAATGCCAGCCGGTCGGGCGTGTAGTACGTAAGCTGATGACCGCGCTTTTGCGCTTCCAGCAGCAGGGCGAAGGTCGAGTCGCCCTTGATGTTGATCCGCTGGACCGGATCCATTTGGACAGCGATTTTAAGGCTCATGGCGACCCTTAGACGAATAAAGCGTTAACAAATTACCCGCACTATAGCCGCTTCGGGAGCGCTGTTGCACGGCCGGGGGGCCGCCGGTGAAACTACCGACGCTTTCGGTTGCCGCCAGACTATATGCGATCTTTGCATTGATGGCCGCGACCACCGTGGCGCTGTCGGTATATGCTGTGTCGAACGCGCGCTTTCATGCGGCTCTCACGGAAGAATTCGAATCCGCCAATGCCGGCAGCTGGAATGTCGAACGCGGTATATATATGTCGGCCGATGTGGCCGATGCCGCGTCTGCGCGCAATGATCGCAATCCCAGCCAGCGCCAGCGCGATGGCGCTGCAAGCGTAACCGGGCCGATCTCGGACATCACAAGCGTTACCGAAGCAGTTGCCGCCGGGGATGCCGCGATCACTATTCCGTTCACCGATCGTCGCGATGAAATCGGTGCGCTCGCTCGGTCGATCGGGATTTTTCAGACCGCGATGCGTAAAAACGTAGAGCTCAATCGGACAGTGCTCAACGATGCAGACCTGCGTCAGCAACTCAAACGAAATCGCTCATTTATCTTCGGAGGTAGAGGCAACGCTTGCCGAGCTTGGACGAATTTCCGACGAGATGCTCGCAGCGTCGACGCAACTCGGGAGCGCTGCCGACAATGCCTCAGCCAAGACCGCACGTGCCGAGGAGTCATCGTCCGAAGCGTCCGCCAACGTCCGCGACATTGCTTCGGCTAGATGAGTTGTCGGCATCCGTCAACGAAATCGACCGACAAGTCGCACAATCCAATGCAATCGCGAACAAAGCGGTGAACGAAGTCGAATCGACAAATCTTGCCGTCAAGGAGTTGGACGAGGCAGCCGGCCGCATCGGCGATGTGATTAAGCTCATCACCGACATTGCCGAGCAGACCAATCTGCTGGCGTTGAATGCGACGATTGAGGCGGCGCGTGCTGGCGAAGCCGGACGTGGATCCGCCGTTGTGGCCGGCCAAGTGAAAGCGCTGGCCGGTCAGACCAGTCGTGCAACAGAAGAAATCGGAGCGCAGATCGCTGGCATGCAGCGCGCGACCCAACGCTCGTTTACCGCGATTACTGGAATCGAGCACACGATCCGGGAAATCGGCAATATCAGCAGCGCAATTGCTGCAGCAGTGACCGAACAAGGCGCGGCGACGCAGGAAATTGCGCGCGGAGTTGAAGTTGCAGCAGAGCGCACGGTGGAGACAGCCAAGCAGGTCAACCTGATGGGTCTCGCAACGCATGACACGCGGTCAAGCGCCACCACCGTGAAGACCGTGGCCGATGATCTTGGCAGCGTCGCCAGCCGCATCCGGGCTCAGGTCGATCAATTCTTCGAGCGTCTAAGCGCCTGATCAGACCGTTTCAAAAGCGGCAGGGATGTGACGGGGAATTTTGCCTGGCGTCACCAGAATTGAATCGAATCGGCAATCTCTGATCGTTTCATCCGGATTTGCCGCCAACCAAACCTCCGCCGCAGCCGCAATCCGACGGCGTTGCCTCTCGTTGACCGATTCGGCGGGCTCCTCGAGGC
>JANWKN010000045.1 GCA_025451355.1 Pseudolabrys sp. | reverse complement strand
TGGCCACCGCGCCGTGTTCGACTTCGCGCATCAAAGTATCGACCACAAAGCCCGGGTCGGCGCCGTACCCGACGTAGTCGCCAAGGAAAATGAAGCGGCTAATGCCGCTCCCCCGTGCGTGATCGAGGCTCGCCTCGAGCGCCTCGCGATTTGCGTGAATGTCGCTGAATAGTCCGACCCACATAATTCCTCGGTTCGCTCAAACAGGACGGGCCGCGCATTTGCGATACTTGTCGGCCCGCGCCCATCGTTAGTCGATCTGTAGACTACTCCCGATCGTCCAGCCCAGTTGCTGAAGTTCCTGCGCAAAGGCCGCAAGGCGATTTGCCGGGTCGGCTTCTGCCTCGAACGCGATATCCCACCATGGCGGCCCTCCATCGATTTTCATAGCGGACTCTCCTGCCGAGCTGCTCACGTCAATTTTTGCTGGCCCGGTACTGCCAGTGACGCGACGGTCTCGTGGCCGCTTGCCGCGCACGCGGAGCAATCGGATGTCCGCTGTTGGCATTTAGCGGACATGCACTAGTCCACCTCGAACAGCTGATCGAAAAACGCGTGCCGGTGGTCATCGGAAAGACGAGCCAGAGTGCGATTGTCGAGCTCCAGCAGGCCGCGACGAATCCATTCCGCGAAGGCTGCGCGGGGCAGAGCGGGGTCGTCGATGGACCTGGCTGCTCGCTGCAGGATTTCCTTGCCCGTATGATAAATCCACTCGTCGGCTTGGGGATCGTCGCGGTCTCGAAGTATCTGGGCGTCGAGCCCGGCCTCCATCCTCATCTCGGCCTTCTCGCGTTCACTGAGCGGAGGATCGCCTGCAAAACGCTTACGGAATCTTTATCCTTGTCCTCGACGTACTCGCGGACCAGCCGAAGCAACTTGCCTTCGGACAGCTCGGTCGAATTCACTGTGGTTTGGGACTTGGCAGACTCGCGCTCAGGCGCGGCATCCTTCAAGGCGTCGAAGCGGGCGTCCCATTGGAGGTCTCTGAGCGCCCGGGGTTTCTTTGCCTCTGCCAAACTGGTCGTCGTGTTCAGCGAATTCTGAATGAACTGCTTGCCAATTTTTTGACGAGGTGCTGAGGCACTTGGCGGCGGTAGTAATAGCCGCTATTGCGGTGAAGCAGATGTTGATTGCCAGACACCTTTTTCATCCCCGTTTGTGTATCACCAATGTGCGACACAGGGGAATGCTAAGACGTTGATCTACAAGGAGCTCAAGTTCCCCGAGGAGTTAGGGGGAAACATGGTGGAGCCGAGGGGATTTGAACCCCTGACCTCCTCATTGCGAACGAGGCGCTCTCCCAACTGAGCTACGGCCCCGCCAAAGAGCAACGACGACAGTCGTTGCTCGAAATTTGCGGCGAGTGGGGGCCATTTAGGGCCAGGTATTTAGCGTGTCAAGGACGCGCCGCGTTACCGGCAGTCGACTTGTTCGAGGCCACCCGACCCGCTACTTTTGCGCCGGTTTGCAAACGGACGGACACTCATGCGCGCGGTACTCGATATTATTCTGCTGGTTTTGCAGATTTACATCTGGCTCCTGATTGCGGCGGCAGTGCTGTCCTGGTTGATCGCCTTCAATGTGGTGAACACCCACAACCAGGTGGTGGCGACAATAGGTGAATTCCTCTATCGCATCACCGAGCCGCTGCTGCGTCCCATCCGTTCAGTGCTGCCGAATCTGGGCGGGATCGATGTTTCCCCCGTAATCCTGATTTTGCTCATCCTGTTTATCGAAAACATCATCATCCGGTACATCTACCCGAATGTGTTCTAGCGGATGGCCGCCAGGCCATGGTCGGTGACGGCCGATGGTGTGGCTCTCTCGCTTCGTCTGACGCCGCGGTGCGGACGCGATGCTATCGATGGCGTGGAAGCGCGCTCTCTGACGAACGTCCTGTTCTCATTGCACGTGTACGCGCTGCGACGGCGGACGGCGAGGCCAATGCCGCTCTAATCCGATTGGTCGCAAAGTCGCTGGGCGTCCCCCGTCGCGATGTTGCTGTTGTCGCTGGCGCGACTGGTCGCCTCAAGCGGCTTCTGATTTCGGGTAATGGCCCAACGCTCATTGCGGCGCTGGAGAAAATTGTGCCGCCGCGCTAAGGCTTGTTCGGGGGAACTAGGCTGGCGGACATGGGCACGCGGATCATTGACGGCAAGACCATTGCGGCCGACCTGCGTGGCAAGGTTACGGACGCCGTGCATCGTTTGCGCCGCGACCGGGGGATCGTCCCAGGCATTGCGGTCGTGCTGGTTGGCGTCGACCCCGCGAGCGAAGTCTACGTGCGCAACAAGTCCAAGGCGGTCGCAGAATCGGGCATGCGCGCCTTCGATTGCAAGCTGGCGGCTTCGACAAGCGAAGCAGAGTTGATTGCCCTCATTGCAAAGCTCAATGCCGACGAGGAAGTCAGCGGTATTCTGGTCCAATTGCCGCTCCCCAAGCAGATCGACGCGCAAAAGATTATCGCGGCTATCGACCCGGCAAAGGATGTGGACGGCTTCCATCCGGTCAACGCGGGCAGGCTCGCCAGCGGTTTGTCCGCGCTCGTGCCGTGCACCCCGATGGGTTGCGTCATTCTCGCCAAGACCGTTCACGAAACGCTTGCGGGCCTTGAAGCCGTGGTGATCGGCCGCTCGAACATCGTCGGCAAGCCGGTAGCGCGGCTTCTGCTTTCGGAAAATGCGACAGTGACCATTACCCATTCGAGGACGAACGATCTTCCCTCGGTCTGTCGCCGCGCCGATTTGGTCATCGCCGCCATTGGTCGCCCGGAAATGGTTCGCGGCGATTGGATCAAGCCGGGTGCGACTATCATTGACGTGGGAATCAACCGTGTGCCGGGCGAGGGCGGAAAAGCTCGGATTGTCGGAGACGTCGCCTACGCCGAAGCCATGCAAGTGGCGGGTGCCGTCACGCCGGTGCCTGGCGGTGTCGGGCCGATGACGATTGCGTGTCTGCTGCTGAATACATTGCGCGCAAGTTGCGCGCAGAAGGGTTTGCCGGCACCGAAAGTCTGATTACGCCTGCCAGGCGTATGCGACCTTGTCGAGCGTTTTGGCGCCGAAGCGTTCGGAGGAACGCGCTACCGCCCGGCCGCCGAGAGCGCGATAGAATTCCATCGCCGGCTCGTTGTCCGAAAGCGCCCAAATGACAAGGCTCTTAAGGCCGCTCTGGTTCAGATCCTTGCGCGCGGCTGAAAACAGCCGGCGGCCGAACCCAAGGCCTTGGAATTCCGGGCGCAGGTAGATTTCGTAAATCTCGCCATCATAGAAAAGGCTGCGCGCACGATTACGCCCGTAGTTTGCGTAACCGGCAACGCGGTCGCCGAACTGGAGGATGGTGATGCGGCTGCCTTTTCGGATCGCCGAGTCCCACCAATCCGGACCACGACGGTTGATCAGTTTGTCGAGTTCGTTGCCGGGGATGATGCCCTGATAGGCCGCGTGCCACGCCTCATCGTGCGTCTCCGCCACGTCAACGGCGTCGGAAGACTTCGCGCGACGAATCTCTATGAGGGTCGTGGTCATTGCGCGATAGAAGCAACGAAATTTCCGGCCTTCAAGCCCCATCGTTAATGATGGGTTAACGGTGTGGATTACTGGTCACACGCACGAAAACTCCAGCAGCGATGCCGAAAAAATGACGTTCACAGTTTCAATTGCGGGTGAAATCGGTCGGTTCCGTGACCTGGCGAAGGCAGGCGGCGCGGCTCCCGGCGGCCTTGGGGGAGGTAAGTGATTCGAATCTGATTCGCGGCGGATCAAGCGGGCCGGTCGCTCAAACCGCTTCGGCTTCTTTCTTCCGCTCTTCTTTTTTGCGGTCGTTCTCGTCCAGCAGCTTCTTGCGCAGGCGGATCGACTTCGGCGTCACCTCGACCAACTCATCGTCCTCGATGTAGGCGAGCGCTTTTTCCAGCGTCATACGGATCGGTGGAGTAAGGCGCACAGCCTCGTCCTTGGAGGTGGTACGGATATTGGTGAGTTTCTTGCCCTTGAGCACGTTCACGATGAGATCGTTACCGCGCGTATGCTCTCCGACGATCATGCCGTTGTAAACCTTCCAGCCGGGCTCGATCATCATTGGCCCGCGATCCTCCAGATTCCACAGGGCGTAAGCGACCGCATCGCCCTTATCGTTGGAGATCAGGACGCCATTGCGCCGCCCCTGGATGGGCCCCTTGTAGAGCGCATAGGCATGGAACAATCGGTTCATGATCGCGGTACCCCGCGTATCGGTCAACAATTCCCCTTGATAGCCGATGAGGCCACGCGTCGGGGCGTGGAAGACAAGACGCAGCCGGCCGCCGCCTGACGGCTTCATTTCCATCATGTCGGCTTTGCGTTCGGCCATCTTCTGCACAACGATGCCCGAATGCTCTTCATCGAGATCGATGACGACTTCCTCGATCGGCTCCAGCACTTCGCCGGTGGTGGAGTCTTCCTTCAACAGAACCTTTGGACGCGATACCGACAATTCAAAGCCCTCGCGCCGCATGGTTTCGATCAGGATGCCGAGCTGCAATTCTCCCCGACCTGCAACTTCCATGGAATCCTTCTCGTCGGATTCGCGCACACGAAGCGCCACGTTGCCTTCTGCTTCTCGCAGCAAGCGGTCGCGGATCATGCGGCCGGTGACCTTGTCGCCTTCGGTCCCGGCGAAGGGAGAGTCGTTGACGCGAAAGATCATAGCCAGGGTCGGCGGATCGATCGGCTGGGCGGGCAGGGGAGTTTCGACTGATGGATCGCAGATCGTCATCGCCACAGTCGCGTTTGGCAGTCCGGCAATGGCAACGATGTCGCCGGCTTCCGCTTCGTCCACCGCCGTGCGCTCAAGCCCGCGAAATGCGAGCAGCTTGGTGATGCGGCCGCTCTCGATGAGCTTGCCATCATGATCGAGCACCTTCACCGGCTGGTTGGGCTTGACCGAGCCTGAGGTGATGCGGCCAGTGACGATGCGGCCGAGATAAGGGTTGGCTTCGAGGATGGTGCCGAGCAGACGAAACGGTCCGTCTTCCACCACCGGAGGTCTGACGTGGCGTAGCACCAGATCGAACAACGGCTTCATTCCATCATCGTGCGACCCGTCCAGGCTCGTCGCCATCCAGCCCTGTTTGGCTGAGCCATAGAGTATGGGGAAATCGAGCTGCTCGTCGGTTGCGTCGAGCGCAGCGAACAGATCAAACACTTCGTTGAGGACCTGCGTTGGCCGCGCATCGGCACGGTCCACTTTATTGATGACCACGATGGGCTTGAGTCCCATGTTGAGGGCCTTGGACACCACAAATTTCGTTTGCGGCAACGGGCCCTCGGCGGCGTCAACCAGCACAAGCGCACCATCAACCATATTCAGAATACGCTCAACTTCGCCGCCGAAATCGGCGTGGCCGGGCGTGTCGACGATATTGATGCGAGTATCCTTCCACACCACCGAAGCCGCCTTGGCGAGGATGGTGATACCGCGTTCGCGCTCGAGGTCGTTTGAGTCCATGGCGCGTTCGACCACGCGCTGGTTCTCGCGAAATGCGCCAGATTGCTGCAGCAGCCGATCGACCAGGGTTGTCTTGCCGTGGTCGACGTGCGCGATGATGGCGACGTTGCGAAGGTCCATAAGGTTCCTGAAATCAAGCGCGGGCCCAAACAGGCGGGCCCGCGACTCTGTTGCGGCGCAATATAGTCAGGCGCCGCCAGGATGCAACCTCTGTCAGATCGCGTCCGCCGGCGGGGTAAATCTCGGATTGGCTTGTTTTAACAAGTCGTCACTAGCCGAGTTTTGGATCGAGCGTTTTCGCCCACAGCGAACGGTCGTCCAGGTCTTTCAACGTTACCGTCATTTGCTGGCTGTTGCCGTCGATCGCGACGTGGCCGAAGAACTGCATGCCTTCGCTCGGCGGTAGATTCTGGCCTTGATCCTTGCTCGGGGCTTTTATGTAGACAAGCTGTGGCCCGAAAGTCATGTCGAGCGCATTGGGGCCGAACGTGCCCGCGTGAAGCGGTCCGGACACAAATTCCCAGAACGGCTCGAAATCCTGAAATGCAGCCTTGTTCGGGTCGTAGTAGTGGGCCGCGGTGTAATGCACGTCGGCCGTGATCCAGACCGTGTTGCGTACCCCAGCGCGCTTGATGAATGAAAGAATATCGGCGATCTCAAGCTCGCGTCCACGTGGCGGGCCGTCGTCGCCTTGCGCGACCGCTTCAACGCCCCATTTGCGATCTACGTCATATACGACCAGCAGGCTCATCGGCATGTCGGCGGCAATGATTTTCCAAGTGGCGCGCGAATTTGCCAACCCCTGCTTGAGCCATGCGATCTGCGTTAGCCCGAGGAAATAAGCCGCGGGGCCGTAGCTGTCTTCTTTGCCTTCCCCATTGGGGCCGCGGTAGCTGCGCATATCGAGCATGAACACATCAAGCAGCGGGCCGTAGGAGATCTTGCGATAAACACGACCCGGTTCGCTCTGCGTCGTACGCAGCGGCATGTATTCGTGAAAAGCGCGCGCGGCGCGGGCGGAGAGCAACGATGCATTCTTCTCAACGTATTTTTTGCGCTGATGCTCGGCGCGCGTGAGTGGCTCCCCGGGCCACCAGTTATTGGTGACCTCGTGATCGTCCCATTGTGCGAACATGGGAATTTCGGCGTTGAACGCGAGCACGTTTTTGTCGAGCAGGTTGTACTTATAGTTGCCGCGGAACTCGGTCAGCGTCTCCGCCGGTTTTGATTTGTCCTCGGTTACGACATTTCGCCACACTTGGCCGTTCGGCATTTTCTGTTCTGCTGCGATCGGTCCGTCGGCGTAGATGGTGTCGCCATTGTGAATAAAAAAGTCCGGGCGGTTCTTCAGCATACTTGCGTAAGTACGCATGCCGCCGCGCGACTCATCAATGCCCCAGCCCTGTCCGGCGGTGTCGCCCGACCATACAAAACTGATGGAGCGGCGGTCATTCGGCGCGGTCCGTAAGCGGCCGACTTTCGGTTCGCCGCTAATGGTCGGCGAGGCGAGATCCTGAAAACGCACGCGGTAGAAGATGTCCTGTGCAGGCGGCAGATTTTCCAGCAGAAGCTTGGCAGTGAAATCGGTCTCGGGCAGCGCGTCAACAAACGCGACATTGCGGATGTTCGTGAAGCTGTCGGTCGTGTCGATCTCGACCAGCATTCGCGAAGGTCTGTCGGCACGCGCCCATATGACTCCGGAATCGGCCGAGACATCTCCGGATTGCAGGCCGTGCGTGATCAGCGGCCGGTCGTTGGCGCGGCTGATGAAAGGGCGAGCAATGCTTCCGATTGCTGTGAGCGTCGTTGCGGCCGCACTGGTTGCCATGAACCGCCGGCGTGTTGCTGATGAGCCGATCTGTATCGCCATCGAGGCCTCCCCTTGTCAGTTGAGCGCGAAAGCTTGGTCGGGGTCGCTGACAAATCATCGACGCCTGTGTGACCGATCGATGACAGCGGGCTAAAACCTGTGAGTAAGCGTAGCAACGCCTAGGTCTTGCCGGGAATTGGTCGTGAAACGCGCCGTGCGCTTTGGTCGGATTTTGGCTGCATCGTTACCGCCCATAGCGTCGCCCGATCGTCGACATCCTTGAGTGTTACCGCCAATGTCTCGGTTGCGCCGTCGATTGCCACGTGCCCAAAGAACTGCAAACCGAAGCTCGGGGCGAGATTATCACCTTGTTCCTGGCTCGCTGCACTGTGAAAGACGACTTGGGGACCGAACGTCTGATCGAGGGCGCACGATGTCCAGGTCCCGGCGTGAATCGGACCGGAAACGAACTCCCAAAACGGCTCGAAGTCCTGGAACGCGGCGTGGTTCGGATCGAAATAATGAGCCGCTGTGTAGTGAAGATCTGCGGTGATCCAAATCGTGTTGCGAATGACCTGGTGTTGCGTGAACGATAGCAGGTCGGCGATTTCAATGCCTCGTCCAAGGGGTCTAAGAGCGTCGCGCGCGTGGCCAACAATTGTCCCTATTGGTGTATCGGACGCGATGACCTTCCAGGTTGCCGTAGAGCGCTTGAGTTTCCGTTTGAGGCAGGCGAGCTGGACCGGGCTGAGCAGGTAGGCATCAGGACCGTATTGGCTCGTTGGCCGTTCGTTGGCGCCGCGGTAACTGCGCATATCAAGCAGAAACAGGTCGAGCAACGGACCGTAGGAGATTTTTCGATAGATGCGGCCCGGT
>JANWKN010000044.1 GCA_025451355.1 Pseudolabrys sp. | reverse complement strand
CGCGCCCGCCTGGGAGATAGATCCCCGCAGAGGTCGGCCAATGCTCGCGAAATAGCTCCTGGACAAGCGCGATCGTCGCATTGGCGCGCTCGACCAGCGGATGACCATGCTCGGCATAACCGATAGCGGGGTTGAGTACTTCGGCGAGCGGCATACTGCCGTAGTCGCGCAACAACATCATCCACGTGTCGAACATTCCGGGCACGCAAGCGGCGAGCAGACCTGTCCCCGGGATGATATCGATGCCTTCCGCACGATAGTGGGCAATCGTCGCCTTGGCCGGGGCAGGGCCCTGTCCGCAGATGACGTCGGTGCGCCCACGCTTGACGTCATGAAGGATCACCGGAACGTCGCCACCCGGCCCGTTGAGATGAGGTTCGACAACCTGAAGCGTAAAGGCTGTTGCCACTGCCGCATCGAAAGCGTTCCCACCTTTTTCTAGCGTCGCCATGCCGACTGCCGTCGCGATCCAGTGAGTCGATGTCACGACGCCAAAAGTGCCGTCGATTTCGGGTCGGGTCGTAAATGGGTTGGGATTTATTTTGGACATACGCGGGGACAGCGTCAGTATTTCCGGAGGAGAAGGTTTGCGAAACGCGCCTTGGCAAAAAGAGTGTATTGGAAATGTCACCCCCGTCCACGACAATTCGGCACTGGCCGTCGCGCGTGTTACCCGAACGCGCGAACAATTCGCCACCTCCCAATGGGGGAGTTAGACCGCGCGAGGGCGCGCGATGGGGTGGCACACCGACCGTTCATATCCTTAGACTGTCCTTGCCCCAGTTCCCAACTCCCCGTAACCATGCTGCAATAGGTTTGGAAATAGACGTTTTTTGCCGGGGGCGGCGTTGAAACGACTTGGCGGCGTAGTGGGCGAACGCGGCAAGGCGCGGCTGAAAAAGCCGGCGATGGCCAAGCGTCGTCCGCAGCCCAAGCGCCTTGATGGCGCCCGTGAGCCGTCCCTTTACCAACAACTTGACTTACGCAATCGCGAGCTGCGTGAACTTCAGGAGCAGCAGATCGCGACTTCGAAAGTCCTTGAAGTCATCACTTCGTCGCGAGGCGAGCTTGCGCCCGTGTTTCAAGTCGTCCTCGAGAATGCGGTGCGTGTTTGCGGCGCGAAGTTCGGCAATCTTTGGCTGCAGGAGCGCGACTTTTTTCGTATTGGGGCTATGCATGGCGCTCCGCCCGGCTATGCCGAATTTCACCGTTGTCAGCCTCTCACGCGTGCTGTGCCGGGCACCGCTCTGGCTCGCGCCGCCACGACCAAGAAGGCGGTTCAGATAGCCGATGTGAGAAAAGTGAAGGGCTATGGCGGGTCCGGCCCGCTGCATGTGGGCCCCATCAAGCTCGCCGGCGCTCGCACGGTTTTCGCCGTTCCGATGCAAAAGGACGCCGAGTTGATTGGCGTCATTATCATCTATCGCCAGGAAGTCCGCCCCTTTACCGAGAAGCAGATCGAGCTCGTCAAAAACTTCGCCGCGCAGGCAGCGATCGCGATCGAGAATGCGCGGCTGCTCAACGAGCTTCAAAATCGTACGGACGATCTCTCGAAGTCGCTGCAGCAGCAGACCGCGACGGCCGATGTGCTCAAGGTCATCAGCCGCTCCGCTTTCGATCTGCAGACAGTACTCGACACGCTGGTGCAATCCGCAGCGAGGCTCTGCAACGCGGAAATGGTGAACATCTGGCGTCCCGGCGGAGGTGGGTTTCGGCTTGCGGCTGGCTATGGGGTCTCGGGCAAGCGAAGAGAGGCTCGGGCGAACAGAGAATACTTGGAGAGCCTCACCATCGAACCCGGGCGCGGATCGGTCGTCGGCCGCACGCTCAGTGAGGGGCGAGTCATTCAGGTTGCCGACCTGCAAAGCGATCCGGAGTATCATCTGAAGGGCGTGCTGAGGCTTGGCAGCTATCGCACGGCCCTCGGCGTTCCTCTTTTGCGCGAGGGTACGCCGATTGGCGTGTTGTTTCTCACGCGCACGCGAGTTGAGACGTTCACGCCGCAGCAAATCGCATTGGTCGAGAGTTTCGCCGACCAGGCGGTGATCGCCATCGAGAACGTCCGTCTATTCAACGAAACGATGGAGGCACTCGAGCGGCAAACGGCGACCGCCGATATCTTGAAGGTGATCAGCAGCTCGCCGACCGACACGCAGCCGGTATTCCAGGCCATAGTCCAGAGTGGACTGAAGCTTTTTGGTGACGCTGCAATCAGCATTGCGCTTCCGGACGGAAACAAAGTGAAGCTCGCGGCCTTTGCTGACACCGATCCGGCTCGTGTCAAACCATGGAGAAAACGGTTTCCCTTTCCGCTGACGCGCGAGTACATGCACGGTATCTCTATTCTTGACCGTCGCATCGTCGATGTCCCCGACGTCAGGGATGCGCCGCCCGATTTGCGAGCCGGCGGCAAGCTGTTTCTGCAGTCCGGTTACCGCGCCATCACCATCATGCCGATGTTGCGTGGCGACGAGGCCATCGGCGCACTCAGCGTGGTACGCATGGCGCCTGGCCCATTGTCCGAAAAGCAGATCGAGCTTCTGAAGACCTTCGCCAACCAGGCTGTCATCGCGATTGAGAACACGCGATTGCTCAGCGAACTACGCCACCGAACAGACGATCTTTCCGAGTCGCTCGAGCAGCAGACCGCCACGTCTGAAGTGCTCAGCGTGATCTCGAGCTCGGTGACAGACACGCAGCCTGTTTTCGATATCATCGCAAGGAGCGCGGCCCAAGTCTGCAACGCTCAATTGTGTCATGTGTTTCGTTTCGACGGCGAGCTTATCCACTTCGCAGCCTCGCATGGTTACGGAGGCGAGGCGATTGAGGTCATACGGCGCGCATATCCAATACCGCCCGGACGGGTCAGCGCCGCGGCTCGCGCGATCCTAAACAGCGCGATTGAGCAAATTCCGGATATTGAGGTCGACCCGGACTACGGTCATCGTAACACGGCTCAGATGGCGAATTTCCGCAGCATCGTGGCTGTTCCGATGCTCCAGGCTGGCAAGCCCGTTGGCGCGATTGCCATTGCGCGGACGCAATCCGGCTATTTCCCGGAGCGGCAAATTGACCTTCTCAAGACCTTTGCCGACCAGGCCGTCATCGCCATCGAAAACGCGCGCCTGCTTAGCGAGCTGCGCCACCGCACTGACGATCTATCGGAATCGCTGCAGCAGCAGACGGCCACCGCCGATGTGCTGAAGGTCATCAGCCGCTCGACGTTCGATTTGCAGACTGTGCTCGATACTTTGGTTGAATCGGCGACGCGGCTCTGCGAAGCCGATTATGCCTGGGTCTTCCAGCGCAAGGGCGACCATCTTTTTTGGGTGGCGAGCTTCGGCAACGACCCTGAGACCCGCGCGCAGATTCGCGACTATTTCAAGCCGCTCAAGATCCCGATGGATCGCGGCAGCGTTACCGGACGGGCAGCGCTCGAGGCTAAGGCTGTCCATGTTGTGGATGTGCTCGACGATCCCGATTACACATGGAAAGGCCCGCAAAAGATCGCCGGCTATCGCGCCGCGCTCGGTGTTCCGCTCTTGCGTCAGGACGATATCGTCGGCGTGATCTTCGTCGGTAAAACCAGGCCGGAACCGTTTGCCGAAAAGCAGATCGAACTGGTGACGACGTTTGCTGACCAGGCCGTCATCGCCATCGAAAACACACGACTGCTTAGCGAGCTACGTGACTCGCTGGAACAGCAAACTGCAACGGCTGAAGTCCTGAAAGTCATCAGCCGATCGGCCTTCGACCTGCACGCGGTTCTCGACACGCTCACCGAATCTGCCGCGAAGCTCTGCGAAGCTGATATGGCCGGCATCGTGCGACCCAAAGATGGGCAGCACTATTGGGTCACTAGCTTCAACTTTCCGCCGACATTCATGGCCTATGTCAAAACCCGGCCGATATTGCCCGGCCGCGGTTCGGTCGCCGGCAGAGCCTTGCTGGAGCGGGATGTCGTCCATATTGCGGACGTTCTTGCCGATCCTGAATTCACTTTCAGTGAAGCCCAGAAAAGGGGTGCCTACAGAACGGTTCTTGCCATTCCGCTCCTACGCGAGGGAACGCCGGTCGGTGTCATCGTGCTGACGCGTACCTCTGTCAGGCCGTTTACGGACAAGCAGGTCGAAGTGCTTAGGACATTCGCCGACCAGGCGGTCATCGCCATCGAGAACGCTCGGCTTTTCGATGAAGTGCAGGCTCGCACGTCCGAGCTGACGGAATCGCTCGACCAGCAGACGGCGACCTCCGATGTGCTTAGCGTTATCAGTTCTTCTCCCGGCGAACTGAAACCGGTCTTTCACGCGATGCTGGAGAATGCGACGCGCATTTGCCAGGCAAAATTCGGCACCATGTTCCTTTATGATGGAAATGCGTTCCGTTACGCTGCGGATGTCGGCGCGCCTCAAGACTACACCGATTTTCAGAGCGGCCGCGGCCCGTTTCAGACGACGCCAGGCAGTCAGCTTGATCAGGTACTGCGTACAAAGCAGGTGACCCATACTGCGGATTACGCTGCGGAATCCGTTGTCGGTGTGTCGGGCAGGCTCGGAGGCGCCCGATCGAGCGTATGTGTTCCAATGCTTAAGGACGACGCCCTGATTGGCGCCATCTTGATCTACCGGCAGGAAGTGCGGCCGTTCACTGACAAGCAGATCGCGCTACTCGAAAATTTCGCCGCGCAAGCGGTCATTGCCATCGAGAACACACGCCTGCTTAACGAGTTGCGGCATTCGCTCGATCAGCAGACCGCGACCGCCGATGTGCTGAAAGTTATCAGCCGTTCGGCCTTCGATGTCCAAGCCGTGCTGGACACTCTGGTCGATTCGGCCGGCAGACTATGTCAGGCGGAGAACGTGCAGATCTTCCTTCGCGACGCGGGGGGTGTTTTCCGTTTGACCGCACACAACGGCTTCTCGCTCGAGTATCAGGAATATTTGAAGGCGCATCCGATCTCACCGGGCAGGGGCACTTTGGTCGCCCGAACGGCAGCCGAGGTGGCGCCAGTGCATATCCCCGACGTGCTAGCCGATGCGGAGTACACCTGGCACGAAGGTCAGAAGCTCGCCCGCTTCCGGGCGATGCTCGGCGTGCCACTACTCCGCGAAGGAAACTGTATCGGCGTGATGGCTATGACAAAGTCGGTGCCCGAGGCGTTCACCGACAAGCAGATCGAGATCATCAGCACTTTTGCCGACCAGGCGGTGATCGCGATCGAGAATGCGAGGCTGTTCGATGAAGTTCAGGCTCGCACGGCCGAGTTGACGGAATCGCTGCAACAGCAAACGGCAACGGCAGATGTGCTCAAGGTCATCAGCCGCTCGACCTTCGATCTTCAGGCCGTACTCACCACACTGACAGAGTCTGCCGCGCGGTTGTGCGATGCCGCGCGTGCGGCGATTCTGCGTCAAAAGGGCTCGGCCTATTATTACGCGACGCACTACAATTTTTCGCGTGATTTTATCGAGTTTGCCAAATCGAGTTCGATCGAGCCGGGGCGGGGGACTTGCGTGGGTCGCGTCCTGCAGACTGGCAAGGTCGCTCATATCCCCGACGCTCTTTCCGACTCCGAATACACGCTGCTGGAAGGGGCTCGGCTCGGCGACTATCGCACGATTCTCGGCGTGCCGCTGCTGCGGGGAGGGACACCAATCGGCGTCATTGTGCTGAGCCGACCGGAAGTGCGGCCATTCAGCGAAAAAGAGATCGAGCTCGTCACTACGTTTGCCGACCAGGCGGTCATCGCTATCGAAAACGTGCGCCTGTTCGAAGATGTGGAAGCGCGCACCCGCGAGCTGGCGAAATCTCTGGAAGATCTGCGGACAGCGCAGGACCGTCTGGTCCAGACCGAAAAGCTTGCCTCGCTCGGTCAGCTCACCGCCGGCATTGCGCACGAAATCAAGAATCCGCTCAACTTCGTCAATAATTTCTCGGCACTTTCGGCCGAGCTGATCGATGAGATCAAGGAAACGCTGGAAGTCGTGAAATTGGATGAGAAGACCAGCGCCCAGCTGGCCGAACTGATGGACATGTTGCAGGGAAACCTCGAAAAAGTCGTTCAGCACGGCAAACGTGCCGATTCGATCGTCAAGAACATGCTGCTTCATTCGCGCCAGGGCTCCAGCGAGCACCGGCCGGTCGATATCAATGCCGTCGTCGAAGAAAGTCTTAATCTCGCCTATCACGGTGCCCGAGCCGAAAAGCAGGGATTCAACATCACGTTAGAGCGGTCGTTCGATCCGACAGCCGGCGAGGCCGATCTCTTTCCACAGGAGATTACCCGTGTACTCCTCAACCTAATTTCCAACGGCTTCTATGCTGCGACGAAGCGCAAGGCGCAGGATGGCGCCGATGGTCATGAACCCAGACTTGCGGCCTCGACAAAGAACCTCGGTGACAGCGTCGAGATCAGGATTCGTGACAATGGCAGTGGGATTCCGCCCGACGTGAGGGAGCGCATGTTCAATCCGTTCTTCACCACAAAGCCCGCAGGCGAGGGCACAGGGCTCGGCCTTTCGATCAGCCATGACATCATCGTTAAGCAACATGGCGGATCGATTGATGTCGACACCGAGCCCGGCGCGTATACCGAATTCCGAATCGTTCTCCCACGCAAGGCGGCAACGCCGACTAAGACAGGAGCATCCGCGTGAAACTTCTTATTCTTGTTGTCGACGACGAGCCGGATGTTGAAATGCTGTTTCGGCAGAATTTCCGGCGCGATCTCCGCGCTGGCCGCTTCAGTATGGAATTCGCGCAGTCAGCCTCGGCGGCACTGCAAAGCATCAGCGATGCGAGCGATGCTTCACTGATACTGATTTTGTCTGATATCAACATGCCTGGCATGAGCGGGCTTGAGCTCCTGCCCAAGGCCAAGGCGGTCCGGCCCGATGTCCCGGTAATTATGATCACGGCCTATGGTGACGCCGAGACCAAGCAGAAGGCACTGGAGAGCGGGGCCGATGCGTTGCTCACCAAGCCGATCGATTTTGTGATGCTTCGCAACGAGATCGACACGCGCGTCGAGCGGGCCGCATGACCACACGAATCCTTGTCGTCGACGACGAGCCTGACCTGGAAGCGCTCGTTCTGCAGAAATTCAGGCATCAGATCCGGGACAAGACGGTGAGCTTTACCTTTGCCCACGATGGCGTGGAGGCGCTGGCGGTACTTAAGGCGAATGGCGACATCAATCTCGTCGTAACTGATATCAACATGCCGAGGATGGATGGGCTATCGCTGCTGCAGAAGCTGCAGGAAAACGAAGACAACATCATGACCGTCATCGTCTCGGCTTATGGCGATATGACCAATATCCGCACCGCAATGAACCGCGGCGCTTTCGATTTCGTGACAAAGCCGATCGACTTCTCCGATCTGGAAACAACGATCGCCAAGACTATTCGTCACATCGGGTTTCTGCGCGAGGCCCGCGAGCGGCAGGCGACCGCCGAGCGGGCTTATGCTTCGCTGTCCCGTTATTTCTCGCCGAACCTCGCCCAGCGCCTGGCCGGCGACACGGCCGCGGTCGACCTCGAAGGTCAACGCCGCGAAATCGCAACGTTGTTCACCGACATTGAGAGCTTCACCGCGCTGGTCGAGACGCTTGAGCCAAACGTGCTCGGGCCCCTCCTCAATGAATATCTCTCGGGGATGACCGACATCGTGTTTGCCAATGACGGAACGGTTGCCAAGATTGTCGGCGATGCCTTGCACATTCTGTTCGGCGCCCCCGGCGAGCAACCCGACCACGCCACCCGCGCTGTCGCCTGCGCACTTGCGCTTGATGAATTCGCGCAAAGTTTCTGCCAGCGCTGGCAGAAGAAGGGCATTGCATTCGGCGTGACGCGTATTGGCGTTCACGCGGGGCCCGCGATCGTCGGCAATTTCGGCGGCAGCCGGTTTTTCGACTACACCGCGTACGGCGATACGATTAACGTGGCCTCGCGGCTTGAGACCGCCAACAAGCAGCTCGGCACCCGCATCTGCGTCAGCGCGGGGCTGGCCGAGGGAGTGAAGAATTTTCGCGGGAGGCCGATCGGGGATCTTGTGCTGCGGGGCAGGGGCGAGGTGATCCGCGCCTTCGAGCCCCTGCGGGAAAAGCAATTCAATGATCCTGCGACGAAAAGTTATCTAGAAGCCTTTGCTTTGCTCGAAGCGGGGGAGGCCGGTGCTGTTGCCGCTTTCGCGGCGCACGTTGGCAAGCAGTCGGAGGACCGCTTGGCGGCTTTCCATCTCAAGCGCCTGCTTAACGGCGCCAAAGGATCGCGGATCGCGATGGAATAGCGGCGATTTGTCGCTGGATTACCGTGTTTCGCAAATCGTCAATTCTGTGACCACTATCACAGACCTTTTCTGGTGATCGAACTAATTTTGATCAACAGATCGGTAACGTCAGCAACAAAGGACCAACGCCATGACGACCAAGACCATCCTCGACCGGAACGAAGATGAGCTCTTCATCAAGCTCGTTTCCGATGAAGCGCTCGAGATCGCGGCCGGTTCGGTGAAGGAAAAAGCCAATTTCACCCTTGGAGCTTGCAGCGGTCTTTCGGTTTGTCCGGGCTGATCACTTTCAAGACCGGCCGAAATTTTAAGCTTATAATTTCAGGCGATGAATTGGGTCTCCGGCGAAAGCCGGGGACCTCGGTTTTTTGGGAAGATATCCAAAGTTCGGGCGGAGCTCAGCCCTTAACCAGCCCGGCCTGCATCAACCAGCCGCGGACGCTCTCCCACCCATCATCCGAGGCGAAGCTCAGGAGGTGCTGCCTCTTCTTTTGCAAATGCTCGAAGAAGTATTTTTCGGCGTTGGGGTCTTCCAGCTCATCAGTGTGCAGCGCTGACCAGTTTTCCCATTCGTGGATGATCGCGCGCATTGCAGCAATATGGTCGTCGCTTTCGCTGACGACCGGTTGTTTTGAACCAGTGCCAGCATGGTTGGGGATTAATTCCCCCGCGTGCGACTCAGCAATGATCGGGACTGTCGCACTTTCCGGAATAATGAGCTCTTCGATGGCACGATCTTCAAACGCGTCATGAAGGAGAGCCTTCACTGCATCGTCAGCGATAGCGGGCGGCGTCGACGGGTTGTCGTGGATGGAAGCATCACCGGCAGCAGTCACATCGCCGCTTGCGGTTTGCCTCGGGCGCAACGACGGCTGCCTGCTGCTTTTGGCGTGATCGCCTAAAGCCTGGATACGTTCCGTAACAGACATATGGCCCCAGCTCCCCAGCGGAACGTCGGGAGCATAGCCTACCGTGGGGGGAAGCACACCCGCGGCCGAAGCCCAATCAGGAAGCGTCGGTTCCCGGCCCCGTTATCCACAGGCGGTGTTGGGCTCCACCCTCGCGACATCTGTGCACCGTTCCGGGGGAACCGCGGCCGCGCCGCCCGGTTCCTTGGTGCTTTTCAAACCGGTTCTTCGCTACTTTTCAAAGTTGCAGGAACAAGGTGTGTGGGAAGCCCATTGCCAAAGGAGATAGTCACTAACCCAACACAAGAAAAGACACAGCGTGTCTTCAAGGGAGAAGGCAATGGCACGAGATTCATCCAACTTCGCGCAACACAGCAGCGAACGCGCAATGCAGGCGGCAAACTTTGGCATGACCTGGAGTCGTGAGTTTGCCGAGGAAGCTTTCAGCCAAAGCAGACAGGCGGTTGATGCCTTTCTGCGGGTCGGGCGCAAGATGGCTGAAGATTTCGAGAACCAGGCCGCGGTCGTTCGCGAGCACATGACGTCGCTGACGCAGAAGACGTTGTCGAACGCGATGGAATACGGCGAGAAACTTTCGCGCGCTAAGGAACCGCAGGAGTTCGCGCAATGCCAAAGCGAGTTCCTGGCCCGTCAGGCGCAGACCGTCGCCGACCAGACGAAGGAGTTCGGCCAAAAGATCCAGAAAGCGGCGCAGATTTTTGCCAGCAATGCCTCGAGTGCAATGGCCGAGGCGACCCGCAGGAGCGAGGACGCAGTGTCGACTATTAGCTCGCGGGCAGAACAGGCCTCGAAACGACAACGCGCCGAAGTGTGACGCTCACCGGCCTTGATAGGTTGGTGTTCGATAGCCCGTCGAGCGCTTCGGTGACCTTGATCGGGCAGGAGAGTGGAGAGGTCGGCTTCACCTCGAATGCGGTATCGAGCATCTCTTCTTCTTCTGCGGAAGGTGGGCCGACGACCTCGAACCACTTCTCATCCACGTGCATCAGGCAGGTGGCGCAGGTACAGCCGCCGCCGCACTCAGCGACGATGCTGGCAATGGCGTTGCGCAGCGCCGTTTCCATCACCGTCGAGCCGAGTTCGGCCTCGACCGTATACTGCGCTCCATCGTGTTCAATGTAGGTAATCTTGGGCATGGCCACTACTTGCCGGACTCTCACTCAAGTAT
>JANWKN010000043.1 GCA_025451355.1 Pseudolabrys sp. | reverse complement strand
TGCTGCGCCCTTCTCGTCAGCCAACCGGACAACTTCATTGGATTGCGCATTTGCCGCCGCATATTTTGCGCAGAGGACATTGGTCAACGATGTGTGGAACTGCGCATACATCAAAGTCCCAGCGTGGCCACTGTCACGTGCATCCTCGAGCGCGTGATCAGCGTCCGCGAGTGCGGCCTCGGGATATCCGAGCATCCACCCGGCCAACGCTCGATAGACAAGAGTTGAAACGCCGACGTCTTGGCCAAAACGCGTCGCGAGCGTTCGATGCGTGGCAGGATCGTAAAGTGCGAACGCCTGATTGTAATGCGCTCGGCCTTCAGAGATGTCCCCAGTTATCGTCAGCGAATTACCCATCAGGCGGTGCCCGATCATGAGTGGAACGGTCTGCCCTTGCTTCTCTGCGAGCGTCATAAATTGCGACGCAAGCTCGCGCGTCAGGTCTCCGTTGAACGCAACATAGCTTGCTGCCCAGACGCCATAGAGGACCGAGAAGAGCAGCAGTGGATCTTCGGGAGATTCTCCGAGCGCTTCTGCTCGCTCGATGTATTGACGCGCCTGTTCAGCGGCCGCCTTGGGCTCAGGCGCCGCATAGCCTTTGACGTGCATGAGAGCGTTAACGAGTGCGACCTGCAGCTTGATCTGTTCGCCACGCATGACAGGCGTGCCGGGCAAGGTCGCAATCTGGTCGAGGGCCCGCGCGAGCTGCTCGGCGGCTTCGGCCAGCGCCGACCGCGCCAGCGACCGCTGCCCCGCTTTGCCCCAAAGGCTTGCGGCTTTCTCGATCAGGCCGGCCTCGGTCACATGGCGTGCCAACAACTCCGGTCGGCTCTCGGCGATATCGGCGAATTGGACTTCAAGCGTTTCGGCAATGCGGGCATGCAGCGCGCGTCGTTGTTCGCGCAGCAATGTGCTATAAGCAGCGTCTCGCACCAGGGCATGCTTGAATAGGTAGGTCGCATACGGCGGCAGACCCTGTCGGAACAGCAGACCGGCTGCAATGAGGCGGTCAAGCGCTGATCCCAACTCAACATCCCGCTTGCGCATCACGGCCTTCAGAAGCGCATGCGAAAACTCGCGGCCGATCGCCGCCGCGACCTGTGCCACTTCCTTGGGCGGACCGCGGAGCCGGTCGAGCCGCGCCATGAGCGAGGCATACAGACTCGCGGGGACCGTCAGTGCCGGGGACGGAACCGCGGCAATCGCACGCTCCGCGGCCGTCTCACCCCCAGCTTCTAATACCGCCTTGGTTATCTCCTCCACGAACAAGGGGATACCGTCGCTACGCTCGATGATGTCCTCCCGAATGTTCGCCGATAGCAGCCTGTTGCCGACGATGCGGTCGACCATTGCGCCAGCCTCGTGCTCTGCCAGTCGATTGATGATGAGGGAGCTGACGTAAGGCCGTCCAACCCACGGCGACGCGTCAAATTCCGGCCGGAATGCCACTAGCAACAGCACCCTAAGTGTCAGAATTCGATCTATGAGGCGACTGAACGCTTCAAAGGTCGAGGGGTCGTTCCAATGGCAATCCTCGAAGATCATCAGCACAGGATTTTGCCGCGACAGCGTCTCCACCTGAGCGGTAAGCACCTCTAGCGTTTTTTGCCGGCGTTGCTGCGGCGTCAGTTCGAGGGCGGGATACCGACCATCGTTGGGCAGCGAAAGCATCTCGGCAATGAGGGCGGCGTCCTGGATCGAAGTCGAAGTCTGCGCAAGCAGAGCATCGAGCTTGTCGAGTTTCTGCGGGAGCGTATCGTCGTGTAACAATCCAGCCGCACGTTCCATCTGACCGATGATCGGATAAAACGCGCTGTCGGTGTGCTGGGGCGAGCAGAAATAGCGCAAACGCGTATGCGGTTCAGGAGTAAGGCTCTCTAGAAGAGCAGCTATGAGCCGCGACTTGCCGATGCCCGCTTCACCGGAAATCAGCACCGCCAGACCCTCGCCGCTCTTCACCCGCGACCAGCGCCGCAACAGCAGCTCGGTCTCTTCTTCGCGCCCGACCAGGGCAGTCAGACCGCTCGGATGCAGTGCCTCGAAGCGGCTTTCGACCGTGCTCGCCCGCAGCGCCAACCAAGTGTGCACTGGCCCAGCGATGCCCTTAAGGTCTCTGGTGCCAAGGTCCTTTAGCTCGAAAAGATTGCCGAGAAGGCTCCGCGTAGCTTCGGCAATGACCACTGTGTTCGGCTCGGCAATCTCCTGCAAACGCGCCGCGAGATTTGGTGTCTCGCCGACGATGCCACGCTCATGTCCATCGCCCGATTCAATCAGATCGCCGACAACGGCCAGCCCAGTGGCGATGCCAACACGGGTCTGCAGCGAAACCGGTGTCTTGAGTGCGGTCACCGAAGCGATCACCTCCAACCCCGCGCGCACTGCTCGATCGGCGTCATCCTCATGGGCCTCGGGGTAGCCAAAGTAGACGAGCACGCCGTCGCCGAAATACCGCGCCACGAACCCCCCGAAACGTCGCACGGCTTCAGCGACGCATTTCTGATAGGCCGAGTTGAGCTCTCGCAGGTCTTCCGGATCCATCCGAGCGGAGAGTGCGGTCGAACCAACGAGGTCCGCGAACATCACCGTGATGACTTGCCGGCGCTCGCCAGTATCCGCCGCTCGCAGTACGGCAGGTGCCACAGCCGCGGATGCGCCATTGAGATCGGCAATCGCACGCAAGAGCTTTCGGCGATGGCCGAGCGACGTCACGCCAATCTTTTCGAGGTCTTGATCGGTCAGGTCATTCAGAATAGCTAAATCAATATCGTTCTCAGCGAAGCGCTGGGCGTACTCGTCCATACCGAGCTTTTTGAGCCAGTCTTCGATCTGCTGCATCGCCACCCGCCGGAATAGACCTTCGTTGGGTTCAAAACCTGCAGGACCTTGTGTCCATCCTGCACACTAAAAGATTGTAACCGGTCATTGCGACTTCCGCACCAGTCGCAAGGCCGCACTCATTGGCTGCCCCATCCAAAGCTGGTGGTGCGATCGTTATCGGCATGAACGGTGTGACGGGCGCCCTGTTCAGCGCGAACGCGAAGCCGAAGGCTCGCGGCTGCGGCGCGTCAGCATTCGCTCAGAAGTCGGCTGCCTCCGCTGCGTCCAGCGTACTGATGGTTCTGGCGAAGCTCTGGATCTGGCCATAGATCAGGTGTTTGTCGAGCTTGTCGAGGTTTAGTAGCTCCGGTCGTGCTTGAGAGCCCGCCTGTAGCAGGTAGGATGGTACCGGACATAGCGAAACCGTTCCAAGGCCGCCGGCGTAGAGCGGCGCGCCCTCGCCCAAAAAGAGGGGCGCTGGCAGCATTGTGACTACCCGACCGGCATTGGCACCGAAATCGCGGGTGGCACGGACCGCAGCGAGGTAGGCCTGCATGTTGGTCGCGTCAGTCAAACCACGCTTCGGCGTCGTGTACGTGGGGCCCCACTCGTAATGCCCGGTATGTACATACTTTCCGTTGGCGTTGTCGGCCCACATTTTGCAGCCGAGGTGCTCCATCGTCAGGCCGGCGAGTGCCTTCCGGTAGATTGCGGGGTTCTGCGCCATCCATAAACTGGTTGCATCATTGCCGACCACGAACCGCTGGTTCGGGATATCCGCTATGAACTGCGGAAGCTGGAAGTGCCCGGTCACCATGACAAAGTATAGGTCGCGATTTCGTTGACGCCGGGCGAAGTACTGCGCAAGCGCAAGCAAGCCCAGGGCGCCGTTTTCCTCAGGGACGTTCGGACCGTCGGTGTGTGTGTTCACGATCAGGCCGCGTTTGCGGTCGGCGCCGGTACCCGGCAGCACGCCCCACACTGTGTCGGTCGTCGCGCCCTCTGTGATCTCGGCGTCGAGTGTCAGCTTGACCCGGGCGTTTCCCCTCGCAGCCCGGTCGGCGAGCAAGTGCCCGGTCTTATCGCCAACCCACAGCGCGGGGCATCCGGGGTCATGCCGTTTGGGCAATCCCTCCTTGTTCGGGTACTTTGTGGTGATCGGGGTGTACTGGTTGGCGACCTGATCGTCCGACATCCCCGTCCAGACGCAGATCACGCCGCGCACACCGGCCAGCCGCGCATCCAGCAACGGGACTTCGGCGACGATCCCCTGGAACACCGTGTTCGTCACCAGACTCGCGTCCCTTTCGTAGGCCGCCGCAGCCTGCAGTGAACTCTTTCCGTGCTCGAAACCGCCGATCGGTATCTGGCCGAAGTCGAGCGAGAACGTGGGCTTCGGCACCCGCACCAGCGCGATCTGTCCCGACGCACGCGCCCAGAATGCCGGCGTGGACCAGAACGGCTTGTATTGTCCGAGGTCTACCAGCCTGCCGCTGATGCCACCCGGACCCGTTTTCCCCGAGTACGGGTAGTAGTAACTGACCTTTACCCGTTTGGAGCGACCCGTGGCGTCCTGATCGATCGACAGCGAATATTTCTTCGCGAGCCACCGGTTGAAAGATATCCGGTTGTTGGGGTCGGGGCTCAGCTTAAAACCTGGTACGGCCGAGAACTTCTCTTGCAGCCAGTCGGTAAAGCGCACGTGGCCCCGGCTCCCTGTGTATCGGGGGCCCATCTTCGCGAGTTTTTTGTGCCAGCCCCAGACCTCGTCCATCGACGGCAGGCCCGCAAGCGAGGCATCGCGTGCAACTCGAGCCATGGGCGCTCCATTAGTCGGCGGGCTGCAGAACCGACAGTAACGCCACATTTCGTGGAAGCAAAGCATAGCGCGCTTCTGGCCCGAAGCGGACAGGCGCTATTGCATTGCAAATGTCCACTAAAGCGGACATGGCCAACGAAATTATCTGCGTCGCGCTTTGGTGCTCCGGCTTTTCCGCTTGGGCGAAGTGCGCACCATGTCAGCAAGATCCTTGTGCTTCGCTAAAACCTGGACGAAGTTGCCCATAAACGTGTTCGCCGCTTCTACCGCACAATAGAGTATTTCTGCGCGCTGTTCGCACATGTCGAGATGCATCTTAACAAATTCGGCGTGAGCTTTGGCCCTGTCGTGCGGATGTGCGGCTCGGCTCAGTTTCTGTAAGTACGTAGAGGCAGCGGTCGCGTGTTCGTTCGCGTGGCGCATGCCCCACCCTGTCCAAGTAAAAGGTTCTCTTTTTTCCGCCATGTAATTTACTCCTGGATATCAACGCTCGGTAGGTAAACAACTGCGACTACGAGGAGGCGGTCATTTGCTGGAGGATATCTACGGCCATCCAATCAACCTGGTAGCACTTTGACTGGTTCGGTCTAGGCGTTCAACCATCATGTTTTCATTGGTGGTGCAGGTCCGGCATTGGCGATGCAGATCCGGCGCCGGTGGGGTGCGCCGACACCGGCTGTCCTCGCAGCGTGAAGCAACGGATCAAACCATAAGAGAGAGCGCGACGACAAGGCCTGGAGCCGGGGCAGGCAACTGCATCGGGGCCACCGGCGTGCGAGGGCATCTCCGCGCGTACCCATTCTCCCGATGCCTATGTCGGTGGCCGTAATGACTAACATGGTCAGTCTTAACGCCTAGAGCCATCTTGATCGCCAAGCGGCCCTCCCGTAGACCTAATAAATGCGATAAATACGCAAAGGAGCTCCGAACCGGAGGTGCGTTATCGTCGGGGTGCGAAACTCATATGGCATCCAGAGGTGACGCGCCGAGTCAGTTGCGCCGTCGGTCGCAGGACACTCAAAGCGAAAATGATTCAAAGGCAAAGGGCGCTGAGATGCCAGATGACAGCAAACCAGATGAGTCTCAATCTTACGAAGACAATTTAAGAAATTTTATTTTACTGACATTGCCTTGGTTATCCTACCAACGCGAAATGCTCGAAATTGCGAAAAGCAACATTACAGATCCCAGCCGTGTTAGGTCGACCGAGAATTTCATGTTGCGTCAATTACAAGCTCTGATGATGATCTTGGATCGGTCGGGAACGCGGAGAAATCTCCTTGACGAAGATTTCAAAAAGAGGCTGGAAGTTGCATTTAAAGAGCTCTTCCCAAAATTGACCTCGGCTCGCGTTCAATTTATCGAGGCTCAAGAAGAAATTTTGACCACCGTGTTTGATACATTGAATACTCTACGGAAAGGCGACAAACCGAAGAGTGATTAGGCAGTCGGCATTAGGTCGAGTATCACAATGAGTACCTCCTTGCGGAATGTCGACATCGCGATAATTGGAATGTCTTGTCGATTCCCTGGAGCGGCTACAGCTGAAGAATTTTGGACTAATCTTTGCCACGGCGTTGAATCAATCACTTTTTTTTCCGATCAAGAACTTATGTCAGCCGGCGTCCCACCGTCGTTGGTGGTCAACCCCAATTATGTAAAGGCGGCACCGATGTTGCGCGACGTCGAAATTTTCGACGCATCGTTCTTCGGTTACTCGCCCAAAGACGCCGCCCTGATGGACCCACAGCACCGCCTGTTCCTGGAGGTGTGCTGGGAGGCGTTCGAAAACGCGGGTTATGACCCCGCTGGTTACCCTGGGAAGGTCGGCGTTTTTTCGACCGCCGGTGGCATCGTTTCAAGTTATCTGCTGGCAAAACTGCACCACGCCGATCTTCCCGGCCAGACAGCAAGCACTTCGCATATCAATAACGACAAAGATTTTCTGAGCACCCGCGTTTCCTTCAAGCTGAATCTCACGGGTCCCAGCTTCACAATTCAGTCGGCGTGCTCCTCGTCTTTGGTGGCGGTCCATCAGGCGTGCCAGAACCTAAGGTTGAATGATTGCGATATGATGCTGGCGGGCGGTTCGGTGGTCCGCGTGCCGCAAGCCCAGGGATACTTAGCGGAAAAGCGGAACCTTTATTCCCTAGATGGGCATTGCCGCCCGTTCGACTCGGCTGGCCAGGGAACGATTTTTGGTAGCGGCGTTGGCGCCGTGTTGCTCAAGCCCTTGGAACGAGCGATCTCTGATCGCGACCATATCTTTGCAGTTATCAAAGGGACTGCGGCGAATAACGATGGTTCGGCTAAAATCAGCTACACCGCGCCGAGTCTGGGCCAGCAGTCCCAGGCAGTGGTCGATGCGCTAAAATTGGCGGGGGTAAGCGCAGACAGCCTCGGCTATGTTGAATGCCACTCAACCGGCACGAGTGTCGGCGATCCGTTGGAAATCGAAGCGCTGACCAAAGCTTTTCGAAGCGAGACTAAACGCAAGCAGTACTGTGCTGTCGGTTCAGTTAAAGCCAATATCGGCCATCCGGAACAAGCGGCGTCAATTGCAGGCCTGATCAAAACCGCGCTCGTCCTCTATCACAAACGAATACCACCGAGCATCAATTATGAAACGCCGAACCCTCGAATCGACTTCGCCTCGTCACCCTTTTACGTAAACACAAAGCTGCAGGATTTTCCCCTCACGGACACGCCGCGGCGCGCCGGGCTAAACAGTCTCGGGATCGGCGGCACGAATACTTTCGCCGTCCTCGAAGAGGCGCCGCCGATCGCAGCCGCAAAGAACCAATCACCAGGTCCCTTTCCGTGCTTGATTACCCTTTCAGCCAAAAGCGCGGACGCACTGGTGGCGCGTGTCGCAGAACTTCTGAACTGGCTGAACAACAATCCCGACACACCGATTGGTGACCTTTGCTACACGACTAACGTCAGCAGAAGCCAGTTTACATTTCGCTTTGCCGCGCCGGCCAGATCGTCATCCGAACTGAAAAAGCACCTCACCACATGGTTGCGAACGGTAACCGAAGATGCATCGAGCTTGCAGCGAACCGGTAAAAGGTCAATCGCTTTCATGTTTTCCGGTCAGGGCTCGCAGAGTGTCGGCATGGCCGCTGAGTTGTATCGCACGCACTCCGTTTTTCGGAATGCTATGGATCGCTGTCACACTTTGGCGGAGCCGTATCTAGAGAGAGGCTTGCTCGAGGTGATTTTTGCCGCAGACAGCGATGATGCGTTGGTTAACCGCACTGACTACACCCAGCCTGCAGTGTTTGCGGTTGAGTACGCTCTGGCGCAGCTTATGAAATCCTGGGGCATCGTGCCTGACGCGGTGATTGGCCACAGCTTGGGAGAAATTGCCGCCGCTTGTGTAGCGGATGTCATGACGCTCGAAGACGCGATGCAACTGGTCATAGCGCGCGGCACGCTGATGCATCGAGTACCGAGCGGCGGGGCCATGGCCGCGATATTTGCCGAACAATCCGCAGTTCGTAAACTCATCGATAAGATTGCCCCCGAGATTACTGTCGCCGCAATGAACGGACCGCTAAATACGGTCGTGTCCGGTGAGCGCGACGCATTGAGAATGCTCGCACAGGAGTTGGAGCGGCAGAATATCAGCTATAGGGAGTTACGAATTTCTAACGGCTTTCACTCCCCGCGAACCGAACCCATTCTTGATGAGTTCGAAAACGTTGCCGCCCGGGTCAAACATCAACCGCCTAAACTGCCATTGATATCCAACCTCACAGGTGAGTTGATGTCCGCCGCGCCCGACAAATCCTATTGGCGCCGACATCTCCGTGAAGCGGTGCGGTTCGGTGATGGCATGCTTGCGCTCGCCAAGCTCGAGTGCCAGACTTTTCTGGAAATCGGACCACACCCGGTCTTGCTACCGATTGCGCAAATCTGTCTTGGCGCAAAAAGCAAATCCGTAACCTGGATTGCTGCACTGAATCGTCAAAAGCCGGACGCCGAGTCGATTAGCGAAATGCTAGTCGCGTTGTATCTTGCCGGCCACAATGTAGATTGGACTGCAGTGCACTCCGACGCTTCGTGGCGACGAATTCCGCTGCCGACTTACCCCTTCCAGCGCAAACGTTACTGGATAGAGGAAGATAAGGTCGATGCTGAACAAGCGCGGAATGTTGTCGAGCGACCCCATCCGTTGGTGGGCACGCGTATAGATTCAAATAGCAAAGATGTGCGCTATGAAGCTCGCTATGGCGTGCAGCACACCGGCTACTTCACCGATCATAGAGTGGCGGGAACGATGGTCTTGCCAACCTCCGCCGAATTGGAGGCGGCCACGATCGCCGGTCGGATGCATTTTGGGACGTCGTCTGTGAGTTTCGACGATGCGATGCATCACGAGGCGATGTCGTTCACCAATGGAGAAGATCGGACTGTTCGTGTGTTGCTCACGCCGCTGAAGTCAGGCAAGGCAAGCTTCAAAC
This sequence comes from Pseudolabrys sp., assembly GCA_025451355.1. GTDB lineage: Bacteria > Pseudomonadota > Alphaproteobacteria > Rhizobiales > Xanthobacteraceae > Pseudolabrys. The sequence goes on along the minus strand of JANWKN010000043.1, from coordinate 12,020 downwards.
TGGTCAGTGCAGGAACTGAAGATCTGGAGGCCTGGCACACTCACATGACAGGCACCCTGCGCCGGTCGGACGTGCCATCCCCATCAGCGTTTTCCGCCAAGCAGATCATGGCTCGTTGCCGGCAAACATGGCCGGTTGCCGATTTATATGAGTCGCTTGGCAAACTCGGGCTTGAATATGGATCCAGTTTCCGTGGCATCCGGGAATTGTACGTCGGTCAGCACGAAGCGCTTACAAAAGTGCGCTTACCCGACGGTTTAACAAATACGCAGTACGCGATGCACCCCGCATTTCTGGATGCCTGCCTGCATGCCTACCCTTTCGTGCTCGATGGTGCCGAGAAGATCGGAAGCGATCGACGTAAATCCTACCTGCCCATCTCGCTGGCAGGATTTCGCTGCCATCAGGACGGGATCGATGAAGCGTGGGCTCACATTAGTCTGCGGAATGTCGAGAAAGACAACACTCAGGTGGTCGAGATTCGGGTGTACGATATGTTGGAGCGGCCGGTAGCGGAACTGGAAGGGTTGACCGTTCGGCTGTTGCCGCTTGATAAGGTGGCGCCGACTCGAGCCGCCGCAGACGACGTGTTTTATCGGGTCGCGTGGCGGAAGAGCGTCAGAAGCGCTGTCAACCAAGAGGATCGTGCTCCGGCAAGCTGGCTGATCTTCGCCGATGCAAAAGGTGTCGGTGCAGCACTGGCTAGCAGACTGGAAGGCGCCGGCCATCATTCTCACCTGGTCTACAGGGGTGGTTCATTCGCTCAGCAAGAACCTCGAAAGTGGACCGCGAACGAACGGCAGCCTCGGGATTTTCGCCGATTGCTGGAGCAATTCGCTGCTAGCGAGGCGTTGCCGTGCGATGGAGTGGTTTACCTGTGGGGGCTGGATGCTCCTTCTATAGAAAGCCTAACTCTCGCAAGCTTGAAAAACGGCAGTGAGATGATGTGTCGTGGGGCATTGGCAATCTTGCATGCCCTCGACGCAACTCGGTCGACGACCCCGACTGGCAGGCGCCTGTGGATCGTAACCGCAAACACGCAAAGGACAGAGTGCCAAGACCAGCGTGTTGATCCGGTTCAGGCGCCCTTATGGGGTTTGGGACGAGCCGTCGCGATTGAGTATCCGGGCATTTGGGGAGGGTTGATTGATCTTCAGCTCGACGGTGACCGGACATCGGACATAGATTTATTGGCCGCGGAATTGCTCCACCCGAACGGTGAAACCCAGATTGCCATCTCCGCTACGGGCCAGCGCAATGTCCCAAGGTTCGTCAGGCAATCCCTCGCAGAACTGCCGGCCCAGCTGCCGAGGGTCCGCACTGACGCCACCTATCTTGTCACAGGTGGTTTGGGAATGTTGGGGCGCGCTGTGTCCAAATGGCTATTAAGTAAAGGCGCGAAACACCTCGTCCTGACAGGTCGAAGTGCGAGCTCCAAGGCGGCACACGAAGTATTCAGCACCGCAGAAATCAACAGCGCAACAATCCGCGTAGTGGCGGCCGATATCAGCCTCGATGAGGATGTAAGCCGCCTCATGCAGACAATCAGCAAAGAACTACCACCGCTAAGAGGCGTGGTGCAATCGGCTGGCGTCCTGGACGACGGAATATTGGCCCAGCTCGATTGGGACAGATTCGCCCGCCTGTTCGAGCCAAGGGTATATGGAAGCTGGCTTCTCCATGAATACACCAAATCGCTCGAATTAGACTTCTTTGTTTTGAAATCGTCTCTATGGAGCCTGTTAGGCTCTGCTGGCCAAGGGAACTACATCGCCAGCAGCACTTTCCTTGATTCTCTAGCAGCTCACCGTCGCATCGCGGGCTTACCGGCCACCGTGGTCAATTGGTGCGCCTGGTCAGGAGGCGGTTTGGCCACCGTTTCGGGAGCGCGCGGCGAGGCAATGCTGTCGTCGCTGGGCATGAAATTTGTTTCCCCCGATCTCGCTACGCAGATGTTCGACAAGTTGATGCACCGCGATGTTGATCAGATCGCTGTAGCAGTTGCTGATTGGTCGACCTACGCCAGCAAGATGGGCAAGTCCTCGTTCTTGGCGGAGCTTCTGAACAGAGATGAGGATTCCAGAACGTCGAAATCCGCGCAAGGAAAGGTCGCTCTGAGTGCTCCTGGTATTGCAGTGAATGGCCAAGCGCGCCAACAGCTATTGAACGGGTTGCAACAGCACATCTCGGCGCGGCTTGGCTTCGTAGATCCGATAGCTCCAGATCAACCGTTAAACGAAATCGGTTTAGATTCGCTAATGTCAGTAAGTGTGTCGAATAGCCTCGAAGACGAGTTCGGTATTCCAGTTCCGGTTGCGGAACTCATTAGCGGACCAACTATTAACCAGCTGATCGATGGTGTCTTTCGCGAGTTGTGGACGGACAAGATTCGTGTAGCGCCCGCGAAGCCGTTGCCCTACGCGCCTTTATCGGCAGCCAAGTTCCAAGAATGCGTCGGAGTTGCCGATGCCGAATCTATCGCGTTTAACAGCGACGCGCGCGCCAAGCTCGAGAGTGTCCTGCAGCGACATATCACGGCGGAGCTTGGCTTCGTAGACCCGATAGATCCGCATCAACCATTGAATGAAGTCGGTCTGGATTCGTCGAGGTCTGTGACACTCGCAAATACCCTGGAGGATGTTGGAATATCAGTCTCGGCCACGGAACTGATCTGGGGTCCGACGATCAACCAGCTAGTCGATCATCTGGTCGATGAGCTTGCAGCAGTGGAGGTGCGAATTGCAGGTGACCAATATCAACAGGTGGGACCGCAACAAGTTAATAATGAGCGAGCGTCCGGCGCGACACCGATAGAGACTGCTGAAGAAAGAAATGACCCGCCAGCTTGCCCAGCTCTAAGAATAAACGAAGAAATACAACTCGTCAGCAGAGAAAACAGAGTTGGTGCAGAAGATTCCCGTCCAATCGTTCGCCTGAGCAGTGAGACTGAGCTGCCCACGGCGCCAAAGTGGTTGATCGCGCCCCGGCCCAACCCCGTTGCGAAAGCTCGTTTGTTTTGTTTTCCCTATGCGGGCGGCGGGCTCGTATCGTTCCGATCTTGGCCGCAATTGCTCGGCGAGTCCGTAGAAATGGTGGCCGTTGAGCCGCCGGGACGCGGGACCCGTATCAACGAGGCGCCCATAAATAACATAGATACATTTGTTGAATGCCTGTTGCCGGAAATGATTGAGTGGTTGGACAGACCGTCTGCTTTTTTTGGCCACTGCTTGGGCGGACTCACCATGTTTGCCACACTTTGTGCGCTACCCAAGGGATCGATGCGCTTCATCAAGCACGTGTTCGCCTGCGCAGTAAGACCCCCGCATCTATTAAAGCGCAGAGGCGAGTTTGAGGACAACTTGGTTTACGACATGATGCTGCACAAAGAGTTCGACATCAGAGTCCCGCCATATGCCCAGGCGGACGAAATCTTTGTGGATATCGTGCGTCACTTCGATACACCGGAGGCTGACAAGATGTTGGCGATACCCGCGTTAAGGGCGGCGTTGTTGCCTACCATCCGCGCCGAGTTTGGAATGGCGTACAATTATAAGTATGAAGCTGTGCAACCGTTTACTTTTCCGATCAGTAGTTTCGTCGGCGACATAGACCCGTGGGTATCGGAAAAAGACTCCGCTGGCTGGGGTAAGCTGACCTGCGGAAGTTTCACCAGCCATTTACGCAAAGGTTCACATTTTCTGATGGCGGAAGACAGAGAGTACATTCTGGAGACCATCAATAATGAGTTCGTAAATCTAGCAACTCAATGAGCTAACCGGTGCTCAACAGGTGGCAATCTAGAGCCGATAAGCGGCCATCGCGACTCCGGGAACGAACTCACTATTGCAGACCGGCGCGGCGCCAGGCGAAAATTAATACCGGCTAGTTTAAAGCGGGCAAGGGCTTGGATGTGACGCAATGTCCGCTTTTCGCTCGCGCTCCTGAATGTCCGCTTTCGGGGTAAAGCGGACATGACGATTGCACTGCCAAACGTCTGCTTATGACCCAAAGCGGACATGCAAGGATCACCAATCAATGTCCGCTTTGGGGGTAAAGGTTGAACGGCGTAGAGGGATGGCTAGGCGCCGGTAGAAGCTGGGAATCGCAATGACCAAAACCACTGAACGGATTGTTCTTGCCTCGCGGCCGGTTGGGGAACCGACGTTAGATAATTTTCGCTTAGAGGAACTTCCGATTCCACAACCCGGACCGGACCAGATGCTATTGCGCACGCTGTGGCTTTCACTCGACCCCTACATGCGCGGCCGAATGAGCGGTGCGCCGTCCTACGCCAAGCCTGTCGGCGTCGGCGATGTAATGGAGGGCGGCACGATCAGCGAGGTGGTTGCCTCGAACGTCCCCCGCTTTGCCAAAGGCAGTGTCGTCGTAGGCCATACTGGCTGGCAGACGTATGCGCTGTCCGATGGTTCCAGCGTGCAAAAGGTCGAACCCACGCGCGGACCAATTCAGGCCGCGCTCGGCGTCCTCGGGATGCCGGGTATGACCGCCTACATGGGGTTGCTAGAGATCGGCAAGCCTGCCGCCGGCGAAACCGTGGTGGTCGCCGCAGCTTCGGGTGCGGTCGGCTCGGTTGTCGGCCAGATCGCTCGGATCAAGGGTGCCCGCGCCGTTGGCATCGCGGGCGGACCAGACAAATGCAGGTATGTGACCGAAGAGCTCGGCTTTGATGCCTGCATCGACCATCGGGCGCCCGATCTCGCCCGCCGTCTTGCCGCAGCCTGTCCGAAAGGTATCGACGTCTATTTCGAGAATGTCGGCGGCGCGATATTCGAGGTCGTGTTCCCACGGCTCAATCCGTTCGCCCGCATTCCGGTGTGCGGGCTGATCTCCATGTACAACGCCACCTCGCTGACACCCGGCCCGATTCTACTGCCGCACTTGATGCGAGCGATCTTGACCAAACGGTTGACGTTTCGCGGTTTCATCGTCTCAGACTTTTCCGGGCGCTATGGGGATTTCATGCACGATGTCTCCGCCTGGGTTGGAGAAGGACGGATCAAATATCGCGAAGACGTGGTTGAGGGACTCAAGAACGCGCCGCGGGCCCTTATTGGGCTATTGCGTGGCGAGAACTTCGGCAAACTCTTGGTGCGCGTTGCGTATCCCAACGGTTGGGAAATCAATCAGCAAAGAGTCCAAAAAGGGTAATTCGCGAGTACACAAGTTGAGTACACAACTTGAACAGTCGGCCCAAAAAACGTAAGTAAATTCAATGACGAACAATCAGCATCGCAAATCCTGCCACTCCGCCCATTCGCTTCACTAAGCAGTTCAACCGCTTAGTGAATTTCCTAAACCTCCGCATGAACATTAAGAAATCCCCGCTGGGCAATGCCTTTGTGGGCGCTTGGTCCATCGCTGCGAGAAGAGGCTCGAGGATGGGCCGATGCTGACGGCTTAGGCGAGGGAGCTTCGGCGAAGCCTCAGACGATCCTGAGTTTTTCTGGAATTGGGCGAGCAAGACCCCGGTCTTTGCCACGTCGCCCATGTTGCCCACCGGGCCGGTTCAGGTGAAGCTCCGAAGACGCGCAGCTATTTACGCAATGGGGTTTAAAATGATCACCCGTGCTGGATCAGTGATCTCCGCACTGCTGGTTTGTCAGCCGGCGTTTGCAGACGAGCCAGCCTACACGCGGCATCGTCACCGACACTATCTGCCGCCCACCCGTCACGTTGTTGAGCTCGTTGCGCCGCCTTTCAGTGGTCAGTTTGTCATCAACGGCTTTCGCTACGATGGTGTAGCGCCGGCCTGTTACCGTTGGGTCCCTGGACAGCCGGTCAGGCTTATCTCGGGCAGTTGGTTCGGTGACTGTGCCAGTGCCACATTTTACAATGTGTCAACACGCGATACCTGCCAGACAGTGTGTCGCGGTCGCGCCGGGTGGTGGTGAAGACTATCGCGGATGGATTCGCCGGGCTCAGGCGAGTTTGCCTTGAGTCGCAACGTCACAAATGATGCGTGAGTTCAGCGCGTTAAGGGTCCGCTGCCGGCGCAGGGTTAGCGCACCACCGGGCCGGCCTTGTCAGTGAACACGACCGGGCCGCCGGCTTTGATGACGGTCGGGGTCTGCGCAGCCACGATGTCCGTGCCCAGGTTGAGTTCGCGCGCGGAGATGCCGATCACCGCGATCAAGACCGCGGCAGCAAGCCCAACCAGCACTATCTTGAGGTGGGTGGTCCGGTCAGCGGTGTAGAGCGACGAATTCATGCTGGCGAGCAAACCATCGCAAACGCCAGGCGAATATTGTATTTCCGGACAATACCCATATACCAAAGTACAAGGCGCCAATCCGCGACGCCGCCCCGCTTCCTTGCCCGTCTTTCCCTGAATAACGCCATTTCCCCTGCGAAGGCGCGCCGCTAAATGCCACAAGCAGACATTCGATTTCTGACGCTGATTTCGGTGCGGACATCCGCGCAAGGAACTCTCGCTACGCACACGAGTTCTCCTGAGGTCCACTGGGAGAATGACAATGCCGATCATTTTATGGCTGCTGGGCGTACCGCTAGGCCTCGTAATCGTTCTGTGGTTGCTGCACGTTATTTAGTCGAGGCTGATCATCAGCAGCTCGACCAAGACAACAACGAGGGCGACATGGGCAGAGGAATATTACTTTGGCGTCTCGGCGTTCCAATACCGATCGTCTTGATCATTCTGCTGTTTGGGTAGCCGATATGGCAGAAACGTCCAGTCGGCGCGGCGATGCTATAGGTCTGCAAAGCCGGAGCCTTCCGTCTCTGAACAAAGTAATTCGGCTGCTCGTGTGCACGAGCAGTTGGGTCCCGCAGTAGCCTCGCGTTTGTAAACGAAGCCGACTAGACAGTCATCATCAGCAAACATTCCGGTAACATCTCATCGACTCCGTTTTGGCAACGGGATCGAACCGATCAATCGGTGCGCTTAACGATGGTTATTGCGGGCAGATATAGCCCGATCCACTCGGGCTCTTGAAGCAGCCGACCGATTCTGGCAGCAGCAATTTCGGCAGGTACAGCACGATGTCTGGAAACAGCACCGTAAAAGCAATGGCGACGAAAAACACAACATAGATTGGTAGTGAAGCAAACATTGCGCGTGAGAATGCAACGCCGACGAATTTCGACGCCACCAATAGCGACAAGCCGTAAGGCGGAGTGATCAAGCCGAAAACAAGTGTCGTGATCAGCACCACGCCCATATGGAGCGGCTGTATGTTGCCCAGCTCGTTGAGCTTGATGACGATCGGCATGAAAATGATGATGGCCGGCACCGCATCCATGAAGTCTCCGATCACAACGAACAGCAGCACCAACAGCAGCATGATGAGGCGGCCGTCGTGCCCGGCGAACAGCTCGATCCAGCCAGAGACAATATCGGGCCCGCGCAGATAGGCGAGCATCCAACCGAAAGCAGACGCCGCCGCGACCAAGGCCAGCGGGATTGAATAGAGTAGGCCGGTATAGACGAAGTCACGCGGCAGGTTCGGGATATGGCCACGGGCCAGAAGCGGCACCAGCACCAGCAGGATATAGACCGAGGCGACCATGCCGGCCTCGGTTGGCGTGAACCACCCGGTCAGGATGCCGCCCATGATAATTATTGGGATCATGAGCGGCAGTATCGAGGCTCGGGCCGCATCGGCGAATTCGCAGAGCGAGGCGCGCGGTTTTCTGAGGCCGACCGGACCGAAAAAGTGCGAATAGATCATCAATCCGATGCCGATGACGACGCCGGGCACGATGCCGGCCAGAAACAACCCGCCGATTGAGACATTCCCGGTTGCGCCATAGACCACCGCCATGATGCTCGGCGGAATAAGGTTGGCCATGGTCGAGGCACACGCGATCAGCGCAGCCGTAAAGGCTCGGTCATAGCCTTCCCGCGTCATTTCCGGCGCGACAGTGCGGCTCAGCACCGCGACATCCGCCGTGGAGGATCCGGAAATGCCGGCGAAAAACATGCTGAACAGGGTGACGACCTGCGCTAGTCCGCCGCGCATGTGGCCGACCATGGTCTGCGCAAGCCGGATCATCCGGTTCGTGACGTCGGCCGAGGTCATCAATTCGCCGACCAGTAGGAAAAACGGCACCGCAAGCAAGATTTCGGAATCGATGCCATGGAACATCTGTCCAATCATCGATTGCATGCTGATCGGCGTGAGGGCGCACGCGGCGAGCACACCGGCCATCAATGCGAAAGCAACCGGCACGCCCATATAGCCAAAGCCTAGAAAGCAGGCCGTCATCAGCAGAAGGATCGCGCCATTCGTCATTTCACGATCCCCGCAAAATCGTCGGCATCTTCGGGCCCCTCGAAGCCGTTGCGCCAGCCATTGACCAATTGCTCGACGCAGAACAGCACGATCAGCGCGCCGGAAATCGGCACGCTGGCGGTATAGGTCGCGAGCGGAATCAGTGAGGGCGCTCGAAAGCTGCCGAGATCGTTCATGAAATTCTGGATGCCGAACACCAGCATCGCCAAGGCAACCAGCAGGATGATTGTACGATTGAACATTTCCATGAAGGTGCGCTTGGGACCGCTCAAACGCTTGGTGATTTCGACCAGGTTCAGGTGATCGATGCGCCGCGTCGCCACGGCCATTCCGATGAAGACGCCCCAGGCGAAGAAGCCGGTAGTGACGAGTTGCAGCCACAGGATTGGAACGCCTAACGTGCGCGTCACGACATCGAGGAACACTGAAAAAGTAAATCCTGCGATGGAAATTCCGCAAAGCACCATCAGGACATACTCAAGCGGATCCAACGCCCGCCACTTCAGGTGGCGGTGGCGTGCGATCACGAACGGTGGCTTGGCCAAAACCCCCCACAGTCCCGCGGCATGCCTTGGGCGGCGGCATTTCCGCGCCACCGCCCGGAGGACACGCTACGATTGGATCATTTGACGTTGCGGACGAGTTCGAGAATCTTCACCGCGTGCGGACCGAGCTCCTTGGCGAGTTGGTCCTGAATCGGCTTGGCATCAGTCATGAAGCCGGACTTATCGACGTTTTCGACAACCTTGACGCCCATCGTCTTGAGCTTCGCGGCTGAGTCCGCCTCCAGCTTAAGCCCGAGTGCCGGCTCTTTCTTGGCGACCTCGTCGGCCGCAGCTTGCACCCACTGCTGTTCCTGCGGGCTGAGGCTCTTCCAGGTTTTGTCGCTGACCCAGATGCAATTGTTGTTGGCCTCATGCTCGGTCATCGAGAGCACCGGCGCCACTTCGTAGTGCTTGTTTGCCATGTAGACGTTGACCCCGTTCTCCGCGATGTTGACGACGCCGGTCTGCAACGAGGTATAAACTTCGCCGAACGGCATGTGTACGGTCTGCGCGCCATAAGCCGGGAAGTGCGTGTCCTCGGTCTTGGTCGCCTGGACGCGGATCTTCTCACCCTTGACGTCGGCGACCGACTTGATCTCCTTCTTCGAGTACATGTTACGCAGTCCCATCGTGAGCAGGCCGAGCACGTGCGCGCCTTGCACCGAATCGTCGATCATTGTTCGGAACGCCTTCGAAACGTCCGGATCGGCCAGCGTCTTGGCCAGGTGATCCTTGTCGCGGAACAGGAAGTGCAGGGAGAACACGCCGGCCTGCGGCGCCACCGTAGAGGCATTGGCGGTCGAGGTGATGACGAAGTCGATGTCGCCGGTTCGAAGTTTTTGCAGCATAACCGGCTCCTGACCGAGCTGCGCGCCAGGGAATTGGTCGATGCTCAGCTTGCCGCCGCTCAATTCCTTGAGCTTGGCATCGAAAATATCGCCGGCGATGCCGTAGGCCGTCGAGTGGGGCTGATCGTACCCGAACGTAAATTTGCGTTGAGCATTAGCCTCGGTGGATAGGCCGAGCGCGAGCGCGCCAATGACGAAGGCCGCGCGTCCGAGTTGTCTGAGAGCAAGCCTCATAGGGACCCCCCTTGGATTTGTTTTCTATTTTTTCAGCGGCAACTGGGTCAATTTAATATCATCCGGTCGGGCCCGGCAACGCTGGTCAACGCCAATCAGGCCGGGAACAAATGGTTCAAGGGGGTACCAAATAGGCGCTCGATTTATTCCATAGCGCAATCGCCATGTCCGCTTTACCCCCAAAAGCGGACGTTTGCAGCGCAAACACCAATGCCCGCTAACGGCCACAATCAGTGTCGCGTGCGCGGCGAAGACGGTTGTGGATGCAGAAAAAAGAAATCGTAACTTCCTTTTGCAGGCGCAGTTCAAATTTTATCGATTGTTTAGTTGTGTCCGGTTTAACGACGCATAAACCCAGACACAGTAACCTCGCCTGATGTCGTCGCGACTAGTCAAAGTTATTTGGGCTTGCCTTCTGGTTCTGATGGTTTCAGTCCAGGCTCTTGCGATCTGCGCGACGCACGAACAGCGCGTGCTTATTAAAGAGCTGTCGGTGGTTGCGTTGGCGCTCGCATTTGCCGTGGCTCTGGTGCAGAACAAAATAAAATTTGGTGTGTACTTTCCCGGGCTTAAAAAGAAATAAGCGTACGGTCAAAAGTCGCTATCGCGCCGGCGGCGTATCGGCAAAATCCTTGACCACGGCGGCCAGAGCTTCCGGTCCGACTTTCACGGTGCCGGCGAACGGATGATCGATGGCCACGACCGTCAACAATCCGGCAAAGATCAACACCGACAAAGCGCCCGTCATCAGGACCTGAGCGCGCAAGTTTTCGGTGCCGAAGAAAAGTGTAAATCCCACGGTCAGGAAGGCGCCACCGAAAAGCACCAACCAAATGATGCCGGGTACGATGCCATCGGCCATCACAAGGCGTTCACGTCGAGCCTCACTGATGCGATCGACCTGTCGCAGGATCTCGGCCAAGATGAGCCCTTCGTCGGTGCCGAATGAGTGGAATTTAAGAACTGCGCGGTAGACTTCGTTCAGTGCCTCGGTCGTGGCGCGGCTTTGCATGCCGTTCGTCATGGGCGGCCAGTCACTTGCAATCGCGGACGTCAGGTAGTCTGTCGCCGCCTTACGAATGGCAGTTCCGTGCTCGGAATCGATCCCGCGCGTCAGGCGAAAAACGGTTGCGGCCGCGCCAGCCTCTTTCGCCACCTCGCTTTCGGCCTGGTTGAATTTTTCCCACACGACAATAACGGCGAAAGCGAGCAGCACAGCATAAAGAACACCAACTGTCGCAAACTTGAAACCGGCAACTTCATTGTTGGCGCGCAGCTGACCGAGCTTGACGTACCGGCGCACCAGGATCGGTCCAGCCATCGCGAGCAGAGTTGTCGGGACAATCAGAATGATGGCGGAAAGCCAAAGAGGCATGGTTGTCAGGAACGTCATCGCGTGTTCCATTCGGAGCGCCACAACCGATAAAAACAAGAGCAGCGAAACTGTAACCGCGTCATTCGTTCTATTTCTTTTTCTTCCGATCGTCGCCGGCGGCCTCGTGATAAAGTTTGCGAATCTTCTGCAAATCAACCGTCGGCTTTGGCAAGGTGAGTTTCATATCCTCCATCGCGCGAGCGACAATCTGGGACACTGCAAAATTTCTGAACCACTTCTGGTTGGAGGGAATGATGAACCATGGCGCATGTTCGGTAGAGCATTTCGAAATTGCCGCCTCGAAAGCGTCGATGTACTTGCTCCAGAGCTTGCGCTCTGAATAGTCGCTGTCGCTGATCTTCCACTGCCGAGCGGGGTCGTCGAGACGCTCCTTGAAGCGGGCAAGTTGCTCGTCCTTCGAGATATAAAGGAAGAACTTGAGAATGGTGGTGTTCTTCTCATCCACCAATAGCTTTTCCCAGTTGTTGATGAATTCGTAGCGTCGCTTCCAAACGTGCTTGGGGACCAGGTCGTGGACCCTCGCGACCAAAACATCCTCGTAATGCGATCGATTGAAAACCGCCACGCGCCCAAGTCCTGGGGCGTGCGGGTGCACCCGCCATAGAAAATCGTGGTCGCGTTCCTCCGCCGACGGTTGCTTGAACCCCACGACGTCCACGCCCTGGGGGTCCATCGCGCTAACGACGTGCCAGCAGGTACCGTCCTTGCCGGCTCCATCGATCCC
>JANWKN010000042.1 GCA_025451355.1 Pseudolabrys sp. | reverse complement strand
TGCCGCCGATCCGCGGCCAGTGCGACGGAAATTCACGATTGTCGATGGCAATGGTTTCCTCCGCGACGGGAAATATTCGATCAGAGCCCAATACAGGGATGCCCTTGATCCGGGCCTCAGCCTCGTGCGGCGGATATGATGTCTCAACGGACGTGAAGCGTGCTCCACGTCGTCAATCGTCATGACGACATATCGCGTCCTTGGGGATTGCGCCCGTTCCTTCCGGTCCTGCGCGGCCGACTAAGATTTTTTGGATGTCGCTGGCCGTTAGATCCCACTCAACGCGATATTTGCAACCAAATCCGTGACACACAAATACAGTGCTCGGCGTCGGTGGGTCACAGAAAGCCCATCATATGCGGCATCGACAGCGCCCTGGACCGTAGCGCTGTTGGCGACTGGCACCGTCGCAAGGAATGCAAAACAGCCGATCGCTCCAAAGAACGTCACACTCAAATGTATCCATAGCCCCTTACCACCGTTGCGGCTTTTCGCTTGGCGGCCTAGTTATCACTGAATGGCTACAAGGCAACTACAACCTGTCCATGTTGTGGGCGGCGGCCTCGCCGGGTCCGAAGCCTCCTGGCAGCTCGCGCAAGCCGGTGTACCGGTGGTGCTGCATGAAATGCGGCCGTTGCGGGCAACGCCGGTGCACAAAACCGACGGCTACGCGGAGCTTGTCTGCTCGAATTCATTTCGTTCAGACGATTGCGAGCACAACGCCGTCGGCCTTTTGCATGAAGAGATGCGCAGGCTTGGCTCGCTCATCATGCGGAAGGCAGACGAAAACCAGGTGCCGGCAGGTGGCGCCCTAGCCGTCGATCGCGACGGCTTTTCGGCCTCAGTAACGGCCGCGCTCGTGGCTCATCCGTTAATTAGACTAGAGCGCGGAGAAGTCATACCTGCAGAAGATTGGGACAGCATTATCATCGCAACCGGCCCGCTCACATCGCCTGACCTCGCCGCCGCGATTGGCCGACTGACTGGTCAGCAGCAGCTCGCGTTCTTCGACGCCATCGCGCCGATCATTCACCGCGACAGCATCGACCTCAGCCAATCCTGGTTTCAGTCCCGTTACGACAAGTCCGGCCCCGGCGGCTCAGGCGCCGACTACATCAATTGCCCCCTGTCGCGTGAGCAATATCACGCATTTGTTGCAGCGCTGCTCGCCGGCGACAAAACACGTTTTCATGAATGGGAAACGAGCACACCCTATTTCGATGGCTGCCTGCCGATCGAGGTAATGGCCGAGCGCGGTCCTGAGACGTTGCGGCATGGACCGATGAAACCATTTGGGCTTACAAACCCGCACCAACCGGAGATCAAACCCTACGCGGTCGTGCAACTCAGGCAAGACAACAAACTCGGCACCCTGTTCAATATTGTCGGCTTCCAAACTAAGCTTAAGCACGGCGAACAGGTTCGTATCTTCCGTACCATTCCAGGACTGGAATCCGCCGAGTTCGCGCGGCTGGGCGGACTTCATCGCAACACGTTCCTCAATTCGCCGGCATTGCTCGATGAGATTTTACGACTGAAGGCGAATACTAGCTGGCGGTTCGCCGGCCAGATCACGGGCTGCGAGGGTTACGTTGAGTCAGCCGCTATCGGCTTACTTGCCGGGCGATTTGCCGCTGCCGAACGTCGCGGTAAGCCAATCTCCGCACCACCGGCGACGACGGCGCATGGGGCGCTGCTAGCCCACATTACCGGTGGCCATATCGACACGATCGATGCAGGCCCTTCTTCGTTTCAGCCCATGAACGTCAACTTCGGTTTGTTTCCCCCCTTAAACGAGACCCCAGCTTTCGATCGCCACAGCAAATTTGGTCGCTCAGCTACGAAAGCGCTCGCGCGCAAGAGCGCCCTGACCCAACGTGCCCTCGCCGACCTCGGTCACTGGATTGCGGGAGACCTCCCGGCAGCCGCCGCCGAGTGATCGGCTAGGTCCCAATTCTGCGGAATGATCTCGCGGCACGCCAAATTCGCCACTGCCGTCGCCACGGCGCCACTGGTGGAGGCTGGAACGGGTCGTAACCTGGCTTCTCCATATCGAGAAGCCATTGACGCAGCGGCGCTAACGGCAAAAAAACCGGTTGTATGGTCTCCGGAATTTCAACCGCGACGACGCCTTCAAGGCTCCGACGTGCACGCAAACGCAATTCGGCAAGCGCGGCGCGCAACGCCGGTGTCGCGCGCATGGCGAAAACATCTTCTGGATCGACGCCATAATGTCGAAGAATGTCCAACGGAACGTAGAGTTGGCGCCGCGCGGCGTGTCGAGGAAGCCGAGAGAGCACGTCTGCTATCGTCTGCGCACTCCCCGATTCCGTCGTGACCACCTGACTTATTTCGCCGCCGAGAAGGCGCGCGGCCAGACCAAAGACTGCTCCGGCGGTACGTGATGCGTAACACAGGAGCTCCTCGACGCTCGCCATCGGTTCGTTGTGGATGTCGAAACGATGAGCCTCGACCATATCCACCAAGGGATCACGGATAAACGCGTAGCGCTCGAATATCTCCGTCAAGGCAGCCGCAACCGGATTCGCCGCGGCTTCACCCGCACGCTCCCCAAAAAGCACCTCTCGCCACCACTGCAATCGGATCTCGCCGGGCATCAATTCGCGCGCAAGCTCACGCACCTGCACAATCTCGACATCGAATGCATAAAGCGCAAACAATGCGCCTCGCTTGTCGGCGGGCGCGAACAGTGCCGCAAGATAGCGATCCCGATCAGCATCGCGCACGCGATCGGCGCAATATGCGAAAGACTCCTTCATCCAGCCAATCCACCGTCTGGATCAGTTGACCGCAATCAAGCCGGCTCCGACACGCCGGTTCTCCGCCAAAAGAATGTTGTAAGTTCGCACCGCAGCGCCCGTCGCCATCGCGTCGACCGAAAGTAACACTTCGCGAAATTTCTGCCGCAGATCTTCGGGCAGCGCCCATGGATCGCGACCCGCGCCGATAAGGAAAAAATCAAGTCCGTCGGCGCGTTCGAACGCCGCCCGCAGAGCCGCCTCATTCAGCTCGGCCAAATCCGTGATTGGCCAGGCCCAGATGCCATCGGGAAAGCACAGCAAAGAACCACGGTGCGACATGCCGGCGAACCGAAAGCCGCCTTTACCGTAGGCATCGATTGGCGCCGGGCGAGGAAGGTGTGGGGCATCGGCGCCGCCGCCGAGGGGCATCTACTTGTGCCGTTCAGGGGACGTGAGGGCATCACGGCCGGTGCCGACACCGAGGTAAATCAGGATCGGTGATGCAATGAAGACGGACGTGTAGGTACCGACGAGCACGACACCGAACATCATGGTCGCTGTGAAACTGTGGATCGCCTGTCCCCCGAACAGCAGCAACGCCAGCAATGCAAGCGAAACTGTAACGTGCGTAATCACGGAGCGTGAAAGTGTCTGATTGACGGACGCGTTGAGCAGCTCGGGCATCGGCAGCTTCCTGTATCGGCGCAGCATTTCGCGAATACGGTCATAGATGACGACAGTATCGTTCAACGAATAGCCCAGAATGGTGAGCAGCGCGGCGATGCTCGTAAGGTCAAAATCGATCTGGGTGATCGACATAAACCCGATGGTCAGCACAATATCGTGTACGTTGGCGATCATGGCGCCAAGCGCGAACTGCCATTCGAACCGGAACCACAGGTAAATCAGGATCGCGAGGATAGCGAGCATCAAGCCCACTACACCGTAGGACAGAAGTTCGCTCGACACGCGAGGGCCCACGACTTCCACTCGGCGATAGTCCACTTCATTACCGAGGGCACCGCGCACCTTGCTGACGGCCTGTTGTTGCGCCAGCTCACCGCCCGGTTGCTCGGCGATGCGGATGAGTACATCGTTGGGCGCGCCAAACTGCTGCAGCTGCACTTCACCCAATCCAAGCGCGCCGAGTGTTGCGCGCATTTTTGCAAGATCGGCGGCGCCCGCTTTCGACTGCACCTCCATCAAGGTCCCACCCTTGAAGTCGATGCCAAAATTCAGTCCATGGAAGAAGTAAAGTGAGATTGCCATGATCGACAGGAGCGCTGACAGCGGAAAGCTGATGCGCCGGAAGCGCATGAAGTCGAACTTGGTGTCATCGGGAACGATGCGGAGCAGGCGCACGGCGCGGATTCCTTAGATGGGCACGCGTTGCGGGCGCCGCCAACGCACCCAATAAGCAACAATCAACCGTGTCAGGGTGAAAGCGGTAAACACCGTCGTGATGATGCCGATACCAAGCGTAACGGCAAAACCGCGCACTGGCCCCGTACCGATGTAGAACAAAACGGCGGCCGCGATGAAGGTCGTAATGTTTGAATCGAGGATCGTTGCTAGCGCTCGACTGAACCCTGCGTCAATCGCGTTGATCGGAGTGCGTCCGCCGCGTACTTCCTCGCGGATGCGCTCATAAATAAGCACGTTGGAATCGACGGCGATCCCGACGGTGAGGACAATACCGGCGATACCCGGCAATGTCAGCGTCGCGTTGAGGAGCGACAAAATCCCGAAAATCATCGCGACGTTGATAGCCACGGCGATGTTCGCGAAAAGGCCAAATAAGCCGTAGGTCACCAACATAAAGGCGATAACCATCGCCGCACCGACGTACGACGAGAGTTTGCCTTTGGCGATGGAATCTTGGCCGAGGCCCGGACCAACCGTCCGCTCCTCAATGATGGTGAGAGGCGCCGGCAAGGCGCCGGCACGCAGAAGGATTGCGAGATCGTTGGCGCTCTCGACAGTGAAGCTCCCGGATATTTGTCCTGAACCACCCAAAATTGGCTCGCGAATAACCGGCGCCGATATCACTTGATTGTCGAGGATGATGGCGAACGGCCTGCCGACATTCTCTTGTGTGACCTGCGCAAATTTGCGTGCGCCCGACGTATTGAATCGAAACGATACAATCGGTTCGTTGGTGCGTTGATCGAATCCCGGCTGCGCATCGGTGAGATCGCCTCCCGACACAAGTACGCGCTTTTCAACCAGATTCGGGGTTTTCGGCGCCGTGGCGCTGTAAAGGATTTCGGAGTCCGGCGGGACACGACCCTGCAACGCCTGTTCGGCCGGTATGGAAACATCGACCATACGGAAGTCGAGCTTGGCCGTCTTGCCGAGCAATTCCTTTAACCGCGTCGGATCCTGAAGACCCGGCACTTGCACCAGGATTCGGTCGACACCTTGGCGTTGAATCAACGGTTCGACGGTGCCGAGTTCGTTGACCCGGCGTTCGATGATCTGGATCGACTGTTCAACCGACTGACGAATCCGATCAACGATAGCGGGCTCGGTCAAAGTCAGCCGAACCAGGCCTCCGGCCTCGGTTGTGACATCGAGATTTCGCTGACCAGTACTGCTGCCGAGAATTCCGCCGAGGGGCTGGGACAGCTCTCGCAGCTTGTCGACGGCCTGATCGAAATTGCTGCCTTCGCGAATGCGAACCTCGACGCTATTGCCGCGCACCACCAGACCGGTATAGCCGACGCGCGCATCACGCAGCACGCGACGGACGTCGTCGCGCAGCGCTTCCAGTTTTTCTTTGCGAACGGCGTTCGTGTCGACTTCCAGCAGGATGTGCGAACCGCCTTGCAAGTCGAGACCCAACACCACGTGCCGCTGCGCCCACTTCGGCCAGCTCTGCACCATCTTCTCAGGCAAGAAATTTGGAACGGCGAATAGGCAGATAACGAACGCTGTAAGTATGATCGCCGTCGCCTTCCACCGCGTGAAATAAAGCATGACGTCTCGACTTGCGGCTAAGGGCCAAGGCCGTCGGCGTTAACCGGCTGTGGCCTCTTCCTTGACAGGTTCCCCTTTGGCACGGACATCGGCAACCATCTGCCGCATTTGGCGAATGCGCACGTCGTCCGCGATTTCGATCTCGATTTGGTCGTCGTCGATCACCTTGGTGACCTTACCGACAAGCCCGCCATTGGTGACGACGGTATCGCCCCGCCGCACATTCTTGACCATTTCCTGATGCTGTTTCACACGCTTCTGCTGCGGTCGCAGAATTAGAAAGTACATGATAACGAATATCAGCACGAAGGGCAGCAACGACATCAGCATTCCGCCGTCGCCACCTGCGCCACCTCCGAACAGAGATCCTTGCGCAAACGCAGGCGTTGTAAACATTTAAGCGCGTTCCTTGGATGGTTTCCCGGCGCCTGGGCGGGCGCTTGAATTTCGCGCGGACTATAGCGGGCGCCCACCCAATTGCAACGGCGCCTTGACCTTAAAAACCCTCCGTTTTCAGCCCTTTCTGAGTAAGACCGCTTGCAGGGGCAACGCCACCCCGCTAAGAGCAGCGCGATTTCCGGGAATACCAATGGCCAAATCGAAATTCAGATCGTTGCGACGCTCAACGTCCAAAGCAAAGGCAACCTCCCGTCCGGCGGCCCAGGCGGACGTATTGGAGCGTATTGCCAGTGCGCTCGAGCGGTTATCACCGCAACGAAAGGCACTTCCCGATCTCAGCGCTGCGGACGCCTTTGTCTGGTACCCGGACGGCCGTCTTGCACCGGTCCCACGCGTCAACCGCGTCGAGATGTCGCTGCTCAAAGGAATCGATCGGGTCCGCGATGTGCTCGTCGAAAACACCGAGCGCTTCGTCAAAGGCTTGCCGGCCAATAATGCGCTCTTATGGGGCGCACGCGGCATGGGCAAATCCTCTCTCGTGAAGGCCGCGCACGCCGGCGTCAACGCAGCTTTCGCACGCAATTCCAAAAACGGTCCGCTCAAGCTGATCGAGATTCATCGTGAAGACATCGACAGCCTGCCCGCGCTGATGGCGCTCACCCGCGGTTCTTCACACCGCTTTATCGTATTCTGCGACGATCTATCGTTCGATGCTGAAGACACCACCTACAAATCGCTTAAGGCGGTGCTGGAGGGCGGAATCGAAGGCCGTCCGGACAACGTTATTTTCTACGCCACCTCAAACCGCCGCCATCTCATGTCGCGGGACATGATGGAGAATGAGCGCTCTACCGCGATCAATCCTGGGGAGACTGTCGAGGAGAAAGTATCGCTATCCGACCGGTTCGGCCTATGGCTTGGGTTTCACCGCTGCAGCCAAGACGAATATCTGGCGATGGTTGATGGCTACGTGGCGCATTACAAAATCCCCGCTGGCGGCGAGTCCTTGCACCGTGAAGCGCTGGAGTGGTCGACCACGCGCGGCTCGCGATCGGGGCGCGTCGCCTGGCAGTTTGTGCAGGATCTAGCGGGACGGCTTGGCGTTGCGCTGAAGAACTAGACGCCGCCGAGATACAGGCTCGGGTCCACGGGCGTCGAGCCTTTCCGGATCTCAAAATGCAATTGCGGCGAGGTAACGTTGCCGGTCTGACCCGCATGCGCAATGACCTGCCCGCGCTTGATTGAATCGCCGCGCTTGACCATCAGTTCGCTCGCGTGCGCGTAGGCGGACACAAAGCCGTTCGAATGGCGGATCAAAACAAGGTTTCCATAACCTTTGAGTTCATTGCCGGCGTAAGCGACGACGCCATCGTCGGCAGCCTTGATCGGGGTGCCTTCTGGAACTGCGAGGTTAATCCCGTCGTTCTGCATACCGTTCGGCTTGCTGCCAAAGGCGGCAATGACGCGCCCCCGGACCGGCCAACGGAACGAAGGCATCGCCTCTGCGGTCTTGACGGGCGTTTCGACCGCACGCGGCTCCTCTTTGGCGACATTCGCTGTCTGAACCGGACCAATGCTTGCGACTTTGACGGGCGCGGTCGCCTTTTCTAGTGGCGCTGTGCGCGGCTGTATATTTTGCGGTACGGGCGCGGCACTTGCGATTGTGGTGGAATGGCCGCCGGGAACAGTCAGCCGATCGCCGACACTGAGCTGCGCGGATGTTTGTAAATGGTTCGCCCACGCCAATGCGGTGACTGTCACCCCTTTGCGGCGGGCAACATTCACGAGCGTGTCG
This sequence comes from Pseudolabrys sp., assembly GCA_025451355.1. Lineage (GTDB taxonomy): Bacteria > Pseudomonadota > Alphaproteobacteria > Rhizobiales > Xanthobacteraceae > Pseudolabrys. The sequence goes on along the minus strand of JANWKN010000042.1, from coordinate 17,639 downwards.
CCGGATTTGACGATGTGAATGTTGCCACCCGTCGACTTGGACACAGCAGCTGTTTGGGTCCCGCCTGTGACGTTGCGCGGAATAACAAGGCGCTGTCCCGGTCGGACCTGTCGCGCGTCACGAATGCCGTTTGTTTGCAGAATTGCCGATGCTGGCACGCCGTGTCTGCGAGCAATGCTCTCGATGGTTTCGCCGTATCCTACCGTTACTGCAGAACCGCCGTTCCATGCCCAATGGGTGGCAGCGGGCGGCACGTTTGATCCAGTGACATCGGAATATTGGCTGGCCGATCTGTACGCAGTCGGGCTTTGCGGGCTATAACTTGCGGGCGTCGCCGCGACAGTGGCTGGCGGGCTCAACGGTTGAGCCTCAATGCGCGCGGAGGTCGCAGGCGCCGGAAGGGAACTTACGCTTTGCGGCGGCGACGGGCGGTCGTTGGCGTACGAACTGGCCTGGATGCGTGCGGAATCCACGCAGCCGGCAGCGGTAATGCCTACCAGACCGAGAATTGCAACGCGCGGCCAGGTACTCTGGCGAGAATCCACCTTGGGGCGCGACATGTGGTTACTCACTCGTACGCATGAAACGTAGAGTTCGAACTAAACCAGCCGCGAGTAAACAAGGCTTTAATGATTAATGCGCCGATTACGCTGCATCCCGATGCGAAGTGCGGGCCGAAAAATCACAGTTCTTGCGCTTGGCCCGGTAACATCGGCACGAAACGTACTGGGATGAGATTTTCGCGCCGGGTTTCCGTTTGCAACTTGGTAAGCTTGATCAGATGTTGTGAGCCGTCCTGTGCGCCGAGCGGCAGAATCATGACCCCGCCATTGTCGGCAAGCTGGTCGAGGAGCGTCTCGGGCAACCTCTCTGCTGCGGCGGTAACGATGATGCGGTCGTAGGGCGCCCCGCCCGGCACTCCCACGAAACCATCTCCGCTGACAACGTCGACATTGTCGTAACAGAGAGACTTCAGACGATCGCGCGCCCGATCGGCCAGCGTCCGGTAGCGTTCTATACTGACCACCTCGCGAGCCAATCGCGACAGCACCGCTGTCTGATAGCCGGACCCAGTCCCGATCTCGAGCACTCGATGGTGCGGCTGCACGCCGAGCTGTTCTGTCATATAGGCCACGACATAGGGCTGGCTGATTGTCTGTCCGCAGTCGATTGGCAATGCCTGATCGGCGTAGGCGCTCTCCACAAAATTCGCATCCACAAAGCGCTCGCGCGGCACCTCATCCATGGCGCGCAGGACCGCTTTGTCCGCAATACCCCGGCGGCGCAAGGTCAGCAGGAATTCCATGCGATCGTTATCCTGCTGATAGCTGGGCGTTCTAGACACGGTCAGGCCTCTTTACCGGCGTTATTAGCATGTTACCTGGATCCTGAGCTAAATTGGAACTCTGCGGCTCATTCTGAGTTGAAGGGCGGGAGACACCAATGACAGGTACCTCGACAACGGCACCACGCGTTCTCGTGGTCGAGGATGAGTATTTGATCCGCATGCTACTCGAGGAGATGCTGGACGAACTCGGATATGGTGTGGCCGCAGCCGTCGGCACTATTTCGGAAGCGCGCAAGCTCGCCACCGATGGCGAATTCAGCGCTGCTATTTTGGATGTTAATCTCGATGGGCAAGAAATTTATCCCGTTGCCGACATTCTTACCAAACGTGGCCTGCCATTCGTCTTTGTCACCGGTTACGGCGAGCGCAGCTTACCGGAGGCCTATCGTGGGCGCCCTGCTCTGCAGAAGCCATTTCAGGCCGAACAGCTGAAAAACACCCTCGCGGGTCTGTTTGCCTAGTCGAATACCTCAGCAAGCTTCGTCATAAACGGTTCGTCGGTAAGATCGAGCCGCAGCGGTGTCACCGCGATGCGTTTCTCTGTCAGCGCCGCGAGATCGCTCCCCGGCGCCGCGCCTGGATTTCCGCCACGCTCAAACGCAATCCAATAGTAAGGATTGCCGCGCCCGTCATGGCGCGCGTCGATCCGTAACAATTCCTGATCGCGCTTGCCCTGTACGGTAACCGCGACGCCGACAACCTCATCAGGCGAGCAATCCGGAAAGTTAACATTGATTAGAACGTCGCGCGGCATCCCGGTATCGAGCACACGCTTGATCAGATCGGGTGCAAACTTGATCGCGGTGTCCCAAAAGGGATGATGCTTTGTGGTGAATGCATAGGCCTGCGAGAGCGCGAAAGATGGAATGCCAAGCACCGTTCCTTCCATGGCGCCAGCGACCGTGCCTGAATAAGTCACGTCCTCGGCGCAATTACGCCCGCGGTTGACGCCGGAGAGCACGAGATCGGGTTTCTGTTTTAATAGGTGGCGCACGCCCATGATGACGCAGTCGGTCGGCGTACCCTTGATCGCGAAATGCCGCTCGCCGACTTCGCGCATACGCAATGGATCATTCAAAGACAACGAATGCGACACTCCGGACTGGTCAATTTCTGGTGCCACGATCCACAAGTCATCGGAAAGCGCTCGCGCGATTTTCTCGCAGGCAGCAAGTCCAGGCGAGTGAATGCCGTCGTCATTGGTGATGAGAATACGCATTACATCCGCTCGATCTTCGTTATCCCGCCCATGTAGGGGGTGAGCGCCGACGGCACCGCGATCGAGCCATCCTCCTGTTGGTAGGTCTCCATCACAGCGATTAATGCGCGACCAACCGCAACTCCAGATCCGTTCAGCGTATGGACGTGCTGGACACCGCCCTTGGAACGATAGCGTGCATTCATGCGGCGGGCCTGAAAATCCCCGCAGTTCGAGCAGGATGAGATCTCGCGATAGGCATTTTGACCGGGCAGCCAGACTTCGATGTCGTAGGTTTTTTGCGCGGCAAAGCCCATGTCACCGGTACAAAGCGTAACCACGCGGTAGTGCAGATCAAGCTTCTTAAGCACTTCCTCGGCGCAACCGAGCATACGATCGTGCTCTTCTTTCGATTTTTCTGGTGTCGTCACCGAGACCAGTTCGACCTTTGTAAACTGGTGTTGCCGTATCATGCCCCGCGTATCCTTGCCGGCCGCACCAGCTTCAGCACGGAAACATGGCGTGCAAGCCGTGAGCCGCATCGGCAGTTGTGCCTCCTCGACGATCGACTCCCTTACCAGATTGGTCAGCGGCACTTCGGCGGTTGGAATGAGCCAGTAGTCGTTGGTCGTTCGAAATTGGTCCTCCGCAAACTTCGGCAATTGCGCCGTTCCGAACATCACTTCATCTCGCACCAGGATCGGTGGGTTGACTTCCGTGTACCTATGTTCCTTTCCGGCATGCAGATCGAGCATGAACTGACCAAGCGCGCGCTCGAGACGAGCAAGACCCTTTTGGAGAACCACAAATCTCGCGCCCGACAATTTGGCTGCAAGCTCGAAATCCATCTGACCAAGCGCTTCACCCAATTCAAAATGCTGTTTGGGCTTGAACGAATAATCGCGTTTCTTGCCGAAGACATGGTGTTCGACGTTCCCGCTCGCATCTGCGCCGTCAGGCACATCGTCGAGTGGCAGGTTCGGAATCTGTTCCAGCTCCTTATCGAGTCCAGCAGCGAGCGCCCTCTGCTCTTCCTCCATTGTTGGCAGCGAGGTTTTGAGCTCGGTCACTTCGGCCATCAACTTGCTGGCTTTGGCTTCGTCCTTCGCCTTCTTGGCATCGCCGATTTCCTTCGAGGCGGCATTGCGACGCGCCTGCGCCTGCTCAAATTTGGTGATCGCCGCGCGCCGCTTTTCGTCAAGCGCCATAAGTTTTTTTGACACCGGCTCGAGGCCGCGCCGTTTTAGCCCCCGGTCAAAGGCGTCAGGATGCTCGCGAATCCATTTGATGTCGTACATGGCGGGTTTCTATACCGTCCTGGCCGGACCGTCTTCACTTGAATAAAGCCAAAGACGTGGATGCCCGGCATAAGGCCGAGCATGACGGAGTTCAATAGCGTCCCGGCCTACTCCGCAGGCTTTGCAGAGACTGACACCGCTTCGGATGCCACTTTGGCGGCCTCTTCTGCCTGTGCCTTTTTCTCAACAATACGCACCGACCAAATCGAGCCCTCGTACAGGATGAGCAACGGAATTGCGAGCGACATCTGGCTGATAACGTCGGGCGGCGTCAGCACGGCGGCCAGAACGAACGCGCCGACGATGAAATAGCGCCTCTTGGCCTTGAGTTGTTCGGAAGTGATGATCCCGATGCGACCCAGCAGCGTGAGAATTACAGGCAGCTGGAAAGCCACACCGAAAGCAAGAACGAGAGCCATCATTAACGAGAGATACTCACCCACCTTGGGCATCAAAGCGATCGACGCATCGGTGGTCGTACCCATCTGCTGCATGCCGAGTGAAAATCTCACCAGCATCGGCAGGACCAGAAAGTAAACCACCATCGCACCCAGCGCGAAGAAGATCGGAGTCGCGATCAAATATGGAAGAAATGCCTTGCGTTCGTTACGGTAGAGCCCGGGTGCGACGAACATGTAAATTTGCGTCGCCACGATCGGAAATGACAGAAATGCCGCGCCGAACATCGCGAGCTTGAGCTGCGTGACAAAATATTCGAGCAGCGCCGTATAGATGAATTTCGAGTTTTCCGGGCCAGCCACCCAAACGAACGGCCACACCAGAATATTGTAGATGTCCTTTGCAAACACAAAGCAGATCGCGAACATCACGCCAAACGCCAGCAACGCCTTAATGAGGCGCGAACGCAACTCGATTAGATGGTCCATCAAGGGAGCCTTGGTGGCCTCGATATCCTCGTGGGTCATGCCCCGCCCCCGGCTTGTTTGGGAGGTGGCGCTTCTGCCGCCGCAAAATCTTTCTCGCTGACCGGTGATGGCGGGTCGGGCAATGGCACTTTCACGTCGACCTGCTGTTGCGGTTCCGGCAAAGCTGCCGGCTCTGATGGTTTCTCGGTGATGACCTCGCCGACCTCGGGCATCTCGAAGGCACGCTCGATTTCTTTCTGCGTGTTCGCGAGTGGATCGAAATTGGTGAGGTCGCCGACCGAACTTTTGAGATCTTCGGCTTGCTTTTTCAGATCGGCCATTTCGGCTTCGCGCATGGCTTCCTGAAACTGGCCCTGGAAGTCGGACGCCATGCGCCGAATTTTCGCCATGTACTGCCCGAGCGTGCGCAACACAGTCGGCAGCTCTTTCGGCCCGATCGCGATCAGCGCGACGATGCCGATGACGACGAGCTCGCCCCAACCAATGTCGAACATGGATTAGTCAACTCCAGGGCGCCTGCTCGCCGGCGCCGTTGCGACGATCGCCTGGTCGTCGCTCTTTGCGCGCCGACCCAGCAATCAGGAACGCACGCCCTCGGCGCGCCGTTCGGCTTCCGTTTTGGTCGCGCTGCCGCCCGCCTCAATCGTCTTGACTGGCTCGCTCTTGGCATCCGCCGACTTCTCGTCTTCGGACATACCCTTCTTGAAGGCCTTGATGCCCTGGGCAAAGTCGCCCATCAGCGACGAAATCTTTCCACGACCTCCGAAAAGGACCATCACGACCAGCAGAACGATGATCCAATGCCATATACTTAGAGAACCCATCTGCAAATCCTCCGCAGCGACGGGCATTTTTCGGCTCGTCCCGCCATCATTTGAGCAGAAACTAGGCCTCACCCGCGGCAAAAACAAGGACTTCGGCCCGGGCAAAGAGCCGCGCAATCCCTTGAAATAGCGGAATTTACCTTAATCCTCTGCGGTCACTTTTCCGATCGCGGCGGTGGCGCCAGGCCGAGGTCGAGATCGCCAGGTTCCAGCGGATCTTCGTCCTCGCGCAACGTTGAGTCGTCGGAGGGGAGCGGAACCGCAAATCCGGGAGGCAGATTCCCTTCGAGCATGCCGGCGCCTTTGAGCTCCTCGAGCCCGGGAAGGTCGCCGACCTCTTCGAGCCCGAAGTGAGAGAGAAACGCTTCCGTCGTTCCGTATGTTATCGGCCGACCCGGCGCCTTGCGGCGGCCCCGCGGGCGGATCCAGCCTGTTTTCAGAAGAACATCGAGCGTGCCCGCCGCCGCTACAACGCCGCGAATTTCTTCGATTTCTGCGCGGGTCACGGGCTGGTGATACGCGACAATAGCAAGCGTCTCGACGGCAGCGCGTGAGAGCTTGCGCGTTTCAACAATCTGCTTGGTCAGAAGCCACGACAAATCGGTTGCGGTCCGAAATGTCCATTTCTTGCCGACCTTTACGAGGTTCACGCCGCGGGTCGCATATTCCTCCCGGAGCTGAGCAAGTGCTGTCTTCACATTGACCCCGTTAGGAAGCCTGCGCCCTAGCATCGCCTCGTCGAGTGGTTCCCCAGCTGCAAACAGAATGGCTTCGACAAGCCGCAATTCCTCGGGTCGCATCGCCGGCGTCAGCACTTCCGCAGCCTCCGGCTCAGGCTCATTGTTTTGCACCACCACGAGCTTCTTGGCCGCGCCCGGCATGGACATCTTCCTCTTATGAGTTTTCTTGTGCATCATACGTTGTTGAAGCGCCCCTCACGCCGACGCGCTTGCGCATATAGATCGGCGCGAATGACTCCTTTTGGTGAATTTCCGCGTGCCCTTCCCGCACCATTTCGAGCGCGGACGCGAAGGAAGAAGCAAACACTGTGGCGGCAAGAGCGGGTTCAACCACATAGCTAATCAAAAACTGATCGATGCGGGACCAGTCCGCCGACTGGCCAATTAAGCGCTCAAGCGCGGAGCGAGCCTCCGCCAGTGACCAGACCGTGCGTTGCTTGAACCGGACACGCGACAGCGCGCGGCGTGATCGCTGGGTGGCATAGGCGGACAGCAAATCGTAGAGCGTCGCCGTCCATTCCGGCTGCTTGATCTCGGCGATTGGCTCGGGCAGTCCCCGTGGGAAAATGTCCCGGTTGAGTTGCGGGCGTTCCATCATCCGCGTTGCAACGTCGCGAATTGCTTCTAGCCGGCGGAGACGGTTCGCTAGCGCCAGGGCCATGTCTTCAGCGCTCGTACCATCGCCCGGCTCGGCCTCAGGCAGCAGCAAACGCGATTTGAGGTATGCGAGCCATGCTGCCATGACGAGGTAGTCGGCCGCGAGCTCAAGGCGCAATTGGCGCGCCGCCTCAATAAAGGACAGATATTGATCGGCCAGTGCAAGGATCGAAATCTTCGCCAGATCGACCTTCTGTTGACGTGCCAGCATCAGCAGGAGATCGAGAGGGCCTTCAAAGCCCTCTACATCCACGATCATTGCCGGCTCAGTCGTGCCGCGATCAGCGCCCAGCGTGGTGTCGCATTCCTCGCTACTCATGAGACGGTCTTTCGTTGCAGCGCCACTGGATCGTCACTCATCATTTGCGCAAATATCTTGCGTGCCGCTTGCGTATCGAATTCGTCAGGGGCCACGCGAAGCTCGAGCGCCGCGTCAGCCCGCCGGGCGGACTCCCCGACAAGCTCAGGGGCTTCGCCGGCGACCGCTACCATCTGCGCGAGGTCACCATTGCAATGAAGGACCACGTCACATCCTGCGACCAGCGCGGCACGGGTTCGCTCGGCCAGAGTACCGGACAGTGCATTCATCGAAATGTCGTCGCTCATCAGCAGGCCTTGGAATCCAATAAATCCGCGAATCACTTGCCGTACTATTGTGACCGAAGTGGTGGCGGGCGCGACTGGGTCTATATCGCTAAACACAACATGCGCTGTCATCCCGAGAGGCAAGTCCGCCAGAGCCCGGAATGCCGCGAAATCGATGGCCTCGAGGGTGGCGCGGTCTGTGTCGACGACCGGCAGCTTGTGATGGCTATCGACAGTAGCGCGGCCATGACCGGGCAGGTGCTTTAGCACCGGCAGGACCCCGCCCGCCTGCAACCCCTCAGCTATCGCCCTCGCAATAGCGGCAACTTTGCCCGGATCGCGACCATAAGCCCGGTCCCCAATCACAGGATCACTGCTCGCTAGAGGCACGTCGGCCACCGGTAGACAATCGGCATCGATTCCGAGTGACCTAAGGTCAGCGGCAATTAGATGACCGGCCAATCGCGCTGCCGCGGTTCCGGCCGTCGGCTCCCGATCATAAATTTCCCCATACCGTTGACCGGCGGGATAGGCCGGCCAATGCGGTGGCCCAAGCCTTTGGACACGTCCGCCCTCCTGATCCACAAAGACGGGCGCCTCCCATCCCACGCTATCGCGAAATGACTTAGCAAAGTCAGTCACTTGTTCCGGCGTGCTCACGTTTCTCTTAAAGAGAATCAAGCCCCAAGGCTGGGCCTCGCGGAGAAATGCGCGCTCGTCAGCGGAAATGCTCAAGCCCGCCAAACCGGTAATAAACGCGCGCACCGCCATCGGCGGGGATTAGCCCGCGCTTGCTGCAAGGGTCAAGTTGTAGCCGCTTAATTCCTCTGTACGAGGCACTGACCCCCGCCCGCCTTGAGGCTCGAGCAAAGCTCTGCGGCCTCACCGGGATTCGCAAAGGGTCCAACCATGGCGCGATAATAGGTTCCTTTTGCTCCTAGATCGGCCTTATGGACTAAAAGTTCACGACCACCAAGTTGAGTCGGAAACTTCGCCTGGAGACCGCGAAACGCGGCCTGAGCCTCAGCTTCGCTGCGCTGCGAGGAAATCTGCACGAAGCTGCCTCCGCCTCCATTGCTGCTGGCCACCGCCGGCGCCGACGCCTGCGGCGCTACAGCAGCAGTCTGGGTCGGCGGCGTGGGCCTTGCTTGGGCTCGCGCGGGGGACGCATCAGGGCTCAGCGACAGAGGGGAATTGCCAGACGATGGCGCCCGGGCCGGCGACGCGGAGCGTGTTACGGGAGTAGGCGTCGAATCCGAATCAGCGTCAGCAGTCAGGTTTTCGGGTGGTCGCGCAGGCATTGCGGAGGGTTTTGCAGGCGCGCTCGACGCCTGGGGGGCGCGAGCGGCAGCAGTTGTCGCAAGTGGCGCGGCAGCCGGAGCCACGTCACCCGACTGATCTGGGCGGATCGCGATCGTACGAACCTTCTTCGGCTCGCTTCCAACGACCCCGCTACCCAATGACGACTGCTGTGGGGCAACTTGCGACAATACAACCGTCGTCGGTTTGTCGATCGGCTGTTCCTCACGCGATACCAATTTCTCACTTTGGCCGCGCTCGTTCACGCGCTCAGTGATCAACTTATTTGATTGTGTATCTTTGCCGCTCGCCGCCGGGACAATTTTGCTGGGCCCAGTATCCGCTTTGATAACAGGCGGCGGCTGTGGCGACCCAGACGAGCCAAAGAGGGCGCGATAACCGAATGCGCCGGCAGTGCCAATCAAAGCCAAAGCAAATACGCCGGCAATCGCCATAACCCCCACGCGCCGACGAGAGGACGGCACTTCATCATAGTATTCGTCCTCGAGTTGAGGCGCGCCTTGCTCGTAGCTGTCGTACTGATAGTCGTTTTGGCCAGGCGCATAACCACGCGCTTCGGGGTCGGCTTGGTGGAGATTATCCCGGGTGGTCGCCTGCCCGCTGCCATGTGATTCGCGCCCATAGTTCTGGTCGTCGTAATCGATTGGCCCGGCCTGGTCTCCAACCCCGCCTCGCGCATGATAATGAGCGTCGCTATCCGGTCTCGGCGATGTCGATGCACGCCAATCAGTCTCGCCTTGCGGCGCGTACGGTGAATTGGGAGTTTGTGTGCTCCAATCGGCGCGTTCGACCGACGCGGCCGGGCGACGCGCGGTGTCCCGTCCAAATTCTCCGAACGGATCGGCTTGCCCTATAAGACGAGCGAGTTCAGCGAGCGGATCATTAGAGGCCCTCGCGTGGCCGCGCAAAGGCGGTTCACTTGCACGATAAGGTCTTTGGCTTTGTTCGTCCGCCATTCGGTCCCCGGTTACTGTGCTCGTCCTGCTCTACTTTATAGCCGCTGGCGATCAAAGACGCCAAAAGCAGATCCCCAAGGACGAGGCTTATCGCATTTCTTCCGGCGCGTTGACCCCGAGCAATGCTAGACCCGAGGCGAGTACGGTGACTATCCCCTCCACTAGGGCGAGCCGCGCCTTTGTCGTTTCTCGATCATTCTGGATAATGAAGCGTAAATGAGGCAAGTCCTTCCCTCGCGTCCAGACTGCGTGAAATTCACTTGCTAATTCATATAGATAGAACGCAATCCGGTGAGGCTCATGGGCCGCAGCTGCGCCTTCGATGACGCGGGGATAGAGCGCCATCCGCCGCAACAACGAGACCTCGCCAGTATCGCTCAGGCGATCGACCGGCGCCTGCCGGAGGTAAGCCCTGCGTGCCGAAGCCGTCGCAGGAAGGTCCGGCATCTCTTCGCGCGCGTTGCGGAATACGGACATGCCGCGAGCATGTCCGTATTGAACATAAAAGACGGGATTCTCACGCGTGTGCTCGATAGCCCTTGCGAGGTCAAAATCGAGCACCGCGTCATTCTTGCGATAAAGCATATCAAACCGAACGGCATCGCGTCCGACCTCATCCACCACCTCTCTCAAAGTGACAAATTCACCGGCGCGCTTCGACATCTTCACCGGTTCGCCGGCGCGTAACAGGCGGACAAGCTGTACGAGCTTCACATCCAATTTGGCTTTGCCGGCGCTGACCGCCTTGACCGCGGCCTGCATGCGTTTGATGTAGCCGCCATGGTCAGCGCCCCAAACGTCGATGAGATTCAAGAAGCCACGATCAATTTTCGATCGGTGGTAGGCAATATCGGAGGCAAAATAGGTATAGCTGCCATCCGATTTCTTGAGTGGCCGATCGACGTCATCGCCGAAATCCGCTGAACGGAAAAGGGTCTGCTCACGATCTTCCCAATCCTCAACAGATCCACCTTTGGGTGGCGGCAACCTGCCTTCGTAAACCTCGCCGCTCTCGCGCAGGCCTTCGATGGTGGTTCCGACCTCGTCGCGCCCGCCCTCGATCAGGGATCGTTCGGAAAAAAACACGTCGAAATGCACATTGAGCGCAGCAAGATCATCTTTAATAACATCCATCATCATGGCGATCGCTTTGACGCGTACGATGGGGAGCCATTCGCTCTCCTTCATCGTGGTCAACTTGACGTCGTATTCCGCGGCGAGTTCGCCTCCGACAGGCTTTAGATAATCGCCGGGATAAAGGCCTTCGGGAATAGAGCCGATATCCTCGCCGAGCGCCTCGCGGTAACGCAGAAAAGCGGAGCGTGCCAGCACGTCCACCTGCGCGCCTGCATCATTGATGTAGTATTCGCGCGTAGCATCATAACCGGCGAACAAGAGGAGATTGGCAAGCGCGTCTCCGAACACGGCTCCGCGACCATGACCGACGTGCATGGGACCGGTCGGATTGGCCGAAACATATTCGACGTTGACCCGTTCGTCTTTGCCGATATCGCTACGACCGTAGTCCGCGCCCTGCGCGAGAACCACAAGGAGTTCCTCACACCAGACATTCGGCTTCAGTGTGAGATTGATGAACCCGGGCCCGGCAACGTCGACGGACGCTATCTTGTCATCGGAACGCAATTTATCCGCGATGCTTTCCGCCAGTTCGCGCGGCTTTTTGCCAGCGTCCTTCGCAAGCACCATAGGTGCATTAGTTGCCATGTCGCCATGGCTCGGATCGCGGGGCGGCTCGACTACAATCCGACTAATCTCTGCTCCGGGCCCAAGAACGGCCGTACTAGCGCTTTGGACGCGCGTGAGCATGGCCGCAAATAGATGATGGGATTGGTTTTTCGGAGCCATTATGGCGCTGCGGCTAACGCAATTCGGAGGGGGAGTCAAAAAAATCGAAGAACCGCGTCCAGGGACATTCCTCCTACCAGATTGTCGCTCCGCTATCGACAACGAGGATCTGACCCGTGGTGATGGCCGCCTCATCGGACGCCAGATAGACAGCCATGTCAGCCATGTGAATCGGCAGCCCGAGTCCGAACAAATGCGTGGTCGCAAGCTTCTCGATGTCCTTCGAGCCTTCGAGCAGTTTTTTTACCCGATCCGATAATGTGACCGATGGGGCAATCGCATTCACGCGAATCTTTTGCTTGGCGTATTCGACCGCCATGGATCGCGTCAGCGCTGCAATGGCGCCTTTTGCCGCCGTGTAGCAATCGCGTCCCGGAACTGCGCTCAATGCGATCGACGACGTCATGTTGATGATCGAGCCACCGCCAGATTTAATGATATGGGGGATTCCTATTTTAGAGCAGAGAAAAGTTCCGTACAGGTCAAGTTTTATCGCACGCCAAAACTCTTCTTCGGGCGCATCAGTGACAGACCCATCTTGCAGCGTCGAGCCGCCTGCATTGTTGTGCAGAATGGTTAGTTTTCCGAACCGCTCAATCGTTTCCGCGAAGGCGGCTTCGACCATTGACTTCTCGCGGATGTCACAGTGGATGAAATGAGCATCTCCACCCGAGTTTTTGGCACGCGCTCGTGCAGATTCGGCGGCTGCGTCGCCACGTGAAACATCGATTTCCGCGATTACAACTTTCGCGCCCTCTTCCGCAAATCGTTCCGCGGTAGCCCGGCCGATGCCCCCACCCCCACCCGTGATAAATGCAACTTTGCCTGCAAGACGCGCCATGAAAGGTCCCTCCGCGCGATCGAATTGGTCGCCGACCACCGCACAAGCGAGCTCTACAGTGCGAGCCCTTTTGCATGCATGGCGGCACGATAGGCAAATACGATTGCCGGACCAAGTGTCGTGCCCGGCCCCGGGTAACTCCCCGCCATCACCGACGCCATATCATTGCCGCACGCATAGAGACCTGGAATGGGGGTTCCGTCGTTACCAAGAACGCGCGCATCGGCGTCGGTCGCAAGTCCGGTGCTGACCGCGATGTCGGCCGGCCACACTGCAAGCGCATAGAAGGGCGACGTGACCAACGGCCCAATGCACGGGTTGGGTTTATGACTGGCATCCCCATTGAAGCGGTTCAACTCGGTTTCGCCCTTACCAAAATCGATGTCGATGCCGGTCTTGGCAAAGGCATTGTAGCGCGTGACCGTGCTACACAGTTGCCCGCCATCAACACCAATCTTTCCGGCAAGCGCTTCGAGGACTTGCGAGCTAACAAGATAGCCATTGTCGAGGAACTTTGCCGGATTGCGATGGCCCGGATACACGACGCCCAAACCATACCTGCGGAGACAATCAGAATCGCAAATCAACCAGGCGGGGATCGACTGTATCGTTTTGTTGCATTCAAACATTGCCAGCACGAAGTCATGGTAAGAGGCAGCCTCATTGACGAAGCGCCTGCCGGTTGAATTCACCGCGATCACCCCGGGCTTGGCGCGATCAAGCACGAGATGCGGAAACAAACCTTTGGTGCCGTCGCTCCTCTGCGCGATCGAAACTGGCGTCCAGAGTCCACTGGTGCTTTGTTCCGGCGCCAGCGAGGCGCCCAGTTTTTTGCCAAGCTCAATGCCGTCACCTGTATTTCCTTCGCAGCTCATGGAATGTGTGGGAACAGGACGAGGCATAAAAGCCTCGCGGAGGCGTTTATTGTGCGCGTATCCACCGGTCGCCAGCACTACGCCTTTGCGGGCTTTCACCGCGACTTGCCTACCGTTGATTTCCATTTGCGCGCCTTTGACGCCGTCCCGGTTGCCCATCAACTCGACGATTGAAGAATCGAAAAGGATCGGCACTTTGCGTTTGCGCAAACTGTAAAACAATCGCGCGATGAGCGCGTTGCCCATCATCAGCCGCGTTCCGCGTTCATATTTCAACCGGTCCGCCAGATAACGAAAAAGCAGTTTTGCGGAATAAACGAAATTGCCGAGCGACTCGTACCGGCCGATGAGTCGAGAAATGTCAGCCTTGCCGACCATCATGCCCCCGAGCAGCATGAACTCTGCTACCGGCGGACGTATGCGGCGAAAATCACTGTCAAGCAGACGTCCATCGAACGGCTCCGGCACTATCGCGCGCCCGGCCAATGCGGCACCAGGCATGTTGCTACGATAGTCGGGGTGTTTGCCGCAGGGAAGGAACTGGACGTCGGATCGTGCGCACAGATAGTCGATCGCAGCCGGCCCGGTTCGAAGATAGGCATTCCTCAAATCGCGATTGGTCCCGTCACCGATCAACGCGCTTAGATAGCGGTCAGCCTGCTCCGCGCTGTCACTGAATCCCGCTGCGCGACTTTGGCTGTTACCTGGAATCCAAAGCGTGCCGGCTGAAGTCGCACCGGTGCCGCCGACCTGATCGGACTTCTCGCATAAGAGCACGTCGAGACCCTCAAGTGAGGCCACCAGCGCGGCAGCCATACCCGCAGGGCCGGCACCTGCAACCAAGAGGTCGACCTCAGAAGGAATGTCCGTTTTGACGCTCATCGTCGCACCGACCGTCAATTATCGTTCGTTTGGAGGATGTCACGCAGTAACGACGATGTCATCGCTTTTGGCGTTCAAATTCATTGTCCATCACCCGATCGAATGACGCACCAGAGGCGACAAGCTGTCATCTTGATTACATCCAGTTCAGCCCGAGTTCATGGGCGCCGCACCAAGCTGGGAATACGGCGGCGCTCGATTTTCGTGCACAGACTCCAGCGCGCCCAACAGAGCCAACATCGGAGCGAAGAGATGACGAAGCGGACAAACATTTCCAGACTGAAGTACTCGACGATCGTCTTGGTGGCGGTCGCCGCACTGATGGCAAAAGGCGATCACCATCAATGCAATAACTCTCAAGGCAACGGTGCGCGACCCACTTCGTGATCAGCGGTCAGCCAGCCAATGTGAAAAGAGTGCTGCGCACCAACAAAAAGAAACAGATGGCAGAAAAGAAGAAAAAGGCTTGCGGAAATATCATTGTTCCGACGGCCGAGTGCGGAGTGAATGGCAGTACACGTCCTACTCTTCCTCCATCACAGGCTGACGGCAGCAAAGCCAACCCCAAAGGTCCATCTCCAGCGTATACGACTGTAACGCTGTCCAACGGTGTCACGACCTCTGCAATATTTAATGGCAAGGGACTCACCGCAACGTCTACCTCACCCGGCACAATCACCGTGTCCAATGGCACCAATACCGTCACCATGCCGGGTGGATCGATGAATCTTTCTGGCGCCGCATCAGTCCAGGCGGGTGCAAGCGTACAACTTATGCGCCATCCGAATGGCGACGTAACGGTCGCGGCAAATTTGGCAGTCGCGAGCGCGGCTACAAAACCGACTGCAGGAGCAAACAACGGCCCGCCCGGGGTCATTTCACCGACGATCTAAAGGCCGCCGGCAATGCCACCGCGGTTGTCGTCGCGAGCCCGATTGTTGCCGTTGGCGCCGCTGGTGTGACCGTTGGTGCCGCCTTGGTCGGGGTTGTTACCGGACATCCTATCCAGGTAGTCAAGGAGACGGGCGGCAGGGTCATTGAAGACGCCGCCGCCGTCGTGGAGTGGGTAGGCGGGTGGTTCTAAACATTCGCTATTCGTCATCCCAAAGCGCGAGCGGCAGATTTTCTGCCGCCCGCGTTCTTTTCGGGATGACGGTTATTTAGGGGAGATTAAGCGATTAACGCAGTTCCGGCGTCGCCTTGAAGTATTTTGAATGCTCGATGAGCGCGTAACGGTCAGTCATCCCTGCGATATACTCCGCGATACGTCGCGAGCGCGATGACGCGTCACTGGTGTCGATCCCCTCACTCCATTCCTCAGGCAGATCAGCAGGTGTTTGCGTATAATGCGCAAACAGGCCACGCACAACACCTTCGGCGTCGGCCATAACCCGTATCACGCGGTCGTGGCGATACATTCGCGGATAAAGAAACGCTTTGATCTCGCGGTCGGCTTTTTCCATTGCCGGGGAAAAGGCCACAAGCGGCCGCGGGGCGTCACGAACCTCGGCCACCGAGCGCGGATTCAGCATCGCCGCACGTCGGCCGGTTTCTCCAATCACATCTTCAATCATGCGGGTGATGAGTACACGCATCGTTTCGTGCACCCGCCGCGCCGGTTCAATGCGGGGGTGTTTTGCGTCGATCTCGTTCAGGATATTTCCGACAAGTGGTACTTCCGAGATATCCTCAAGCGTAAACAGATCGGCACGCAAACCGTCATCGATGTCGTGGGTATCGTAAGCGATGTCGTCCGACAAAGCGGCGGCCTGTGCTTCAGCGCTGGCATAGGTCCACAATTCGAGATCCTGAATTCTTGAATACGCGATGATTGGTGCGGGCGCACCCTGTCTGGCATAGCGGCCGACCCCCGCGCCCGACCGATCAACCAAAGGACCATTATGCTTGACGAGGCCTTCGAGCGTTTCCCAGCTAAGGTTCAGGCCGTTGAAGCCCGCGTATCGACGCTCAAGATCCGTAACGATGCGCAATGCCTGGACGTTGTGATCAAAGCCACCGTACCCGGCAAGGCATTCGTCAAGCGCTCGCTCGCCGGCATGGCCGAACGGCGGGTGACCGAGATCATGTGCGAGTGCTAGCGCTTCGGCGAGATCCTCATCGAGTCCGAGAGCGCGAGCGAGCGAGCGGGCAATCTGCGCGACCTCGAGCGTGTGTGTCAGTCGCGTGCGATAGTGATCGCCCTCGTGATAGACGAATACCTGCGTCTTGTGCGCCAAGCGCCGAAAAGCTGCGGAATGAATGATTCGGTCGCAGTCCCGCCGGAAGGCATTGCGGCTCGGACTTGCCGGTTCATCGTAGCGCCGGCCCCGGCTTTGCCGCGGATCGCTGGCATAAATGGCCCGCTCGCGCCTGGAATCGACCGCCATTGTGCGCATTGACCTCATTGATCCGCGCACTTAACTATCCGTTGGGCGATCTGCCAATAGGATAGGCCCGAAAAGGTAAGCGAATGAACGCGAGCATCACCGTCAGCGAACGGGCGGCACGACGCATCGGCGAGATCCTCAAAGGCGAGCCGAGCGGAACGATGCTGCGCGTCAGCGTCGAAGGCGGAGGCTGTTCGGGCTTTCAATACAAATTCGACATGGAGCATTCCAAAGCTAGCGACGACCTTGTGATCAACCGCGACGGTGCTGTCATTCTGATCGACCCGATTTCAGTCAACTACATGACTGGATCGGAAATCGATTTTGTTGACGATCTGATCGGTGCTTCGTTCAAGGTGAAAAATCCGCAGGCAAAAGCCTCGTGCGGCTGCGGCACCAGTTTCGCGCTTTAACCGGAACGAGGAAGGCGCCGACGTCCGCCGGCGCTCCCAATTTGCATCGTGCAAATTAAGTTTTCACCGGAACAAAAACGTAGCGGTTTCCATCCCGCTTGATCGTACCGGCGCCCGCATGCTGTAGTGATAACCGGTCACTACTAGCTTGTCGGCAATGGCGCGATCCATAATCTTGCGCCGATTGGTCTCCGCCATTACCGGATCGCTATCGAGATAGCTGGTGTGGCCCAGCGTGTGGCCCGGTGTTGCGACAGCGCGAACGCCGCCGACAACTTCCTTGTCGCCGTCGATCTGTTGGACGTTCTTCCAACTCGGGAAAGTCGCCTTGACCCGGTTGCTAATTCCTTGCGCAGGCTGCGGGACCGACGATCCGGTCCACCACGCAAGGTCCGGTTTCGGCAGATAGATCGTCGCGTTCGGGTAAGTCTGCGCATTCGTTTCTTTCGCCATCAGGCCGAAGATGTGATCCGGATGGAAATGCGTGACGATGATGGTTTCGATTTTTGCCGGATCAATGCCGGTGGCCTTCATGTTTTTTGCTGCCATGAGACCGACGGTT